>CANRAD010000013.1 GCA_947628505.1 uncultured Clostridia bacterium
GCGAGCTGTTTATGCACAGCATAGTGGGCGACCAGAAAATGCTCAACGCCATGATGCTCTATCCCCTCGTGTTTGCGGGCTGCGGACTGCTTGCATGCATAATAGGTATAAGCTATATAGTTCTCAAACCGAGGTTATCGAAGAACGTACATATGGAACTGAATATTTCCACATGGATATCCGCCGGCATAACCGTCGTCGCGGGAATAGTGATATCCATATTTATGTTCAAGGATATAGGTTCCGGATTGGGCGACATACAGAACCCGGCGTTTCAGGCGGCAGGTTTCCGCCTCGGCGCGTTCAGCCCCTGGCTCGCGGCGGTTCTCGGCATAGCCGCCGGAATAATCATCGGCATCATATCGGAATATTACACGAGTTACGACTATAAGCCCACGAAGGGCATTGCGTCGGCCTCCAAAGAGGGCGCGGCGCTCACGGTAACGCAGGGCCTTGCAACGGGCATGATAAGCTGTATGCTTCCCGTGGTAGTGCTCGCGGCGGCGATATTCGGAAGCTATGCAATAGCCGGAATGTACGGCGTTGCGTGCGCGGCGTTCGGCATGCTTTCGTTCGTTGCGGCAACCGTTTCGGTTGATACTTACGGTCCCATTTCGGACAACGCGGGCGGCATTGCGGAGATGAGCTATCTCGACGAGGGCGTGCGCGAAATAACCGATAAGCTCGACTCCGTCGGCAACACCACGGCGGCTATCGGCAAGGGCTTTGCAATAGGTTCGGCTTCGTTTGCGGCTCTTTCGCTCATGACGTCGTATCTGTTTGCGTTCCAGAACATAAACTTAATCGAGCAACTCGCTCTCAATATCATAAACCCCATGACGCTCTGCGGAGCTCTGTGCGGCGCGGCGTTGCCCTTCATGTTCTCGGGCATGCTCATAAACGCCGTTGCGAAAGCGGCGAGAAAGATGGTAGAAGAAGTCCGCCGTCAGTTCAACGAAATAGAGGGCTTGCGCGAGGGCGAAGTTCTGCCCGACTACAAGACGTGCATAGAGATATCCTCGTCGGGCGCGCTCAAAGAAATGCGCATACCCTGCATAATGTGCATACTCTTCCCGCTTGTTACCGGCTTCATATTCGGACCTATGTTCGTCGGCGGAGTTCTTATGGGCGCAACCATAGCGGCGATTATGCTCGCGATATTCTGCGGCAACTCGGGCGGCGCGTGGGATAACGCGAAGAAGTATATCGAATCCGGCGGCATAGAGGGCGAAAAGAAAGGCGGAGCCGCTCACGACGCTTCCGTTGTCGGCGACACGGTAGGCGATCCTCTGAAAGACACGGTAGGCCCGTCTCTCGACATACTGATAAAGATAATGTCCACCATATCTCTTGCCACGGTGGTAGTGTTCAGCAACTACAATCTGTTCGAGGCTTGCGGATGGATGCAGTCTCTCGGGCTCAGATGGTAAGTTTTACGGATAAAAAAGAACGGCCGTGCGGCGAAATCGCCGCACGGCTCATTTTTATCTTCAAAAAGGCTTCAAAATTTCTTTACAAACAAAATAATATCTGCTAAAATACTAAGGCTGTAAAAATTCACACCCGAAGGGCGGGCGTTCCGTGGCGGTAAAATCTTTCAATGTCGCAATAAACGCCGTAAAAGCCGCGTCTTCGGGGAGGTAAACGGAGGAATTGAAATGGCGGTTATAACAATGAAACAACTGCTCGAAGCGGGCGTACACTTCGGGCACCAGACGAGAAAATGGAATCCCAAGATGAGCAAATACATCTATGCGGCGAGGAACGATATCCATATTATCGATCTTCAACTTACGGTAGATCTCATCGAAGAAGCCTATAAATTCGTCTGCGAAAGCGTAAAAGAAGGCAAAACAGTGCTCTTCGTCGGCACGAAAAAGCAGGCTCAGGACGCCATAAAAGAAGAGGCCGAGCGCTGCGGAATGTATTACGTGAACTCGCGCTGGCTGGGCGGCACGCTCACCAACTTCAAGACCATTCGTTCGCGTATCGACAGAATGGTCAAGATAGAGAAAATGGAGCAGAACGGCGAGTTCGACCTTCTCCCCAAAAAGGAAGTCGCCAAACTTAAAGACGAGTTCGATAAACTTCAAACCAATCTCGGCGGCATAAGGGAGATGAACAAGCTCCCCGGCGTTATGTTCGTGGTTGATCCCCATAACGAGGATATAGCCGTATCCGAGGCGAGAAAGCTCAATATCCCCATCGTGGCGATAACCGATACCAACTGCGATCCCGATCTTATCGATTACGTAATTCCCGGCAACGACGACGCAATCCGCGCCGTAAAGCTCATTTCGTCGGTAATCGCAAACGCGGTAATAGAGGCAAATCAGGGCGAAACTCCCGTGCTTCCTTCCGAGGAAGACGAGGGCGAGCCCGTATCCATAGAAGAAGTAGTGGCGGCGGCGGAAGAAGTTCCCGCTGAGGAAGCAGAAGCCGTATCCGCAGAAGACAAGGAGGAAGAATAATTATGGCATTCACGGCAAAGGACGTAATGACTCTGCGCGAGAAGAGCGGAGCCGGAATGATGGACTGCAAAAAGGCTCTTGCCGACGCCGACGGCGATATAGAAAAGGCTTCGGAGCTTCTCCGCGAGCGCGGCATAGCCAAGGCCGTTAAGAAAGAGGGCAGAATAGCCGCGGAGGGCGTCGTAGGCGCGTTCGTATGCGGCAAGTGCGGCACGGGCGTTCTCCTCGAAATCAACTGCGAGAGCGATTTCGTATCCCGCGGCGAGAAATTCCACGCGATAGTCGACGAAGTCGCAAAAGTCGTGGCGAGCGAAAAGCCCGCCGACGTCGAGGCTCTCAACGCTTGCAAACTCGGCGACGGCACCGTAAAGGACTACATCATCTCCCAGACGGCTGTAATAGGCGAGAAGATTTCCATACGTCGTTTCGCGATTTTCGAGAACGCGGGCAAAATAGAGACGTATATCCATATGGGCGGCAAGGTAGGCGTTATGGTCGAAGCCGAAGACTTCAAAGAGGGCGCAGAGGAGACGTTGCACGACGTCGCTTTGCAGATAGCCGCTTCCAAGCCCGAATATCTCGTTTCGTCAGACGTTCCGGCAGACGTGCTCGCCAAGGAAAAGGAGATTATGCTCGTTCAGATGCAGAACGATCCCAAAAACGCGAACAAACCTCAGAACATTCTCGAAAAGATAGTCGAGGGCAAACTCGGCAAATATTATCAGGACAACTGTCTTATGGAGCAGCCGTTCGTAAAGGACGACAGCCTCAAAGTTGCGCAGGTTATAGGCGATAAGTTCAAAGTAAAGCGTTTCGTGCGCTTCGAAATGGGCGAAGGTCTCGAAAAGAAGAACGAGAACTTGCAGGACGAAGTGGCGAAGCAGATAGAGTCCATGAAGAAGTAAAGTCGTTTAACGGCGGCTCAGACGTCTTTGATAAAAATTATGTTCGGGGAGGCAAAACGCCTCCCCGATTTATTTGCTTTTGATTTATGTTCAGACCGAAAAAACGGGCTCCGGAGAAGCCGAAACTTTCCGAAGCCCGTTCTTATTTGTTCTTATTCAATTAATGTTCGCGTCGATTGATTTTACCCTTCGGTTTGCTCGCCGAAGCCGGGCGTTTCGCCGTAATAAGCCTCGACGGACATACCGCAACCGAACTTCAAATGGCTCTCGCAGACAAACAGACGGCGTACTTCGAGCGAAAAGCTCAAAACGGCGTCGCTCGAAAACGAATATTCCTTAAAAAGTCCGCTCTCGTCGAAGGCAAGCGTTATTTCAAAGTCTGTGGAGGAGTAACCGAAATCGGCTCTCGGGATATATTTAAGCAAATCCTCGGGCAAGAGTTCCTCCAACATATCGTTCAAAAGCCCCGTGAAAAAGCCGTGCGTGGCAACGAGGCGAACGGTCAGCCCTTGCGAATCGTCGATTTCGGCGGTAAAGCCCAGCTCGATAAGATTTTCCACCGCAAGCCGCAATGACAATCCCTTTTTTACGTCCTCGGGAATACTCATCACCGCGCCGGCAATCTCTTGCATCGCCCTATCCGTAAATTCGGCGTTGGCTTTGTCGGAAAGCGCGGAAACGGTTATGCTCTTTTCCGTTCCGTCGGTATCGGTATATAATATGAGGTCTCCGTCGTGGCGGAAACCGACGTCGAAGGATTTTGAGCGCGGCTCGGAATCGGATTTTGGCGCCGTGTAGCCGATATCGACGCCTGCTTTGCCGCCGCCGAAAAGATCTATCCCTTCGCCGTCTTTTGCAGAGCGTATGCCGAACGTGTCGTCTATATTCGCTCCGGCCGACAAACCTATGTAAAATTTCTCGCTGTCGGTTATTTCCGACGTCCATTTCAAATCGTATGAATAATCGGCGTTGCCCGTTGCCCGCAGGGCAAACGACCAATCTTTCGAATCGCTGTCTCCGAAGGCGTCGGCTATCTCGATTTTGTCGAGCGCGGCAAGGGGCGAAACTTTGTCGTCCGCGCGAACGGACGGATATCCGCTCTCCGCGTCTTCAAACTGTTTTTTCCCGTTTACGGAAGGAGCAGCGGGTTGCGAACGCGAGTCGTCGCAACTTTCGGCGGCGTTTTGATTTTCGCCGCACGCGGCAAAGGCAAACGCCCCCAAAGACATTAAAATTCCCAAACAAACACATGCAAATTTTTTCATGTCCGTTCCTCCTTGTTTCTTTCAACTGTATTATAGCACATTCGAACGTATATTTGTCAACGTTTTTGAATATATCCTGAAAGGGAGATGCCGGCGGAGAGCAGAGATGAAGTTTTGCGAAACGCACAAATCGGAGGGCAGGCGGACGCGGCCGGAATAAAACACAAATCGGCGCGCGGCCGACAAAATACGCCGCTTTCCTGCACGGGGAACTTTTAAAAACTGTGAATAAAGTCTATAATTTTCTCGACAATATATCTTGAACCACTGATTTGATATGCATGACCTCTTCGTCGGTCAGACCGTCCAGCGCAAGATAATTCCGGGTGTTCAAATCAAGCAGATAATCGGTGGAAACGTCGAAATACCCGGCTAATTTAACCAGCATTTCGATGGACGGCTGTATGTTGTCGTTTTCCCAGTTTGAAACGCATTGTTTGCTTACGTGCAGGGCTTTCCCGAGTTCAACCTGGCTTATGCCCCTCAGCTTGCGTAATTTTTTAATGTTTTCGTTAAGCATGATTTTTTCCTATGTCAAATTATCAGATACAATCATACAAATGTAATTGACCAATTTATAAAATACTTTTGTATACTGATTTTTGACAATTTTTTTAAAGTCTTAAAAGTATACGGATTTGCTTGACAATTTTTGAAATACTTTTGTATACTAATAATTGGCAAAACCATAAAAAGGAGATACATTTTAATGAACAAACTAAGCAAAATTTTTACTGCGGCCGCATGCGCCGTAATAGGCACGGCGATGGCTGTTTCGCTTGCGGCTTGCAACGAAACGCCGGAAGAGCCGGCAAAGACGTTGACTTCGATATCGTTGCAGACGAGCGGAGTTACCACAACTTTCACCGTCGGCGATCAGTTTACCGCGGAAGGATTGCAAGTTACGGCTAAGTATTCCGACGATTCCGAAAAAATTGTAACCGAATACACCGTCAAAGCATATCAGGGCGACACGATTGTAAACTTAAACGAAGAGTTTACCGTTGCGGGGCAGTACAGCGCCGAAGTAACCTATGAAGGAAAGGAAGCAAGTTATAGTCTTACGGTATCCGAAGCCGATACGCGCGTGCACGTTTCGTCCGCCGCGGATCTTGTAAGCGCGCTTGCAAGCGACTGCGAAATAGTTTTGGACGGCAATATCGAAACGGACGAACACTTTACCGTCGACCATACCGTCTCAATCGACCTCAACGGTAAGACCATAACTCAGACGGAAGAAAAGGAGAATGCACTTTTCGAAGTAACCGGCAAACTCACCGTTACGGGAGAGGGCACCGTTTCGGCAAAGCACTACGTATTCCGCGTAGGCGCTAATCCCGCAACCGACGGCGAAATCGTTCTGGAAAGCGGCACTTACACTACCGAAAGCGCTTCCGTATTGTCGATGGTACGCGGCTCTGCCGAGATAAAGGGCGGAGATTATTCGGTAACCTATTCGGGCGGCGACAAGTGGCTTGTAAACGGACAGGACGAAAATCTCGCGGATATAGAAATAACCGTTACGGGCGGAACCTTCCACGGCTTCGATCCCTCAGACAAGACAATTTCCGACTGCACAATTCCCGAAGATTATATATGCAAAAAGGGCGCTCAGCAGGATTCCGCCAATAAGGACGTCTACACCGTAAGCGCGCTCCAAGTCAAAGAAGTCGGCACTTTCGCTCAGCTCAAAGACGCCGTTGCCGACGATTGCCTCATCAAACTCACCGCCAACATTGAGGACGCAAACGACAGAATTGAAATCACCAAACACATAGTTCTCGACCTCAACGGCAAAACTCTCAAAGGCACCGTTCAATCGGGTAAAGGCACCCTTATATGGGTGAAAGACGGCGAACTTTACGTCAAGGGCGAGGGAACCGTGGAGAGCGTGAACGGCTATACGGTTGACGTCGGTTCGCAAAATTATACTCTGACGGGCAAACTCGTAATAGAGGGCGGTATTTTCAAAGCCGGCAACGCGGCTACGGTTGTGCAGGTTGAAAAGGGAATCGCGCAGATAAAGGGCGGCGAATTTTCGGTTACCGAAGACGCCTACGGCAACAATTATGTGCTCAACTGCATAGACAATACAGCCGACGCGAACATAGAGGTAACGGGCGGAAAGTTCTATAAATTCAATCCCGCCGAAGCCGACAACCATGATGGCGGCGCTACGGTAAAAACCAACTATGTTCAGAGCGGATACAGTTCCGCTGCCGACGGCGAATACTATACCGTATCGGCAAATGTCGCAGGTTAATTCAAACGCAGTGCGTTATTTATGACAACGCAATAAAACGCGCCCCGCAACAGGGCGCGTTTTTAAATTTTATCGGTCGGGCGCGTTCAACGCCTCTCCTTATTCAAAACATTTCGAGCGCGAAAAGATAGTCGGCGGAAATATCGTAAAGTCGGCAGAGCGTGATTATCTGCGAGTAGTTCAGCTCGTATATCCCGTTTTCGAAACGGCTGTATTGCTGTTGCGACATGTGCAGTATCTGCGCCGCCTCGGTCTGCTTGTAGCCCGCGGGGAAAACAGAATACAAGGCGGTTTTCGGAACTTGCCTTGAATTAAACGCGCCGCAGAGCGAAGCCCTGCGGCGCGTTTGGCGTTGCGGGAAATTTTTATGGCGGAAATCATTGATATTTATAGTCGGATATGCTATAATATTTTGGAATAAAATTCCAAGGAGCGGATATGTTGCCCAAATACAAGAGAGTGCTCATAAAACTTTCCGGCGAAGCGCTTGCCGGCGCGGCCGGGCACGGACTTGACGAAAACGTCATTTCAGGCGTCGTAAATCAGATAAAAAAGATACACGATATGGGCGTTCAGGTAGCTCTCGTGATAGGCGGAGGCAACTTCTGGCGCGGCAGACAGGGCAAACAGATGGAGCGCACCACCGCGGACCATATGGGCATGCTCGCCACGGTAATGAATTCCCTCGCAATGATGGACGCTCTGGAACAGCGCGGAATACCCACACGCGTGCAGACTGCGCTCATAATGACGTCCGTAGCCGAACCGTATATCCTCAGAAAAGCTCTGCACCATTTCGAAAAGGGAAGAGTGGTAATCATGGCTTGCGGAACGGGCAATCCGTATTGTTCGACCGACACGGCCGCCGCGCAGAGAGCTTGCGAAATTCAGGCGGACGTTTTGATGATGGCCAAGAACATAGACGGAATTTACGACAGCGATCCCAAACTCAATCCGAACGCGAAAAAATACGACCATATAAATTATCTCGACATAATCAAAAACGGGATAAAGGCTATGGACACCACGGCGGCGACTATGTGTATGGAAAACAATATCCCCGTGCTCGCTTTCGGGCTCGAAGAGGAAAATTCCATAATAAGAGTTGTGTGCGGCGAGAGAATGGGAACCATTATAGACAATAATTAATAAAAGCGGAACTTTCCGCCCGATAAGGAGGATTAAATGATAGAACAGGTTGAAGAAATACTGCTTACGCTCGACGATAAACTTTCCAAGACGTTGAACGTTCTGAAAGAGGATTATGCCGCCGTGCGCGCTGGCCGCGCCAACCCGCATATTCTCGACAAGATAAACGTCGACTATTACGGCGTGCCCACGCCCATAAACCAGACGTCGAATATCTCCGTGCAGGAGGGAAGATGCCTCGTAATTTCCCCGTGGGACGTATCTTTGTTGAAGAGCATAGAAAAGGCTTTGCAGGTTTCCAATATCGGCATAACGCCCACCAACGACGGTAAAGTTATAAGGCTGGCTTTCCCGCAGCTCACGGAAGAGAGAAGAAAGGAGCTTTCCAAACAGGTCAAAAAAATGGGCGAGGACGCCAAAGTCGCGCAGAGGAACGTCCGCCGCGAGGCTTTGGAGGCATTGAAAAAGCTGAAAGCGGATAAACTTATTTCCGAGGACGAATTTTCCAATTGCGAAGCCGATGTGGAAAAATACGTATCCGAGGCCGTTTCGGGCGTCGACGCGCTTGTGGCCGCCAAGGATAAGGAGATAATGACGGTATAATGTCTCGCGCACTCAATTCCGTTCCCCGTCATGTAGGGATAATAATGGACGGCAACGGCAGATGGGCGAAAAAGAGGCTCATGCCGCGTTCATACGGGCATAACGCCGGCATGAAGGCCATGATTAAAATATCCGAGCGCGCCGCCGAACGCGGAATAGAATATCTCACGGTGTACGCGCTCTCGACGGAGAATATAATTTCCCGCCCCGCCGACGAGCTCGAAGGGTTATATAACCTTTTGAGAAAATATTTCGGCGAAAACGCGCAAAAGCTGTGCGCCGAGGGCTCCGCGATAAAGATAATCGGCGACCTTTCGGCACTGCCGCCGGACGTTGAGGAGCTCTTGAAAAAGGGAGAGGCAAATTCTCCCGAAAACGCCCGGTTCACTTTGGTATTCGCCATAAACTACGGTTCGCGTTCGGAGATAGCTCGCGCCGCAAATCTTGCGGCCGCAAAGGGCGGGATAACCGAAGAGAGCCTTGAAAACGAACTGTACACCGCGGGCATACCCGCGCCCGACCTCATAATCCGCACGGGCGGAGAGATGAGGCTTTCCAATTTTCTCTTATATCAGGCGGCGTATGCCGAACTTTATTTCACGAAAGTGTTGTTTCCGGATTTCACTCCGGCGCATTTCGATAAGGCAATAGAAGAATATATGTCCAGAGAGAGGCGCTACGGCGGCTCACGCTGAATTTTGTAAGGAGTTTGCGATGCAGACTGTAGAAAAACCCGACGATAAAAAACACAATATGAAGTTGAGATGCATAACCGGCGCGTGTTATTTGCTTGCGTGGGTTGCGCTGTGCTCGATGAAATGGATAATCCCGGGCGGTTACGGCGCGCTCGGGTTCGACGCCGTTTTCTGCGTCGTTTCGATAATAGGCAGCATGGAATTTCTCAACGCAATAGGCGGCATATCCACGCCGCAACGCGCGTTCACGATTGCTTTTGCGGCAGTCGTCGTGCCCTTGCACGTGGCGGTGCAGATGACTATGCAAGCGGGGCTTCTCGCCGTCGCGTGCGCGTTCTGCGTATACGTAATGTTCCTTGCGGCGACGTCCGTATTCGATCACAGACGCTCCACCGTAAAAGGTACGATAAACTGTATTTTCTGCATGCTGTATTGCGGAGTGCTTTCCGCGCTTCTTTCCTCGATAAATCATTTGCCGCGCAATTCGATGGTCGCGATATTGCTTCTTTTCATGTCGACCGTTCTCTGCGATACGGGTGCGTTCTTCGTGGGCAGTTTGCTCAAAAAATATATCCCGATGAAGCTCGCGCCCCAGCTTTCGCCCAATAAAACGGTTATAGGCGCCATCGGAGGACTTTTGGGCGGCGTGTTCGGAGCCATACTCGCATATATCACCATTTACTATTTCGGAGGAATGAACGGGCAAATAGTATATGTGGGCATGAACGGCGTAGACCTTACGTTTACGAGCGAAGCCATTCATCCCATAGTAACTTTCATTCTCGTAGGACTTGCCACTTCCGTGCTCGCGCAGATAGGCGATTTGTTCGAAAGCGCGATAAAACGCGAATGCGGGATAAAGGATATGGGAAAATTACTCCCCGGCCACGGCGGAATCCTCGACAGGTTCGACAGTATGCTCTATTGCTCGGTTGTCGTTCTTCTGTGCTTCGGCACTATAATTATCTGAGTTTGCGTCGCGCAGCGAAAGGCATGCGCTTGAGCCCCGCGATTATTCGCGGGGCTTTTGTCATTAAAAATAATGTTTACGGGTATAATATAAAATGAAAAAAATCGTGCTTATAGGCAGTACGGGTTCGATAGGCAGACAGGTTATCGGAGTTGTAAAAAATCACCCCACGGAATTTGAGATAATCGCCTTGTGCGCCGGCGTTCGCAGCGACGCGTTGGCTCGTCAGGCGCAGGAGCTGGGCGTGCCGGTCTACGTAAACGACGCGCAGGCGGCCGCGATACCCGAAGCCGATTTGATTTTCAACGCCGCGGCGGGCTTTGCGGGGCTGAGTTACAGCCTTGCCGCGCTTTCGCACGGGAAGACGCTCGCGCTGGCGAATAAAGAGACGCTCGTGTGCGCGGGGGAACTCGCGCTTTCCGAGGCCGAAAAGCACGGCGGGAAGATAATCCCCGTCGACAGCGAACACTCGGCCATATGGCAGTGTCTTTCGTTCAATACTCGCGCGCCTATGAAAAGGCTGATAATAACCGCGAGCGGCGGAGCTCTCAGGGGAATGAAGAGAGAGGAGCTCGGAAAGGTTACCTATGAGCAAGTTCTCGCTCACCCCACATGGAAGATGGGGCCGAAGATAACCGTCGACAGCGCAACTCTTGCGAACAAGGGCTATGAAGTCATTGAAGCGCATATGCTTTACGGCGCGCCTTATTCCAAGATAGAAACGGTCATTCAGCCCACGAGTATTGTTCACTCCCTCGTAGAGTTCGAGGACGGCGCAGTGCTCGCACAGCTCGGATATCCCTCAATGGAGATACCCATACAGCTTGCGCTCAGCTATCCCGAACGTCTGAAAACCAACGTCCCGCCCATGGATTTCGGAAAACCTTTCGATATTTCGTTCGAACCGCTCGTAAGAAGCGATTATCCGCTGTACGATCTCGCGCTTTCGTGCGGCGAAAGAGGCGGACTGTATCCGTTGGCGTTCAACGCCGCGGACGAAGTGGCCGTGCACGCATTTCTCGACGGCGAGGTTTCGTTTACGGATATATTCGGAATAGTCGAAGGCGCCGTCGAAAAAACTCCGTCCGCGCGTGCGGATAATGCGGATATCCTTATAAACGAGGATATGGAAGCGAGAATACGCGCACGGGAAATTATAAAGAATATCAGATGACTTTGCTATCGTTTTCGTCGGTGATGTCGACGATAGGCTCGGTGCTTATTGCGGTGCTAATATTGCTCGTAATGATAACCGTGCACGAATTCGGACATTATATCGCCGGCAAAGCCTTAAAATTCAGAATAAACGAGTTCGCCATAGGCTTCGGCCCCGGGCTTTTCAGGCATACGTCCAAAAAGACGGGCGAGGTATTTTCCGTAAGGCTGTTGCCTCTCGGGGGCTTTTGCGCTTTCGAGGGCGAGGACGGCGATGAGGACGAAGAGAACGAAATAAGCGAAAACGCTTTCACGCGCAAGGCGCCATGGAAGAGGATAATAGTTCTTTTGGCGGGCCCCTTGATGAACTACGTGCTCGCCGTCTTTCTCATAATAATATCCATGTTCGCTTTCGGGCAGATGGTATTCAGAGTGGACGGCATAGTAACCGAAGACGTGCCTCAACAGTATCTCGAATATTCCCTCGAAGACGGCGATCTCATCTTGCAGGCGGAGGGGACGAGAATATATCTGACAAGCGATTTCGTGTCGGCTCTGAACGGCAGAAAAGAGGGCGAGAAAGTAAATTTTCTCGTGTTCAGGGACGGCGCGGAAAAGGAAATAGAGGTAATGCTACGCGCGGACTGTTCTTTCAGAAATTCCGCCGACGTTTCCGGGCTCTGGAAAGCCTTGGGAGTGGATATCAACGAGAGCAACTATTATAAGCTCTCCATAGAAAATTACCGCTTCGGATTCTGGGAAACCCTCGGTCGGTCGTTTGCGTATTCCGGCCGCATAGCCGGCACCATATTCAAAGTGCTCGGCGAACTTCTGACCGGCAATCTCGGCCTCAACGCTATGGGCGGTCCGGTTACCACGATAAAACTGACGAGCCGGATTGCCACGCAGAGCTGGCAGAATTTCTTCGAAATAGCTGCATATATAGGCGTGAATTTGGCGGTATTCAATCTTCTGCCCATTCCCGCTCTCGACGGCAGTAAAATAGTCTTCTGTCTCATAGAGTGGATATTCCGAAAGCCCGTGCCCCGGAAAATCGAGGCGATAATCCACGCCGTCGGCTTCGTGCTCATTCTCGCTTTCGCCGTTATTTTGGATGTGTTGCAATTTGTGTAAATAATCATACGGCCGGAGATTTACGGCAAAAGATAAGCGGAGCGCAGAATTATCTGCGCTCCGCTTTAAAATTGCGGGATATGTGAAATTATTTCTTCTCGTCGGCCGCCGAAGCCTCTTCCTCAACGGGAATGGCCGCGCTGTCCGCTGCGGGCGTTTCAGCCGTCTTTTCCTCTTCCGCGGTCGCGGCGGGAGAGGCCTTCTTTGCGCCCAAAGCCGTATAGCGGTCAATCTGCGTTCTGAAATTCTTCGAAGAGAACAGCAGTATTCCGGCGACGATAACAATGATTACGTCCGGGATTACATACATTACCTGATAGAGGAAGCTGTAAAAATAGGGATTTGCAAGCGCTTCGATTCCGTATGCGTCGACATATCCTGCGCCGTAGGAGCCGAACGCAAGCGCGCCCGATACGAAGTGGGAGATAAATCTCACAAGGCCGGCGATGGCCGCGCCGAGCGAGAATTGCAGACGGGGCTTGCCGTCAAACACTTTGAGGTTGCGCAAAATTCCCGCAAGTCCGATTCCCGCGAACGCCACGGGGTAGTCCAGAAGGAATTGCGCGGGATGAAGTATCCAGGGATCCTGTATTGCTTGCAAAATGCCGCACACCATTCCGGCGAGCGCGCCCTTTCTTATTCCGAACATATAGGAATACAGCATGAGCGGGAGAGTGGAAGCAAAGGTTATGGAGCCGCCGAAGGGCATCTTGAAAAACCTTACATAGGAGAGCGCGAAGCTCATCGCTATGCACACGGCGGCGAAGCTCAGAGAGCGCGAATCAAAAGGCCTTGAATTTTTGTCGACGAAAATCGCCGTCAGCGCAATCGCCGCGATAATGGCCGCCGCGCCCAGATAGAGCGCCACGTTCTGGCCTACGTCGAGTTTTACGCCGTTGAGATGTTCGGGATCGCCGGAGGCGTAATATACTATGAGGCATATTATGACGGCGATAAGAGCGGCGCCCATGGCGGAATATGCCGCAATCTTCACGGATTTCAAGGGCTTTACCAAAACGGCAATTATGCCCAAAACCGCGACTATCGCAAACGCGAGCATGGGATAATAAGTCATCGGCGTAAAGTATTCGTCCTCGCCGACGTCTATTTTAAAGTAAATTACCGTGAACAGAATTATAGACGTAACGGCGTAGGCAAGCGCGAAAAAGGCGAATATTTTGTTCACCAAAGGTTGACCGCCCTTTTTCACCGCAAACTTGCAGACGATAAACGCCAGAACCGCGGCTATGGCTATCCATACCATAGAACTTATGGCGGCGTTTTCAAGGCCGTTGAAATCGATGAAGAACGACTCCACGTCCTTCAACAGGTCCTGAAAAGAGAGTAACGAAGAAACCATAAAACCTCCTTTTAACCGCCGAAAATAAAAAAGCCTTCCCCATAAAAAATTTAGGGAATGCCCGAAAAAATCTCTTTGCACTATCGCTCAACAATTACGTTGCCGATTCAAAGGGTATAATCTCAGCCGCGGCACGAAAATATTTCCGCAGCACCCCCGACGATTAAACTAAATAAATTATATTGCAATTATCCCCCAAAGTCAATTGAAATTTCACGGCAATTGTTATATAATTTATAAAAACCAGAGAGGAAAGAACAATGTCCTATAATTTTTTTGCCTTCATGGACAGAATGAAGTATATAAAGCGCTGGCAACTCATGCGCTCGGTGCGCGAGGAGAACATTATGGAGCACTCCGAGCAGGTTGCAATGCTCACCCACGCGCTCGCAGTCATAAACAATAAAGTGTTCGGCGGTTCGGCCGACGCTGGCAAAGCCGTCATCTACGCCGTTTATCACGAGTGCAGCGAAGTTATGACGGGCGATCTTCCCACGCCCATAAAATATTTCAACAACTCCATTCACGGCGCGTATAAAGAGCTCGAAGACAGGGCGTGCGACAAACTGCTTGCAACCCTCCCGAATGAGTTGCAGGGCGAAATGGAGAACTTTATGAAGCCCGATACGGCGAGCGTCGAATATAAGCTCATGAAGGCGGCGGACAGGCTTGCCGCATATATAAAATGTCTCGAAGAGCTCCGAAGCGGCAACGGCGAATTCGCCAAAGCGGAGAAGTCTATAAAAGCCGACCTTTTATCCCGCAGAATGCCCGAAGTGGACTACTTTTTCGAGCGTTTCATTTCCGCGTTCGAACTCTCGCTCGACGAGCTCGAAGGCATAGAGTAAGTTTTTTACGCGACAAATTTATCCCGCCCGCGGCGTTCGCCGCGGGCTTTCGCGATTTTATCGGAAAATTTTCCGAAAAGAATGTCAAAACGCTTGACAGCGCTGGGGGGGGGCGTGTATAATGAGAATATGACAACACAAGGAGATCGAAGAACATGAAGAAAAAAATTCTTATGATTATCGTTTCGTTTGCGCTTGTCGTTTGTTGCGCGTTCGCGCTTGTAGCGTGCGGTAACGGCAACGAAGACGAGGGCAATTACAGCGAAACGTTTACGGGCGTAGCTTCCGAGGCGTCCTATGAAAGCGAGGACGCCGCCGCCGCGGCTTTCGTCGCCAACGAGATTTGCGGATATACGACAGAGGCGAGCTTCGTGGAATATCGGAAGTCCGCCGACCTTACCGCGGAGGAAATAGCCGCTCTCAACGTGTCCGGCCCGGACGCGGTAGTCGGGGCGGAACGCGGCGTGGTGGAATACAGCGTAGCGCAGCCCGTCGCTATAAGCGCGGCGGCCGCCGCGGGAAGCAAAACTCAGAAAGTCTGCATACTTCGCCTCGAATCCGGCGAGGTCAAGTACTATGTCCCCGCCCTCAGCCCGGGCGAAACGCTTACGAAGAGCTATTATCAGTCGGTAAACGACATTTCGAATTACAGAAATTGCTCGTATACTATGAAAATGAAGAGCGATGCGACGGTTTCCGGCAACGGAATGACAATATATCCCTTGAAAATGGATACAACTTACGAATGCAAAATAAGCGAAACGAGCGCGTATCTGAAAATGACTACATATTCCGAAGTACTTGATAATGAGACCATGAGTTACATCAAATCAAACAAAATCGTTCTCGAAGTCTATATCTTCGAGGACAACGGCTTGAAGGCGGCGGCAAGAGTAGATAACGGAAATTGGGCGGCCGACTCCGTCGAGAATCTGGGCTTCGACTATCAGTCGATAGACGATATGATATCCGTCGAGCAGGTGGAAAATCAGGATTGGACGTTTTTCACAAAGACAAAAGACGGCTTCGAAATAAGCTCCGATAAACTCCAAAGTTTTCTCAACATGTATCTTGAAAACGAAGAAAACGAAAGCATTAAACAACTTATGAGCTCTTATTCAGGAACGACAATGAGCGGAAACGCGAGATTTTACGTAACGGAAGGCAAGATATCCAAGGCAAACGTCTCGCTTGGCATGCAGAGCCCTATCAGCGACATTGCCGGCGGCAATATAAATGTTTCGTGCACGGTCGGTTGCAATTATTACAATTTCGGCACTACCGTGATAAACGTGCCCGCAGAAGTAAGAAGCATCCTCGAAACAAACGGTTAAAACTCAAAAAACAACATTAACCCGCCCGCGGCGTTCGCCGCGGGCATATTTTCGCGAAAAATCCGGTTTTTACGTCGGCGGGAATTACTTTCGCGGCATATAAAAACCGGCTTCCGCGGTATCTGCGACTTTTTTCGGCGGCGGACGTCGGACGGCAGAGTGGGAGAGGACAAAGTAAAGCCCCGCGCAACCGCACGGGGCATATATTTAATATTAAGTTTTATTTGCGAGGTCGCGTCCACACGGTTACCTTTTCGGCTCGTCGGTTTAAAAACCTTGCAACTTCATTCTCACGTTGCTTAAATCAAACCGCGTCGGATTAGTCCTCAGTGATTGAATTGTACATCGGAGTTTACCTTCCTTGTCCTTTATTGGCGCGTTCGTAAAGATAAATCATTTTACTTTACCTCCTGCAATCCAATTTAGGTTTCCCCTCATCGTATAGAAGCGGCTGCCGGCTCGCCCTGATCCCGGGTACAAATTCCGCCGCACCTGCGGCTACAAAAGAACTCTTTGCAAAATTGTTGGTACCTAACAATTTTTGTAAGTTATTTTCTTTTTTCAATTACATTATATCACTTAAAAACACGTTGTCAATAGGTTAGCCGAAAAAAGTTATAAATTTTTTTAAAATTTGTTTTGGATAACCATTTAAGTTAAAATATCCGATATTTTATAATTTATTAGCTTTTTTTGTAAGAAAATGATATAATTTATATTGAACGGTTATCCGGTCGCATATGTAAGGATTTCGTGCCCGGATATCGTTTTGTAACGGCTTCGCTCTGAAAGCGGCGAGGCAAGAGGATATGGATATGAATCTTCCTTTCGAAGGCAATTCGGCGCTCGGATTTGTTGCGGTTTTGGCGATTATTCTGTTTTCCACAAAAGTTTTCGGGCTGATATTCAGAAAACTCGGGCTACCTCAGGTTCTGGGCTTTATTATTGCGGGCATACTTATAGGCCCCTCCATATTCGGCGAACTCATAAACGACGGCAATGGCTTTGCTCTGATAGGTTTCAAGGGCAAAGGTTATCTGTCTTTGTTCGCTCTTCCCGACAACGAGAACGGCCTCGAAATTTTCTCGAAGATAGGCGTATTGCTTTTAATGTTCTCCACAGGGCTCGAAACAAATCTCAAAGATCTGAAAAGCACGGGGCTTGCCGCCGTGCTCGTGGCCTGCGCCGGCGTGGCGTTGCCGCTTGCCCTTGGATTCGTCATCTCGTTGCCTTTCGGCGATATCGGGCTGGGATTTGCCGACGCGGCAAATATATATCGTTCCATATTCATAGGTACGATACTCACCGCAACGAGCGTTGCCATAACGGTGTCGGTTTTAAAGGAACTTGGCAAAATCAACACCAAACTCGGCACGACAATAGTTTCCGCGGCGATAATAGACGACGTTATCGGCATAGTGCTTCTTTCGGTGGTAACGGGCGTGGCGAAAGCCGGCTCGCAGCAGGAGGCGGCGAACGGTTTCGAGGCGTTCAAGGGCACTATATACGGCACGGTGATAATGATAATCTGCTTCTTTATCTTTGCCGTGGCGGCCGGATTTGTTCTCTCGAAGGGCTTTAAATGGCTGGATAAAAGATGGCCCAAAACCCACAGAATCCCCATTTTTTCGCTCGCCGTATGCTTCGGTTACAGCTGGATAGCCGAAGAGATATTCGGCGTTGCCGATATAACCGGCGCGTTCCTCGCAGGCGTAGTGCTCTCTACCGATATCCGCGCGAGCAAGTATGCCGACAGTAAAGTGGAAGTCAACACGTACACCGTTTTCGCTCCCGTGTTCTTTGCTAATATCGGTATTTCGTCAATTCATTTCACGGGAATGGATCCCAAGTTGCTTCTATTTGTGTTCCTTGCGGTTTTAATGGGGCTTGTCGGCAAGGTAATAGGCTGCGGCGCCGTTTGCAGAGCCTTCCGCTACGGTTGGCGGGAGAGCGCGATAGGCGGCGTGGGAATGATGGCGAGAGGCGAAGTGGCTCTTATCGTAACTTCAACCGTAACCAACTCATCTCTCGGCAATTGCGCTCTGCCGGGGCAGTTTATGATAATGACGGTTCTTCTCATTCTGATATCTTCCATTCTTACGCCGATATTTTTGAAAGTGCTATATTCCAAAGCTCCGCCCGAAAACAAGGAGCCGCCCGAAGAAGTTCCTTCCGCGGATGGCGAAAAGGAGAATTCGCCCTTCGTCGGAGACGCTAAAAGATAAATCCGGAAATTAAAAAAACCGCGCGGTTTGCACCGCGCGGTTTTCAATTTTTCCGATTATTTTTTGATGTAATATTTGTCGTTGGCTTTTATGACTTCCACGCTCTCCGCCAGCGCGCCGAGTTTTATCTTCATTGCGGGCTTGGTGTTTTTCTTCTCTTCGAATTCGAAAGTGATTTCGGAATTTTCCACGCCGTCGATATAGTATGCGTTCTCGGTTTCTTCGTCCACGATCACGCAACCTTTTTTAACGTCCTCGTCAATGCCCAGCGCAAGTATGGTCTTTTTGCCGTCGCATTCCTCGGCGTAGAGATTGATAGAGGGGGAGAGCAGTTCGGCGCCCGTGTAAACGGTATACTTGCGATGATTTTTGTTGAAATCGCTTTCTGCGCGCATATCGTAAGTCGCGTCGTTTATCTTGTTGCCCATTTTTTTGAAAAATCCGGAGATTTTTCCCTCTTTTTTCTCTTCCTTGACTTCGGTCTCTTTTTTCTCTTCTTCCGACATAAATAACCTCCCGTCTTTCGTTTATCGCGAAAGCATCCAATCTTTTACTTTTTCGCGCTCTATGGGCACGATATTCTCTTCCGGGTATCTGGATTTGGATCCACCGTAGGTGTAGATAAAGTATCTTCCGTCGCTCGTTATGTATAAAGTCTCTTCATAGCCGCAAGGATCGCCGGGAACGCCGTAGGTGAATTTTTTGTCGATTGTGGAAGTCGCCGTGTCATACAGCACTCCGTCAATATCTTTACACATTAATTCACATCTCCCTTGGGTTTTCCCCATCGTGTAAATCTTAGCACATTGTCGCGCCACTGTCAATTTTATGTTCTTTTTTATGCGTCGGCGGGCAAACTTTGTTACTCAGTAAATATTTTTGTTAAAACGTCATAAAAATATTCGGGACGTCCGCGCAAAAACGCTTGACAAAGCGGTAAGCGAAGTTTAATATAGTGTCAAGCTAATCAGCTTTACAGGCGTTATGGATAAATTGAAGTTTGCGCGGCTTTTGGACGCATATTCGGGATTGCTCACGCCCACGCAGCGCGAAATCGCGGATTTGTATTTCAATCTCGATCTTTCGCTCTCCGAAATTGCCGAAGATAAGGGCATATCCCGTCAGGCGGTTTCGGATTGTCTCTCCGCGTGCCGCAGACAGCTCGAAGAATACGAAGACGTTCTCCGCCTTTCGTCCGGCGATTCTTCGGAAAGGCTTGATAAAATAAAGAGCGCCGTAAAAAATTGGGCGGATAAATTAATTATTGCTCATCCGGATTTTTCCGCCGAGGCGGAAGAACTTTTAAAAATCATCGAGGATTGAGTTTTAAGGAGGACGTATGGCTCTTTTCGGCTCTCTCTCGGAGAGATTGAACCATATATTTTCAAAACTGACGAAGCGCGGCAGGCTTACCGAGCTCGAAATAAAAACGGCCATGAGAGAGGTGCGCGTGGCGCTTCTCGAAGCGGATGTGAACGTGCAGATAGCCAAGAAATTCTGCGCGGACGTATCCGAGAAAGCGGTGGGACAGGAGATATTGAAAAGCCTCAATCCCGCTCAGCAGGTAATAAAGATAGTCAACGACGAGTTGATAGAACTCATGGGCTCGTCCAATCAGAAACTTGCCGTGTCTCCCAAGCCGCCCACAGTCATCATGATGTGCGGATTGCAGGGCGCGGGCAAAACAACGCTTTGCGGCAAGTTGGCCGTAAATCTGAAAAAGAACGGTAAAAAGCCTCTGCTCGTCGCGTGCGACGTATACCGTCCGGCGGCAATAAATCAGTTGCAGGTCGTCGGGCGCACGGCGGCAGTGGAAGTGTTCGAAAGGGGCACGCAAAACCCCGTTAAAACGGCCTGTGAAGCCGTGGAATACTCCCGCTCGCACGGTTACGACACCGTGATAATCGATACCGCGGGCAGACTCGAAATAGACGAGCCGCTTATGCGGGAGCTCGAAAACATAAAGTCCGCCGTGAACGTGTCGGAAATATTGCTTGTTGTCGACAGCATGATGGGACAGGTTGCGGTGAACGTGGCAAAGACTTTCAACGAGCGCCTCGAAGTTACGGGCATAGTGCTCACCAAGCTTGACGGCGACACCCGCGGCGGAGCTTGTCTGTCGATTAAGGCGGTAACGGGCAAGCCCATAAAATTCATAGGCGTCGGCGAAAAGCTCTCGGATTTGGAGCCCTTTTATCCGGACAGAATGGCGTCGCGCATACTCGGCATGGGCGATGTTCTGACGCTCATCGAAAAAGCGCAGGAAGCGGTTACGGAAGAGCAGGCCAAGGCAATGCAGAAAAAGATGCTCGAAAATACCTTTACTTTGGAGGATTTCTTAACACAGTTCGAGAGCATGAAAAAAATGGGCGGCGCGCAGGCTCTGATATCCATGATGCCGGGCATGGGCAACAAAGTGCGCCCCGAGGATATCGACGAAAGCAAAATAGAGCGCACGAAAGCGATAATCCTCTCCATGACGCCTCGCGAGAGAACGGAGCCTACCATAATCAACTCGTCGAGGAAAAAGCGCATCGCCGCCGGCTCGGGCACGAGCGTGCAGGAGATAAATCAGCTTCTCAAACAGTTCGAGCAGACGAAACAGCTAATGAAACAATTTAAAGGCGGAAAAAAACGTCTGCCTTTCTAAAAGGTCGGAAATCCGACGGTTTCGGATTTTATATATCGAAAAAAATCAATTTACAGGAGTAACAGAAAATGGCAGTAAAAATGAGACTCACCAGAATGGGCGACAAAAAGAACCCCTTCTACCGCATCGTCGTAATCGATTCGAGAAAGGCGCAATCGGGAGAATATATCGATAAGATAGGCACCGTAGATCCTCTCAAAACGCCCGCGGAGATAAATATCGACGTTGAAAAGGCAAAGGCATGGCTTGCGAAAGGCGTTCAGCCCACGGAGACGGTGAAAAGTTACCTCGTAAAGGCGGGGGCTATGGAAAAGAGCGCAAAACTTTCCGCGCCCAAGACCAACGACAAAAAGAAGAAGGAATAATCCGGCTCTGTCCGAAAGGTCGCCCGGCTCAGCCGTACTTTAAGTTTTTTGCTTATTTGCGGTCGGGCGTTCCCGAAGGCGCATGCGAGCCGTATGCGGGCTCCGCATATATCCGAAACGGCGCGTTAACGCTTTTTGCGCGCCAAGGGAGGTAAAAATGGAACTTGAACTTATAAAATACGTAGTTGAAACTTTTGCCGAAAAAAAGAGCGAAGTGGAATACAAAGTGGAGGAGAAAGAGCGCGTAACAGAGGTTACGGTATTTCTCGATCCCGCCGATATGGGCAAAGTAATCGGCAAGCAGGGCAAGATAGCCAAAGCGCTCAGAACGCTCGTAAGCTCGGCGACGCCTCGCGGCGAAAAACGCTACACGGTTGAAATAAAAGAAAAGGTCTGAAAGCCTTAAAACGGAGACGCAAGCCGAAGAGGACGGGAGCCCTTTTCGGCTTATATCGGGTTATGGAAAAACTTAGCGTAGGTAGAATATTGAAGCCGCAGGGCATACGCGGCGAACTCAAAATAAAAGTATATCTCGATTCCGCCGAAGATTTCAAGGGAATACGCCGCGTATTCGTCGACGGCGCGGAATACGCCGTAATGAACGTGCGCGGACAGGGCGAAACGGCGTATGTCGTTCTCAAAGGCGTGGCGGACAGGAACTCCGCCGAACTTCTCAGGGACAAGGAGCTTATCGCTCTCCGCGAGGACTGCCCCGAGCCGCCGGACGGCAGATACTATATAGGCGACCTTATAGGTCTGCGCGTCGTAAACGTTTCGGGCGACGTCATAGGCGAAGTTGTCTCCGTAACGCCGGCAAAGACAGATATATATACCATTTCGACGCGTTCGGGCGAAGTCAGTTTCGCTGCGGCGGAGGGCGTTATTCTCGGCGTGGACATATCCGCCGGAACAATCACGGTGGACAAAAAGCGTTTCAAGGAAGTATCCGTTTGAAGATTACCATATTAACGCTCTTCCCCGAGATGTTCGCCCCTTTGGAGACGAGCATACTCGGCCGAGCGGTCAAAGCGGGAAAACTGAATATCGAGATAGTCAACATACGCGACTATTCGGAGAACAAGCATTTCAAGTGCGACGATTATCCGTTCGGAGGCGGCGCCGGAATGGTAATGATGCCTCAACCGATAGGCTCTGCCATAAAGGCCGTCGATCCCGAACATTCGGCGCACCGTATCTACCTTTCTCCGAAGGGCGGCAGATTTACCCAAAACAAGGCTTTCGAGCTGTTGAATTACGATAATCTGCTGTTGCTGTGCGGACATTACGAGGGCGTGGACCAGCGCGTTATCGATTTGTATATAGACGAGGAGATATCCATAGGCGATTATGTTCTGACGGGCGGCGAACTGCCCGCCATGGTCGTTTGCGACTGCGTGGCAAGATACGTCGAAGGCGTGCTCTCCGAGGGCTCGCTCGTGGACGAAAGTTTTGCTTCGGGCGGGCTCGAATATCCGCAATACACGCGCCCGGCGGTGTACGAGGGACTTTCCGTTCCGGAAGTGCTTTTGAACGGCGACCATAAAAAAATCGACGAATGGCGGGAGAAAAAGAGCGCGGAAATTACCGCAAAGCGACGTCCCGACCTCGCCGAAAAGGACGAAAAATGAAAACTATTCAATGGTATCCGGGGCATATGGCGAAGGCAATGGGAATGATGCGCGGAAATCTCGCGCTCGTAGACGGCGTTGTATTCGTGCTCGACGCCCGCTGCCCGGCCTCCTCTTTCAATCCCAAGTTGAAAGAGCTTGCGGGTTCCAAGCCGGTCTTGTATGTTTTCAATAAGTGCGATCTGGCCGACGGGCGCGCGGACGCGCTCGTCTCGGCGCTGCGCTCAAAGGGCGCATACGTCGTAAAGCTCAACGCAACCGACAGCGGTTCGCGGAAGAATATCTCCGCGGCAATTTCGAAACTCGTCGAGAAAAAACGCGAGGCGTCGCTCTCGAAAGGGCAGACAAGAACTTTCAGATTTATGATTGCCGGCGTTCCGAACACGGGCAAGAGCACTCTCATAAATCTGCTTGCAGGCTCGAAGCGCGCCGGAACGGGCGATAAAGCGGGCGTAACGCGCGGGAAACAGTGGATACGCTTAGACGGTTTCGAGCTGTTGGATACTCCCGGCACCATGCCGCCTTCGTTCGAAAACCGCAGATATGCCGCCAGATTGGCGTTCATAGGCAGTATAAACGACGATATACTCGATATTTACGAAATTGCGTTGGAGTTGCTCGCCGAACTTTCGGCAAAATATCCCGCGAGATTGAAAGAGAGATACGGCGTAAGCGAAGGCTCGCCGGAGGAACTTCTCGAAGGCGTGTGCAAAAAGCGCGGATTCGTGTTGCGCGGCGGCGATTGCGACGTCGAACGCGGCGCGCGCGCCGTCATTGACGATTTCAGAAAGGGCAGATTGGGAGGAATAACTCTCGACGGCGCGGAAGATATCGACGGTCTGGATTTTTGATTATGAGCTCCGAAGAAAAATCAGCTTTTGAAAAATCGCTCGTATGCGGGGCGGAAGATTGCATATGCGGAGTCGACGAAGTGGGCAGAGGACCGCTCGCCGGCCCCGTGGTCTGCGCCGCGGTGATAATGCCTTGCGACAGGTTCGTCGAGGGCGTCGACGACAGCAAAAAACTCTCGGCGAAAAAACGCGAAAGGCTCTCGGCGGAAATTCTCCAAATCGCGAAAGACTGCCGGATATGCCTCATCGAAGCGGAAAAAATCGATGAAATAAACATACTCGAAGCCACCAGACTCTGCATGAAAAACGCGGTCGAAGGACTTTTGGTCAAACCTTCATATGTCCTTACCGACGGGAATATGACTTTAAATATAAGTTATCCCCAGCGGAGCGTTATAAAGGGCGACGCCAAGTGCTATTCGATAGGCGCCGCGTCGATAGTGGCCAAGGTTTACAGAGACAGGCTTATGGAAGAATACGACGCCGTATATCCCGGTTACGGTTTTGCCCGCAACAAAGGTTACGGCACGGCCGAACATATAAAGGCGATAAAGACGCTCGGATTGACGCCGTTGCACAGGCGGAGTTTTCTTAAAAAGATATTTCCGGAAAAACTTTCATGAGGGCGGTAAGATGAAAAACTCCGCAATCCATAACGCTGCGCTCGGGCAAAAAGGCGAGCGCGCGGCTCGTTCTTACCTTAAAAAACAGGGCTACGAAATAGTCGAAAAAAATTATAAAAACCCCTTCGGCGAAGTGGATATAATCGCAAAAAAAGGCGATATATATGCATTTATCGAAGTAAAAACGCGCCTTTCCGACGCCTTCGGCGCGCCGTCGGAAGCGGTGGACGCCCGCCGCCGGAAAAAGTATGCGCTCGCGGCGGAATTCTATCTCTCGGAAAAAATCGACGATTATATCGTGCGGTTCGACGTAATAGAAGTTTTCAACGGCGGGATAAACCATATAGAAAACGCGTTTTGCGCCGATTAGACCGCCGGAAGACGTCCGTATATATTCCATAAATATATATCGTCGGAATTTCCGGCCGTCCGAAAACTGAACGCAGCGAAAAAAGACGCGGTTTTTGAAGGCTTTTGTGAAAATTACGATACACCGCGTAAAAACGCTTGCAATTTGAAAAAAACTCTGTTATTATAGACAGCGACTTCGGGCAGTCCTCTGCCCCTCTGCGGGGTACGAATGCTTGGTTCAGGAGGTAAAGTCAATGAAAGGATTAGTCGAGGCCATAGAAAAAGAGGGCATGAAAAGCGAAGTGCCCGTATTCAATATAGGCGACACCGTAAAGGTCGGATTCAAGGTCATCGAAGGCACAAAGGAGAGAATTCAGAACTTCGAGGGCGTTGTAATCGCGAAAAAGCACGGCGGCATACGCGAAAGTTTCACCGTAAGGCGTCTTTCTTTCGGCGTAGGAGTGGAGAGAACGTTCCCTCTTCATTCGCCCAAAATAGCCTATATTAACGTCGTCCGCAAGGGCAAGGTGAGAAGAGCTAAGCTCTATTATCTGCGCGGACTCACCGGCAAGGCCGCAAAAATTACCGAACAGCAGTAATCAAAAAAGCTCCCGCTATGTGCGGGAGCTTTTTTAAAAGCGTTTGCAAAGGCGCCCGGTTTACGGGCGCGAAAAAGGCGAAATATGATTTCCAAAGTTATGAGTTACGCGCTTTGGGGGCTCGAAGGCGCGCAGGTAGAGATAGAGACGGATATCAATAAGGGCATGGTTTCTTACGACCTTGTCGGCTTGCCCGACGCCGCGGTCAAAGAGAGCCGCGAACGCGTGCGTTCGGCAATAAAGAACAGCGCGCTGTCCTTTCCCGTCAGCAAAATAACGGTCAATCTCGCTCCGGCCGACCTCAAAAAGGAGGGCTCGCAATACGACTTGCCGATAGCGCTTTCGGTCCTTTCCGCAAGCGGACAATTGCCGCCGGTCGGCGAGGATACGGTGTATCTCGGCGAACTCGCTCTCGACGGCAGACTTCGCCCGATAGCGGGCATATTGCCTATTCTGATTTCGGCCAAGAGCAATGGTTTCAGACGTTTCGTCGTGCCGTATGAAAACGCGGCGGAGGCGAGTTACATCGAGGGCGTGGAAGTCTATGCGCTCGGAAGTCTGAGAGAAGCGGCGGAGTTTATCTCCGGCGCAAGGGCGTTCGCTCCCGTAGAGACGAGGAGCTTCGAAGCCGCTCGCGCCGTCAGAAATTACGGCGCCGATTTGTCGCTCGTGCGCGGCCAGAAAGTTGCCAAACGCGCGCTCGAAATAGCTGTTGCCGGCGGCCACAATCTGCTTTTTATAGGCCCGCCGGGTGCAGGCAAAACTCTTCTCGCGCGCTGTATACCTACCATTATGCCCGATATGACCTTTTCGGAGGCTCTTGAAGTAACAAAGATACATTCCGTCGCGGGCGAACTTTCGGAGGACGGCATAGTTGCTCTCCGCCCTTTCCGCACACCCCATCACACGGCCACGACGGTGTCCCTTTGCGGCGGCGGCAACGCAAGGATAATGCCGGGCGAAATTTCGAAAGCGCATAAGGGCGTGCTCTTTCTCGACGAACTTCCGGAGTACGGCAGAAATACGCTCGAAAGCCTCAGACAGCCGCTCGAAGACAAGAAGATAACCATAACCCGCGCGGGCGGCGCGGTAACGTTTCCCGCCGATTTCATGCTTTGCGCGAGCATGAATCCATGCCCTTGCGGCAATTTCGGTTCGGCTTACAGACAGTGCACATGCACGCCCGCTCAGATTCAGAGATACAGAAGCAAGATTTCCGGTCCGCTTCTGGACAGAATAGATATACAGGTGGAAGTCGACGGCGTAAAATACGACGACCTTGCCTCGGAAGAGGTCGAGGAGACCAGCGCGCAGGTAAAAGAGCGCGTGGAAAGGGCGCGCGCCATAGGCAGAGAGAGATTTTCGGACGACGGCATAACGTGCAACGCGGCCATGAACGATATTCAACTGAAAAAGTATTGCCGCCTTTCGCGAGAATGCGAGAGCGCATTGAAGAGCGCATACGAGTCGTTGAATCTTTCCGCCCGCGCGCGTTCGAGGATAATAAAGGTTGCGCGCACCATAGCGGACATAGAGTGTTGTTCGGAAATTTTGCCCGAACATATATTGGAAGCCGTATCTTACAGAAGTTACGACGCTTCGAAATAAATTTCCGGTAAACGGCGATGTACGACAGGTATGAGCAAAATTCAATAGTCCTTTCGTCCTTTTGCGAGTTAAGCTATAAACAGCGTTCCGAGCTTACCGAAGGAATGAGTTCGGAGGAGCCGAAATTCGAAGAGTGCGCCGGGAATCTGATTAAAACTCTCGGAGAGGGCGTATATAATAAAATAAGAGATAAATTCAATTCGGAAAAATACAGAGAGTCGGTATTTACCGAACTCGAAGAAAAGGGAATAACCTGCATAGCGTATAATTCCCCCGATTATCCGAAGTCGCTCAAAGAGATATCTTGCCCGCCGTTTATGCTGTTTGCAAAGGGCAACGCGTCTCTTTTGAAAGAGAGAATGTTTGCCGTAGTCGGATCGAGGCGAACGCTTCCCGACGCTCTGAGACGTTGCGAAGAATTTTCGGAGCAGCTCTCCGAACGCTTCGCCGTGGTAACGGGAGCCGCCGACGGCGCGGACGCCGCCGCAATCAAGGGAGCTTTGAAAAACGGCCGCGTTATATCCGTGCTCGCTTACGGCTTCGACTACGTTTATCCCGCGATAAACTCGTCGCTCATAAAATCGGTAGCCCAAAATGGGTTGCTTTTAAGCGAACATTATCCTCACGTGGAGCCGAAGAGTTATCTCTTCCCCGTGCGCAATCGCATAATAGCGGCGCTCGGAGAGGGATTGCTCGTCGCCTCCGCCGGCAAAAAGAGCGGCGCGCTTATAACCGCCGGCTACGCCGCGGAATACGGCAAAGACGTGTTCGCCTTTCCGTACAATCCGGGAATAAACTCTGGCGAGGGCTGTAATTCGCTCATAAAAAAAGGAGCGGCTCTTGCGGATAATATACTTGACATTTACTCGGCTTTCGGGTTAGACTTAAAGCCGCAAAAAGAAAACCGTTTGAGCGAAGAGGAGAGAAATACGCTCTCCGTACTCGCGGAAAGCGGCGACGCGCCCATATCCGAAATAGCGCAAAAACTCGGGAAGCCCGTTTACGCCGTACTGCCTACGCTCTCGTCGCTCGAAATAAAGGGCATGGCGGTAAGATTGGGCGGAAACAGGTATGCGGCGGTAAAATAACTGCGCAAAAAATTTGAAAATTCCGATTTGTCCGAAAACGGACGTAAAGGTATAATAATTATGGATTTAATAATAGTCGAATCACCCTCCAAGGCAAAAACAATTTCCAAATATTTGAAGGGCAAGTACAAAGTTGACGCCTCGGGCGGACACGTGCGCGATCTGCCGGAAAGAACTCTCGGAGTGAGAGTAACGTCGGATTTCGAGCCGAAATACGAGATAACTCCCAGCAAAAAAGAAGTTATAAAGCGGCTTTCGCAGGAGGCCAAAAACGCGGGCAACGTATATCTCGCAACCGATCCGGACCGCGAGGGCGAGGCGATAAGCTGGCATCTGCAATGCGTTCTCGGGCTCGACGAACAGGGGCTCAACCGCATAGAGTTCAACGAAATTTCACCTTCCGCCGTGCAGAACGCGTTGAAGCATCCCCGCAAGATAAATTATAATCTCGTGGACGCCCAACAGGCGCGCAGAGTTTTAGACAGGCTCGTGGGCTATAAGCTCTCGCCTCTCTTGAACAACAGAATACAGAACGGACTTTCCGCCGGAAGAGTGCAATCGGTCGCTTTGAGACTGATAGTGGACAGGGAACGCGAGATAGCGGCGTTCGTTCCGGAGGAATATTGGACGCTTTCCGCCGTTCTGAAAGATAAAGACGGCAAATATCAGCCGTTCAAGGCCACTTACACCTATAAGAAAACGGGCGTGGGAGTTTCGGAAGCGCTCGCAAAAGCCGCCGCGGAAAAAGTGCGTTCGGGCGTATTCAAGGTAACCAAAGTTAAATCGGGCGTTGTAAAGCAACATGCGCCGGCGCCTTTCACTACGTCGTCTCTTCAACAGGACGCGTCGAATAAATTCGGCATGTCCTCTCCGGAGACAATGCTCGTCGCCCAGCACCTTTACGAAGGTATGGACGTCGGCGGCGACCACATAGCGCTCATAACGTATATAAGAACCGACTCCGTGCGCGTTGCGAAAGAGGCGCAGGAAAACGCGATTGCGTTCATAAAGAAGAATTACGGCGAGCAATACGCCCCCGAAAAACCCAATTATTACGCTACCAAAAAGGGAGCTCAGGACGCGCACGAGGCGATACGTCCCATAAATCTCGAAATAACTCCCGCGAGCGTCAAATCCAGCTTGGACAGAAAGCACTATAATATTTACAAACTCGTATACGACAGATTCATAGCGTCTCAGATGACGGAGGCGCAGTACAATTCCGTGCAGCTCGAAGCCGTGAGCGGCGGATATCCTTTCAAGGCGAGCGGCAAATCGCTCGTGTTTGCGGGTTATGCCGCGGCCTATCAGGATTTCGGCGAGAAAGATGAGGACGAGGAGGATACCAAACTTCTTCCTCCTTTGAAAGAGGGCGACGAACTCGACCTCTGCTCGCTCGGAACGGAGCAGAAATTTACGAGACCGCCTTTCAGATACACCGACGCCTCGCTCGTCAAGGCCATGGAGGAAAAGGGAATAGGCAGGCCTTCCACATACGCTTCGATAATTTCCGTGCTCTCCAAGCGCAAGTATGTGGAAAAAGACGGCAAATATATGGTTCCCACCGAGGTGGCGTATAAGATAACCGATATGCTTGTCCGTTATTTCAAGGATATAATGGACGTGGGCTTTACCGCGAAGATGGAGGACGAACTCGACAGAATCGAAGACGGCGGTTGCGATTGGCATAAAATAGTGGCGGATTTTTATCCGGGTTTTGCGGAGCAACTCAAAAAGGCCTCTACGGACGGCGACGTTCTGACGGACGTGCTCTGCCCCAAATGCGGCGCGCCGATGATACGTCGCGAGGGCAAATACGGCAAATATCTCGCTTGTTCGAACTATCCCGCTTGTTCCAACATAATAAGCGAAAGCGGAGCCGAACAGTCGGAGATACCTTGTCCGAAGTGCGGCGCTATGATGGTCGTAAAAAGCGGCAAGTTCGGCAAGTTCCTCGCTTGCCCCAATTATCCGAAGTGTTCCACCATTCTCCCCATTGACGCGGAAATAACCGCGGAGAAATGCCGGGAATGCGGCGGTTCGATGGTCCTTAAAAGGGGCAAATACGGCAATTATCTCGAATGCGGCAAGTGCGGCGCAAAGCGCCCGTGCGTCGAGCCGAACGGCACCGCGCGCGACGGCGAAAAGACGGACGGCAAATGCCCGGAATGCGGCAAGCCCATGCGGAGAATGCGCTCGAAAACCGGCAAGATATATTTCGGCTGTACGGGCTATCCCGACTGCAAGTTTTTGAGTTGGGACGTCCCCACGGGCGATAAGTGCCCCAAGTGCGGCAAATATCTCATAAGAAAGGGCAATAAAATCAAGTGTTCCGACAAGGAATGTAAATATTCCGTGGAAATCCCGGAAGATGAAGGTTAACGTAATAGGCGCCGGGCTCGCCGGCTCGGAAGCGGCTTATTATCTCGCGGAAAAGGGATATAAAGTCGTGCTTTACGACATCAAGCCCGAGAAATTCACGCCGGCGCACACGGACAGGCGTTTTTGCGAACTCGTGTGCTCCAATTCATTGAAGGGGGCCGACGAATTTTCCAACGCGTGCGGGCTTTTAAAAGCCGAAATGCGCGTTTTGGGCTCGCTCACCATGGAGGCCGCCGAATATGCGCGCGTGCCGGCAGGCGGCGCTCTCGCCGTCGACAGAGAGCGGTTTTCCGGATACGTAACCGAAAAACTCGAAAGTCATCCCAATATAGAAATAGTCTGCAAGGAAATCGAAAAAGTGCCGCAGAGTTATTCCGTAATAGCCACGGGACCTCTCACTACGGAGGCGCTTTCAAACGATATCTCCCGCATATGCGGCGGGCAATTGCATTTTTTCGACGCGTCCGCGCCCATTGTCTCGCGCGACAGCCTCGATTTTTCGAAGTGTTTTTACGGCGACAGATACGGCAAGGGCGGCGACGACTACATAAATTGTCCGATGGACCGCGAGCAGTATTCGGCCTTCGTGTCCGAGCTCGTCGGCGCGGAGAGAGTAAATCTCCGCAATTTCGAAAAGGGCGATATCTTCGAAGGCTGTATGCCCGTCGAGGTTATGGCCGAAAGAGGAGCGGAAAGTCTGCGCTTTGCGATGCTCAAACCGGTCGGGTTGAAGGATAAAGAGGGAAACGGCTATTACGCCGTTTTGCAGTTGAGAAAGGAAAACGCGGCGGGAAGCGCATATAACCTCGTGGGCTTCCAGACCAATCTCAGATTTCCAGAGCAAAAGAGGGTGTTTTCGATGATACCCGCCCTTAAAAACGCGGAATTTTTAAGATACGGCGTAATGCACCGCAACACTTTTATAAATTCCCCCACGTGCTTAAACGCGGATTTTTCGCTCAAAAGCAATCGCGATATCTTTTTTGCGGGGCAGATGACGGGAGTAGAGGGATATGTTGAAAGCGCGGCAAGCGGAATACTCGCGGCAATACATATGTGCGCGCGCATAAGGGGCGAGGAGCCCTCTGTTCCTCCCGCGACCACCGTCTGCGGCGCGCTCTCGGCGCACATATCCGAAAAGACATCGGATTTTCAGCCGATGAACGCGAATTTCGGGCTGTTGCCGCCGCTTCCAGAGCACATAAAAGATAAAAAAGCGAGGTACGCGCGCCTTGCGAGCCGCGCCCTCGAAGATATAAAAAACTACGCAAAATCTCAATATATATCGGGTTTTAAGGAGTAAACTATGTCAGTTGAATTTCATGCAACAACAATATGCGCCGTCAAAAAAGACGGGCTCACCGCAATCGCGGGCGACGGCCAGGTAACTATGGGCGAGAGCGTAATTTTCAAAAACGGCGCGCAAAAAGTGCGCAGAATATACGGCGGAAAAGTGATACTCGGTTTTGCCGGCTCCGTTTCGGACGCATTTTCGCTCTCCGAAAAATTCGAGGGCATGCTCAATAAGTTTTCCGGCAATCTCATGCGCTCGGCGGTCGAACTCGCCGAATTGTGGCGCTCCGACAAAGCCGTGAGAAAACTCGAAGCGCTTATGATAGTGGCGGACGCCGAAACGCTTCTCATAGTCTCCGGCACGGGCGAAGTCATCGAGCCGGACGACGGGATAGCCGCCATAGGCAGCGGCGGCAATTACGCCCTTGCCGCGGCGCGGGCGCTCTACCAGAACACGCAGTATTCCGCCGAGGAAATAGCCAAAAAATCCCTCAAAATCGCCAGCGAAATATGCGTGTTCACCAACGACAACATAAAATGCGAGGTGATATGATTATGGATTTATCCCCCAAACAGATAGTTCACGAACTCAATAAACACATCATAGGGCAGGAAGAGGCGAAGAAGGCCGTTGCCATAGCTTTGAGGAACAGATACAGAAGAAGCTGTCTCTCCCCGGCGCTTCAAGACGAAATAACGCCCAAAAATATTATAATGAAAGGCCCTACGGGCGTCGGCAAAACCGAAATAGCCCGCCGTCTCGCAAAACTCGTAAAAGCTCCGTTTTTAAAAGTCGAAGCCACCAAGTACACCGAAGTGGGTTATGTGGGAAGAGACGTCGAGTCTATGGTCCGCGATCTTGCCGAATGTGCAATAAGGCTCGTCAAAGAGGAAAAAACACAGGAAGTCAGCTACCGCGCGACGGCCGTGGCCGAGCGCAGGATAGCCAAAGTGCTCGCCGAAGTGAAAAAGGACGAGAGAGGCGAAACGGCCAAGGAAGTGTTCGAGCAGAAACTCGTCGACGACATACACGAGGGCAAATACGATTCCACCGTTATAGAGATAGAGGTAATCGACGCTCCCAAGCCCCTCGAACTGTCCCCGGGCAGCGGCGCGGCCATAGATTTGGGCTCTATATTCGGCGGAATGGGTATGCCCAAGAAGACGAAAAAGAGAAAACTGACCGTCCGCGAAGCGAGAAATCTCATAATGGCGGAAGAGGCCGACAAACTCATAGATAACGACGCCGTAACCGCCGAGGCCATACGCAGAGCGGAGAACGACGGCATTATATTCATCGACGAGATAGATAAAATAGCCGGCAAGGGCAATCAGGGAGCCGACGTCTCCCGCGAGGGCGTTCAGAGGGATATACTGCCCATCGTCGAGGGTTGCACCGTAATGACGAAGTACGGACCGGTAAAGACGGACTATATTCTGTTTATCGCCGCGGGAGCTTTCCACGTCTCCAAAGTCGAGGATCTCATTCCCGAGTTGCAGGGCAGATTTCCCATACAGGTCGAACTCAAAAGTCTTTCGAAAGAGGACTTTGTGAATATACTCACCCAGCCGGAAAATTCCATCACGGCGCAATATTCCGCGCTCTTGTCGGTGGACAACATAGATTTGCATTTCACGGCCGACGCGATAGAAAAAATTGCCGAAATATCCGAGGATATAAACAACACGTCCGAGGATATAGGGGCGAGAAGACTGCACACGGTCATGGAATATTTGCTCGAAGACATATCGTATAACGCGGGCGGCAACGATTATCCCGTTATTCCCGTGGAAGTAAACGCGAAGTATGTAGAGGAGCATTTGGCGAACATAGTCAAGAACAGAGATCTGAAAAAATACGTGCTTTAAAGAGTGCGGAGCATATCGCGTTCCGCAAAAATAACCGGCCGGGCGGCCGGCATATATCGGGGTAACCATGATAAACATTCCAAAGGGAACAAAGGACGTTCTGCCCTCCCAAAGTTATAAATGGCAATATATAGAGGATACCGCAAGAGACGTTGCGCGGGTATTCAATCTCAAAGAAATACGCACGCCCGTATTCGAACACACCGAGCTTTTCAAACGCGGCGTGGGCGAAGGCACCGACGTCGTCGGCAAGGAGATGTACACCTTCGAGGACAAGGGCGGCAGGAGCGTAACTTTAAAGCCCGAGGGCACGGCCGGAGCCGTGCGGCTGTTCGTCGAAAACGGACTCTCGTCCACTCCGATGCCCGTAAAAACCTATTATATAACGCCGGCGTTCAGGTACGAGCGTCCGCAGGCGGGCAGATTGAGGGAATTTCATCAATTCGGAATAGAGGTTTTCGGCTCCGAAAGCGCCGAAACGGACGCGGAAGTCATTTTCGCCGCGTCGTCTTTTCTCGGAAAGCTCGGACTTTCCGGAACGCGCCTTGAAATTAATTCCATAGGTTGCCGCAGTTGCCGCGCCGATTACAACAGGGCGCTGAGGGAATATTTCGAACCCCGGCTCGGCGATATGTGCGAAACGTGCCGAACGAGATTTTCTTCCAATCCTTTGAGGATGCTCGACTGCAAAGAGGAGAAGTGCCGGGAGATATCCGCGGGCGCGCCCTCCATTCTCGATTATCTGTGTCCCGACTGCCGCGGGCATTTCGAACGCGTCAAGGCCTTGCTCGAAGAGAGCGGGCTTGCGTTCACGGTCAATCCGTGCATAGTGCGCGGGCTCGATTACTACACGCGCACGGTTTTCGAATTCGTTTCCGACGCCATCGGCGCGCAGGGAACCGTTTGCGGCGGCGGCAGATACGACGGGCTCGTGGAGCAACTCGGCGGAGCTCACACTCCGGCGGTCGGCTTTGCGGCGGGGATAGAGCGGCTTATGTTGCTCATGGATAACATAGGCGCAAAGTATCCCGAAGAGCCGAAAGTTACGGTATATGTTGCGGGAATGGACGAGCCCACGCGGGCGGCGGCATTCTCGGCGGCCAACAGACTGAGAGCCGACGGCATATCGGCGGAAGCCGATCTTATGAGCCGTTCATTGAAGGCGCAGTTCAAATACGCGGATAAACTCGGCGCGGAATATGTGGCCGTTATAGGCTCGGACGAGTTGTCGGAAAACGAAATCACCGTAAAAAATATGGAGAGCGGCAAATCCGAAAGAATTAAAATAAACGATTTATACGCATACTTGAAAAAGGAGATTTGAAAATGGTAAAGGATCTTAACGTAAAACAATTCGACGAAGCGATAAAAGGCGAAAAACCCGTAGTCTGCGATTTTTACGCCACATGGTGCGGGCCTTGCAAGATGCTCGCCCCCGTAATGGAAGAGGTTTCGGAGGAGTACGCGGACAAGGCGGACTTTATAAAAGTCGATATCGACGAAAATATGGAACTTGCCGCCCGTTACGGGATAATGAGCATACCCCTCTTGATAGTGTTCAAAAAAGGCGCGGAGACGGCTAAGAGTTTAGGCTACACAACAAAGAGCGAAACCAAGGAATTTCTGGATAAAAATCTTTGAAATTCTCACGGAACGTTTGCGGACGGACGCTTGCCGCCGACGCAAATGTAAGTTGTTCGGATTATCGGAATATGGAGTAAGCGTATTTTGCCCGCCTTTTAAGGACGGGCAAAATTTTTTGCGTATAGTCTTGTTATTTGAGCTCGGATATGATAAAATAATAAAAAACCCACGGAGATATTTATGATAGACGTTTCACTCATAGAAAAAACCGATCCCGAAATAGCGGAAGCGCTGCGGCTCGAACTCAATCGTCAGCAGAACAATATAGAGCTTATAGCAAGCGAAAATTTCGTTTCGCCGGCGGTAATGGCGGCGGCGGGAACGCATCTCACGAACAAATATGCGGAGGGATATCCCGCGCATCGCTATTACGGCGGCTGTCAGTTCGTGGATATAGCCGAAGATCTGGCGCGCAATCGCTTAAAGGAGCTGTTCGGATGCGAATGCTGCAACGTTCAGCCTCATTCGGGCGCGAGCGCCAATCTCGCGGTGCTGTTTGCCGCGTGCAACCCGGGCGATACGGTAATGGGCATGAATCTCGCCCACGGCGGACACCTCTCGCACGGCTCTCCCGTAAATATTTCCGGCAAATATTTCAATATAGTTCCTTACGGCGTGAAGAAAGGCGAAGAAGTCATCGACTACGACGAGATGGAAAAAACGGCCTTGGAATGTAAACCCAAGCTCATAATTTCCGGAGCATCCGCATATCCGAGAATTATAGATTTCAAGCGCATACGCGAAATATGCGATAAATGCGGCGCGCTCATGATGGTGGATATCGCGCACATAGCCGGGCTTGTGGCGGCGGGATTGCATCCCTCGCCCGTGCCTTACGCCGATTTCGTTACTTCCACAACGCACAAAACTTTGAGAGGTCCTCGCGGCGGCGTTATCATGTGCAGGGAAGAGTGGGGCAAGGCGATAGACAAGGCGGTGTTCCCCGGAGTGCAGGGCGGCCCTCTCATGCATATAATAGCCGCAAAGGCCGTCGCGTTCAAAGAAGCGCTCTCGCCCGAATTTGCACAATATCAGAAACAGATAGTGGCGAACGCGGCCGCAATGGCGGACGAATGGAAAAAGCTCGGCGTCAGGATGGTTTCGGGCGGAACGGATAATCATCTCATTCTCCTCAATCTCACCGACAAGAACATTACGGGCAAAGAGCTGGAAAAACTTCTGGACGAAGTGCACATAACCGTAAACAAAAACGCGATACCTTTCGACGTTCAGAAACCTTTCGTAACTTCCGGCATACGCGTCGGCACGCCGGCGATGACCACGCGCGGCATGAAAGAACCGCAAGCGCGGGAGATAGCTTACCTTATAGCTCAAATCATCGAAAAGCGCGAAGAAGCGTTTGAAGAAGTTAAAGGCAGGGTTGCGCGCCTCTGCAAAGAATTTCCCCTTTACGAGGACTGCGTAAAATAATTTATATTGCAAAAATATAACGGAGAAAATATGAAAATCAAGATAACAACGGATTCCACAGGCGATTTAAGCGAAGAGCTCAAAAAGAGATACAATATCGGCGTGAGCCCTCTCCACGTCATTCTCGGCGAAAAGGTCTATACCGACGGCGAGGATATCACGCCTCAGATAATATTCGACTATGTCAAAGAGACGGGAGTATTGCCCAAGACGAGCGCGCCTTCGCCGGAGGAATACGCGGCGTTTTTCGAGCGCGAATCGGAGGGCTACGACGCTGTCGTTCATTTCAACATTTCCGAAAAGGCGTCCTCGTCTTATTCGAACGCAAAGGCGGCGGCGGAAAAATTCAAAAAATGCAAAGTTTACGCCGTCGACACTATGTCTCTTTCTACCGGTCAGGGCTTGCTTGCTCTGAAAGCGTGCGATTTTGCGGCGGCGGGAGAAAAGCCGGAGAAAATCGTCAAGCTGTGCGAAGATTTGCGCGACAAAGTCAACACTTCATTCGTGCCGAACGTGCTCGACTATCTGCATAAAGGCGGCAGATGTTCGCTCGCCTCGCTTATAGGCGCGAAAGTATTGAAACTGCACCCGTGGATATCAATGAAGGACGGACAGATGTACGCCAAAAAGAAGTATATGGGCAATCTCGAAAGCTGTCTCAAAAAATACATAAAGGATCTTGCCGACGAGTATCCCGTGTACGATAAAACGCGCTGTTGCATAACGCACTGCAATTGCGACCGCGAAACAGTTGAAAAAGCAAAAGAATACGTAAAGGAAAATTTCGCATTCAACGAGATATTCGAAACCATTACGGGAAGCGTCGTAACTTCCCACTGCGGCAAGAACACTCTGGGAGTGCTGTTCATAGCCGCGGAACAGTGATAAAATACGTTCAAACGGTTGACATATCCCGCAACGTTTAATATAATAAAGGTACAATTCAAGGTTTTTCTTTGGGGCGGGGTGAAATTCCCCACCGGCAGTATAGTCTGCGAAGCGGCTTTAAGGCCGCCCGAGCGGGTGAGATTCCCGCACCGACGGTATAGTCCGGAGAGGAAAAGAAAAACGGCGCGTATTCGTCGTGTTTGTTTTTGCCGCCCCGAAAGGTATTTCAGGGCGGCTTTTTTACAGAGAAATACTTTGAAAAATAATTTTAAGGAGTTTTCTGTATGGAACAAAAAACCGATGAAAGCGCACAGTCCGCTTCTATTGCACCCGCCGGGGAAAAGAGCGCCAAAGAGGCGTTCAAAAGTTACTTTTCCGCAACACGTATCGCATATATGGCGATATTCACCGCATTTTCGTTTGCGTTGAGATTTCTCGAACTTCCGCTTTTGAGCGGCACGCCCGTCTCGTTTTTAAAGCTCGATTTTTCGAACATATTCCCGCTGATAGGCGGATATGCGCTCGGCCCCGTTGCGGGCGTGGCGATAGGCGTTTTAAAAGAGGCGCTGTGGATATTCTATTCCACTACGGCGGGCGTGGGCGAACTCGCAAACATTCTGATAATGCTTCCCTTCGTTTTAATCCCCTCCGTGGCATATAAGTACAGGAAGGGAATAAAGAGCGTTCTGATATTCCTTTCTGTGGGCTGTATAGCGCAGGTAATATGGTCGTTCCCCGTAAATTGGCTTTTGAATTTCCCCATATTTTCGGGTTTCAATTGGCCTTTGGGAATGTCGCTGTTTATGGATATAAACGTATGGCCGTGGGTTATACTGTTCAATTTCATAAAATCGGTAGTTCTCGGCGTTATGGTCTTTCTCATGTATAAGCCCATTTCCGCCCTCATAAAGATGACGAACGCCAGATTCGGGCGCAAAAAAGCATGAAGCCGTGAGGCGAAGCGCGCTCGCTTTTCCGTAAAAGCGTTTAAAACAATTGCAAAATACCGCCGCACGGGCTATAATATAACCGTATGGCGGTATTTTTATCGGAAAGCCCGCTTGATACGGAGCGGTTCGGGCGCGAATACGCAAAAACTCTCCGCGGCGGCGACGTGGTGATAATAAAAGGCGAAATGGGCTCCGGCAAAACGGTGTTTTGCAAGGGCGTGGCCAAAGGGCTCGGCGTCGACGACGAGATTTTGAGCCCCACTTACGCCTATATGAACGATTACGGCGGCAAGCTGTATCACTTCGATTGCTATCGTCTTTCAAACGGCGAACAGGCCGAGGCGCTCGGGCTGACCGATTATTTTTACGCGGACGGCGTCTGCCTCGTCGAGTGGGCCGAAAACATCGCGTCCGTGCTCCCGGAGAATTGCAAAAAAGTCGAAATAATCAAAACCGGCGATAAAAGGCGCATAATATATGAGTAAATTTCTCGCAATAGACGTCTCGTCCCGCTATCTTTGCGCGGCGGTTTCCGACGGCGCGAAAAACAGCGTAAAATACATTCCCGATTGCGCTTACAGACAATCGGAACTTCTTATGGAGAACATCTCGTCCGCGCTGGATGAAGCGGGGCTCGGCGTTTCGGATCTGGATTTCATAGCCGTTGTGGTAGGTCCGGGCTCGTTCACGGGCATAAGAATAGGCATAGCCGCGGCAAAGGGGCTCGCGGCGGGAGCGGGAGTGCCGCTTATGCCGTTGACCGCTTTCGACCTCGTGGCATATAATGTGGAGAGCGAAAATTTTTGCGTGGCTATAGACGCGGCTCATTCGCATTATTACGTACAGGGTTACGGCGTTGCCCCTTTCGAACCTTCGTATATGTCGGAAGAAGAGGTAAACTCTTTGAATTGCCGCGTATTCGGCCGGGAAGATTTAGGTTTGAAAAACTATACGAAAATCCCGGCGGAGAGCTGTATTCTGAATTCCGTTGCGAAAAATCCGGCAAATCTCGGCAAGCCCGTCCGCGCGCTGTACGTGCGCAAATCTCAGGCTGAGGAGGGGCGCAAATGACTTTCAGAGCGTGGAAATACGAAGATATTCTGGCAATTTCGCGGCTTGAAACGGAGTGCTTCCCCTCGCACCCGTGGTCTTACGGCATGCTCGTATCCCTATTCGAAACCGATACTTTCAAAGGCGTGGTCGCCGAGGACGGCGGGGAGATTGTCGGATACGGCGGCGTTACCGTCGCGGCGGACAGCGCGGACATAGAGAATATAGCCGTGAGCGAGAACTATCGTCGCGGCGGCATAGGCGAAGAGATTTTAAAGAGGCTTATCGCGGCGGCCGCGGAGAGCGGCGCTTTGAAGGTCTTTCTGGAAGTGTGCGTTTCGAATTCTCCCGCCCTTTGCATGTATCTCAAAAACGGCTTTAACGGCGTCTATGCGCGCACGCGCTATTATCCGGACGGTTCCGACTGTCTCGTGATGGCAAAGGAGCTTTGAATTTTTCAGGACGGAGACTATATCTCTCTGATAAGAGAGGGCCGCGGCTTTCCCGTGGTGTTTTTGCACGGATATATGTCGTGCAAAGAGAGTTTCTACTATCAGATAAAATATTTTGCGCGGCGGCACGAAGTCATCGCGTTTGATTTTCCCGGCTTTGGCAGAAGCTCGCCCATAGCAACCCCGTTTTCCGTCGGCGATTATGCGCTTTGGCTCGGCAAGTTTTTGAAAAACGTCGGCGTCGGGAGAGCGTATTTTATCGCCCATTCGTTCGGCGCGCGCGTCGCCGTCAGATTTTTGGCGGAGGAAGACGTGTGCGAAAAACTCGTCATAACGGGCGGCGCGGGCTTCGTGAAAGAGCGTTCGCCGTCGTATATGCGGCGGGTAAAAGCATACAGAAGAGTGAAAAAATTTTTCCCGCGCTTTGCCGAAAAACACTTCGGCAGCGAGGAATACCGCAAGCTCTCTCCCGTCATGAAAGAGAGCTATAAAAAGATAGTCAACGAGGACTTGTCGCGCAGTGCGGAGCGCATAAAATGCCCCACGTTGCTTGTTTACGGCGCGGACGACGTCGTTACTCCCTTTTCGGAAGAGGGCGAGAGATTTTCGGCAACGATACCGGATAATCGCCTCATAGTCATGCGCGGAGACCATTTCTGTTTCAGTCAGTATCCCGAAATCTTCAATTCTCACGTTTCGGGCTTTTTCGGAGATAAATAGATGGGTATTTTCATATCTGTTCCCGTAACGGTAGAGTGCGTTGTTGCGTCGGTGATTTTCGCCGCGCTCTATTGCCCGACGGCTTATAAAGTTCTCGGCATACTCCAATCGCTCCAATACCGCGGGAAAAAACTCTTCGCATGGGCGGCGAAGAAAAACAACAAGATTCTTTTGCGGCAAGCGCTGCTTTTTATGCTTTGCGCGCTCTCTTCCGCGGTGATTTCGCTGTGCTTTTTCTTCGTTGGCAGATGGGCGGCCGTAATAGGGCTTGCGCCTTACGCGCTGTTTTTTATCGCATACGTGTGGGCAGATAAAAAATTTGCTCTGCGTTCGCCCGCTTCGCCAACGCCGCGTTTCAAAAGACTTTATATAGTTTTCGCTTTTATCTCCGCCGTCTTGATATATCTTGCGCTCACGCTCTTGAATTTCGCCGATTGCGTATGGGGCAACGCGCTTTTCGCAAATCTCAAATACTGCGTTCTCTCCGTATTTCCGCTTTTGACCTTGCCCATTGCGGCGCTTGCCAACTGTATAGATAAAATTTACGAAACGCCAAAAAATGCGGGATACGTCAAAAAGGCGCGCGCCCGCATGGCCGCTTCGTCGTTGAAGGTTATATGCATAACGGGCAGTTACGGCAAGACGAGCGTAAAGAACATTCTCGCCCGCTTGCTTGCCGTAAAGTACCGCGTGCTCGCCACGCCGCGTTCGCACAATACGCCCTTGGGGCTCGCGCTCACGATAAATTCCGCCGATCTCGGAAATTACGACGTGTTCATCGCCGAAATGGGCGCGCGCAACGCGGGCGATATATCGGAACTGTGCGGCATCTGTCCGCCGGATTATTCGGTCATAACGGGAATTTGTCCGCAGCACCTCGAGAGCTTCGGAACGATTGAAAATATAGTCAAAGCAAAGGGAGAAATACTTTCGGCAACCTTGAAAAGCGCGGCGATTGCTCCCGACTGCGAGGAGCTCTTTGCGGATTATTCCGTTAAAAGGGCGGCGGTTTGCACGGCCGAAAATATAAAATGTTCGCCGGCGGGCGTTTCGTTCACCCTCCGCATAGGCGATGAGCGCGCGGAAACTTCCTCTCAACTTTTGGGAGCTCATTCCGCTCGCAATATCGCGCTTGCCGCTTCGGTTGCATATGAGCTCGGCGTGAGCTTGGAGGAAATAGCTGAGGCTGTAAAGGATATCCCCTATGTGGAGCACAGATTGCAGCTCATAGAGAGCGGCGGAGTCAACATTCTCGACGACGGCTACAATTCGAACGTAAAAGGCGCTGAGGCGGCTCTCGAAACGCTTCGCTCTTTCGGAGGCAGAAAGATAGCGGTAACTCCCGGTCTCGTGGAGCTCGGCGTGCTGGAAGAGAGCGAGAACTTCGAGCTCGGCAAAAAACTTGTCGGTCTCGACCTCGTGATTTTGGTCGGCGAGACAATAATAACGCCAGTAAAAGAGGGATATATATCCGCGGGCGGCGAACGCGAAAAGCTGAGGATATGCCCTCATCTGAAAGCGGCGGAAGAAGTTATAAAGAGCTATGTGTCAAAGGGCGACGCCGTGCTGTTTCTGAACGATTTGCCCGATATATATTGAGTTTTCGGAAAAAACTATGAAATCACCAAAGCTGAAAAATTTTTGGCGGAGGTGATTTTTTTATGTTGCAGACAGCGGTTATATTCGGCGGAGTTTCCAACGAAAACGAAATATCGGTTATAACGGGCACTATGGCGGCGAATATTCTGAAAAGCGCCGGCTACGGCGTTCTGCCCGTGTACATATCCCAGAGCGGAGAGATTTATTGCCATCAGGATCTCGCCGACATATCGGCGTTCAAAAACGAGAAATTCTCTCTCTGTCCGCGCGCGGCGATAGCCGACGGCGGCGTGTATATATTCAACCGTCGGAGCAGAGTAAAAAAATTCGTAAAGGTATATTGCGCGCTCAATTGCTGTCATGGCGGCGCGGGCGAGGGCGGCGGAGTGAGCGGACTTTTGCGCATTGCGGGAATACCGCTGGCGGGCGCGGACATAGCCGAATCGGCTGTTTTCATGGATAAGTATCTCACCAAACTCGTGCTCGCCTCGCTCGGCGTCAAAACCGCAAAATACGTCTATATAAGGAGCGCGGAAGAGCTAGCGGCGGCTGCTTTGCCGCCCTTCCCCGTCATAGTGAAGCCGGCCTCCCTCGGTTCGAGCATAGGCGTTGAAAAGGCCGCCTCGCGGGAGGAGCTCGAAAGGGCGGCGGCGTGCGCGTTCCTGTATGACGACGGCGTGATAATAGAGGAGTATCTCGGCAACCGAAGGGAGATAAATTGCGCCGTATATTCCGTCGGCGGCAAAACGGTCGTTTCGGAGTGCGAAGAAGCCGTTTCGGCGGGAGATATCCTCTCGTTCGGCGATAAATATGAGGGCGGCGGCAAGTCGGTTATCCCGGCGGATATCCCCGCGGAAATTTCCGAAAAGATAAAGAGCGTAACGCGCGCCGTATATTCCGCTCTGAATATGCGCGGTATTGCGCGTTTCGATTTTATATGGGCGGGAGACGTGTATCTGAGCGAAGTGAACACCGTTCCCGGCTCGCTTTCGTATTACCTGCTTTCGGGAGGTTTCAAGGATTTCGCGGGAGTGCTCACAGACATAATAGAGGATGCCGTGAAAAGAGACAAAAGCGGCAGAAAAAAACTTCTGAAAACGGGCATACTCGAAAATATCCCTTCAAACGCTTGTAAGACGGGAGTGAAATAGTATATAATTCAGAACATAAGAGGAGATTTTATGAAGATAGAGATGAAAACGCCGCTCGTGGAGATGGACGGCGACGAGATGACGAGAGTATTATGGGGCTGGATAAAGGAGATACTTCTCGAACCGTACATATCCCTTAAAACCGAGTATTACGACCTCGGGCTGAAAGAGCGGGACAGGACGGACGACAGAGTAACGGTGGAGAGCGCGGAAGCCGCAAGACGGCTGGGCGTCGCCGTAAAATGCGCCACGATAACTCCCAACGCCGCCCGCGTTGAGGAATACGGACTGAAAGAGATGTGGAAGAGCCCCAACGGAACCATTCGCCGCATACTTGACGGCACGGTTTTCCGTTCGCCCATTCTCGTCGACGGCATAACGCCTTATGTTCCGGGTTGGAAAAAGCCCATCGCCATCGCCCGCCACGCTTACGGCGATATATATAACGCCGTCGAAACCAAAGTGCCGGGCGGTTCTTCGGCGTATCTCGTCGTGTGCGACGGCAGCGGAAAGGAGATTTCGCGGCAGAAAGTGCACGCCTTTTCGGGGGACGGCATAGCGCAGGCGGTTCACAACACGGACAAGTCGATATCGGATTTTGCGCGTTCGTGTTTCAATTATGCGCTCTCGGAGCGCCTCGACGTGTGGTTCGGCGCAAAGGACACCATATCCAAAGTTTACGATCACAGATTTAAAGATATATTTCGCGAGATTTACGAAAACGAATACAAAAACTCCTTTGAAAAAGCCGGTCTGGAATTTATGTACACGCTCATAGACGACGTTGTAGCGCGCGTCATGCGCAGCGAGGGCGGAATGTTGTGGGTATGCAAAAATTACGACGGCGACGTCATGAGCGATATGGTCGCCACGGCGTTCGGCTCGCTCGGCATGATGAGCTCCGTGCTCGTCTCTCCCGACGGCAAGTACGAATACGAGGCGGCGCACGGCACGGTTACCCGCCATTATTATAAATATCTTAACGGCGAACAGACTTCCACCAATCCCGTCGCCACCATATGGGCGTGGACGGGCGCGCTTAAAAAGAGGGGCGAATTGGACGGAATACCCGCGCTTCCGGAGTTTGCCGAAAAGCTCGAAAAAGCCACTTTGTCAACCGTCGAAGAGGGATTTATGACGGGCGATCTTATCCCCATGTTCAAAAAAGAGGGAGTAACGCCCGTAAAACTCAACTCGCGCGAGTTCTTGTTCAAAATCGCCGAAAAACTCTGACGTGTCGGCGGACATTTGCGCGCATGCGCTTGTTCTTGCAACCGTATTGACAAAGCCGTGCGGGAAGTGGTATTATTTATAAGACATAAAAATACGGACGGGATAATATCAATGCCGCTTTACGACGTCTCCGGCAAAAATAAATATTACACTCTATATCTCAAAATCCGCGAAGACATAACCCGCGGGAAATTCGCCGCGGGGGACAAACTTCCGTCGAAGCGCGCGCTCGCGGCCGATCTCGGGGTGAGCGTGGTAACCGTGGAACTCGCATACGGGCAGTTGCTTGCCGAGGGGTACGTGGAGAGCCGAGAGAGAAGCGGGTATTTCGTGGAGAATATAGACGGCGTTTTTTCCGAAAAACGTCGCCCGATAAAAGAGAGCGTTCCGGAGGGGGAAAACTGCAAATATGCAATAGATTTTGTCGGCGGATCCGTTCCGGGCGAACTGTTCCCGTTCTCCGTATGGGCAAAATTGACGAGAAAAGTGCTCGCTGATTGCGGCGAGGAGCTGTTGCGCAGAGTTCCGTGCGACGGCGCTCCGGAGCTGAAAAAGGCCGTTTCGGATTATCTTTACAGAGCGCGCGGCATTGAGGCGCCTCCCGGGAATATAGTAATAGGCGCGGGCGCCGAATATCTTTACGGCGTAATCGTCCAGCTGCTCGGTCGCGGCGAAACGTTCGCCGTCGAAAATCCGGGATATCCGGGCATTTCGTCGACTTATCGGCTTTACGGCGCAGAGGTTGCGCCTCTCGCGGTAAATCAATCGGGGATATCCCTCGATGAACTGTATTTATCCGACGCGCGCGCGTTGCACATTTCGCCCGCGCACCAATTCCCGACGGGCGCCGTAACGCCGGTATGGGCGCGCCTTAAAATTATTGAATGGGCCAAATCGCGCGGCGGCTATATAATCGAGGACGATTACGACAGCGAATTCAGACTTTCGGGGAAGCCTCTGCAAAGTCTTTACAGCCTTTGTCCGGAAAAAGTCATATATATGAACACTTTTTCCAAGAGCCTCGCGCCGTCGCTGAGAATGGGCTATATGGTTTTGCCGGACGCGCTTTTGAAAAAATTCCGCGAGCTGTTCTCGGGCGGAGCCAACGTCGTTCCGCTCTTTGAGCAGATGACGCTCGCCTCTCTCCTCTCGGGAGGTTATTTCGAGCGTCATATTCTGAAAATGAAAAACTATTATAGGGAAGTCCGTCGCGCGCTCGTTAAAAAACTCGGACAACTCGGCGCCGAATGTGAAATAATCGATACGGGCAGCGGATTGCATATGCTTGCGGGATTTCCTTCGGCCAAGGACGACGGCGAGATAAAATCGCGCGCCGTGGCCGCGGGAATAAACGTGAAGTGTCTTTCGGATTATCTTTTGTCCCCGATGAGCGGCGTCGGCAAGTACGCGGTTCTGAATTATTCGGGCATAACGGTATCTCAGATAGAAAATCTATATATGGAGTGATATATGAAAGTTTTGATGTTGAACGGCAGTTCCCGCTTAAACGGTTGCACGTATACTTCGCTGTGCGAAATAGCGCGCGTTCTCGCCGAAGAGGGGATAGAGGCGGAGATTCTTCAAATGGGCGCGCACCCCGTGCGCGATTGCTGTTCGTGCGGCGGTTGCGTCGGCAAGGGCGTATGCGCGTTCGGAGGGGATATAGTAAACGAATTCATAGAGAAAAGCGCTCAGGCTCAGGGATTTGTCTTCGGTTCTCCGGTCTACTATGCCCATCCTTCTGGGCAGTTGCTCTCCGCCATGGACAGAATATTCTATGCCGCCGGCGCCGGCTTGCGCTTTAAACCCGCGGCCGCCGTTGTCTGCGCGCGGCGCGGAGGAACGGCCGCTTCGTTCGACGCGATAAATAAACATTTTACCATAAACCAAATGCCCGTCGTTTCTTCGTCTTATTGGAATATGGTCTACGGCAACACGCCCGAAGAGATAATGCAAGACGCGGAGGGTTTGCAGACCATGCGCAATCTCGCGAGAAACATGGCTTGGCTCATAAAGTGCGTCGAGGCAGGCAGAGCCTCGGGGATAACCCCGCCCGAACCCGAGAAAAAGATAAAGACGAATTTTATACGTTGAATTTTTGAACGAAACAAAAAAACGCGCCCGCGGCATAAAGCCGCGGGCGCGCCGTTATTTGTGCGTTTTTTATCTTGCGCAGTTGAGCGCAACGTAGGAGAGAGGAGAAACCCCGTACGATTCGTTATATTCTTCCATTTCGTTTAATTCAAAGTATAACAACATTGCAAATACCTCCTGAAAGTATTTTCATTAATCGCCCCTTACATATTTTCCGCGAAATCGCGCGGATTTTATCTTGCGCAGTTCAATGCAACGTAAGAGAGCGGGCAAAGAGCCTCCTGTCTCTCGTCGATAGCGCTTAAAGCCTCGTAAATCGTAATCATAATCAAACCTCCTTAAAAGGTAGTCAAACGGGTTATCTTCCCCGATTGCAGTTGCAGTATAGCACTTAAAAAAATGTTGGTCAATAACATTTTACAAAATTTTAAAATTTTTATTTTTGTTATTTTCTACCATTATTATATGAAAATAATTATAATTTATGTGAACTTTACAAAAATCAAAAAATTTTAGTGTAATTATTTTTCATAAGTAACAAAAATTTATGTTTTATAACAACAAAATTAACATTTTTGTTTGTAGGTATAAATTAAAACGAAAAAAATATATAAAAGTCGAAAAAAGGGGCTGCCGCGCGGGAAGCGCGGCAGCCTTGAATATTGTTTATTTATTGTTATTTGGGCTGCAATTGGAGATAATTTTCGGGATCCGTGATTTTTCCGTTGCAATAAACTTCGAAATGAAGGTGATCGCCCATTTCGTTTTCCACGCCGGTAGCCGCTATTATCGTTCCGATAACTTCTTCGCGGTCCACAATGTCGCCTTTTTTGAGTCCGTCCTTGGGCTTTACGAAGCGGTAGACCGTTTCAACGTCGTTCGCGTGTTTGAGAACGATATAGGATTCGAAAAGTCTGTCTCCGGTAACTATGTCGACCACTTCGCCGTCAACCGCGGCGAGTACCTGCGTGCCGGCGTCGGCTTTGAAGTCCACTCCGACGTGGTCGGTATATCTGTTGAGCGTCGAGTCGAAGAAGAACACCTGAGCTTGCGTAAGGTCGACGTCTTTTACGGGAGCTCTGAACTCCGTCGCGGAGGAGACGTCTTTTTCGGGCTCTTTGTCATCGGGCTCTTTGTCTTCCGGTTCAACCACGGTTCCCGTATCGGCGAGGTTGACCGAATTGCTGTTAACCGCGAACACTACCGCCACGCATATGGCGGCTATTACGAGCAGACATGCCGCGATTATCAGGTAACGCAGTAAAATTTTCTTTTTTGTGGGTTTGGTTTTTTCCTTGTCTTTCATAATATTTCAACTCCTTGTTGTTTTGATATTGACCGTAATTCCGGCTTTTATTCAATATCCTCCGAAAATTATGGGAGAGGCCACTTTCACGCCGCTGTCGCGCACGCAGATATGCAGATTTATTTCAACTCCGTCGAGCATCAGAGAATATGGCAGATCCGCGGCGCAATAGTAGTTGACGTATCCCTCGCCCTCTTCACGGCGGACTATTCTGCCGTTTACGCTCTTTAAAAACTCGTCAAGCGAAAAATCGTCGTATTCCGCGCTCTCGCCGAACACGTCGGTGAGAGTGAGCCTCGTAAGCGCGGCGTTGTCCCCGGCGAATACCTCTCTGCAATCTTTTGAACTCGTGCCGCAATAGAAAACATAATTTTTGCCGTTTTCGAAGCACAGCCTCGAAGGGAGCGCCGCAACGGCCAGCGCAACGAAAGCGGCGGCAAGTACAACGGCGGACAGTCTAAAAATTTTCATGCGGAACTCCTTTTTTCGGAAAGTAATGAGGTTATTGACGCCCTCGGAATTTCTTAAACATACTTTTTTATTCGTGTTTATATCGCATTTTGCGCAGTCAATAATTAACAGGTATTTTCGTCAGGCGCTTGCCCGCCGCGGGGAAAAGTGCTATAATTCGGTAAAAGGGAAAAGGTGAACTATGGCGACAAAGAAAAAAGCGGAAAACATAGAGATCGAAGGCGAACTTTTAAACTCCGTCTCCTATTCCGCCTATTATAACAGGATACCTCTTTTTACTTCTTTCAGAATTTACAATCCGGGCGAGGAGAATCTCTCGGGCGTAACAGTGAGCGTTTCCGGCTCCACGCCGCTCGTGTTGCCCGCAACCTATAAAATAGAGGAAATTCCGCACGAAAGCAGTATTGAGGTGCGGTTCGACAATATTCTCAACCCCAAGTATCTTGCGGATATCGATCAGAGCGAGAATTGCACGGTAACAGTAAAGGTTACATGCGGCAAGACGGAGATCTGCGAGTTGAAAGCTGACGTTGAGGCGTTGCCCATCGATTGCTGGTCGGGGCTTTCGGGCAACGCGGAAATGCTCGCTCCTTTCGTGCGTCCCAAACTCGCCGATTGCCGCAAGATTCTCGCGGAAGCCGGTCTGCAACTCAGAACGTGGGGATATTCTTCCGAATTTTCCGGCTATGCCGGCAACGATAAAAACGCCGTCAGAAACGCGTTCGCCTCCATATATACCGCCATAAGGAGATTGGACGTCGTCCGCGAAGGGGACGGAGATCTGACCGGCTTGACTTGCGCCGGCGACATACACGGATTGTCTCAGAACAAAAAGGCCACGCCTTTGGGACTTGCGCTCTTCGCGGCAAGCTGTCTCGAAGCCGCCCGTCTGAACCCCGTGATTTTATTGGGCAAAAAGTCCGTAGGCGTGGGAGTATGGCTCTATGAAAGCTGTTTTTCCTCGTCTTTGCAGGACGATATGCCGCTGATAGAGAGATATCTCGAAGACGGCGTGAACAACCTCGGCGCCGTGGACGTCGAAGATATGTTCGCGCATAAAAACGCGAGCTACGCCACGAGCGAGGCCCACGCGATTTCCGCTCTCGGCAAGGGGGCGTTCGAAGTCTGCGTCGATATAAAGAGATGCCGCATAGGCGGGCTGTTCCCGCTCCCCATAAAGGTAAAGACAGACGCAGGTTACGAATTGTTGGGCGAGGGACAGTTCTCCGTCGAGCAGAAGCCGTCGAAGATAATCGACGCTTCGACGTTCGGATACAAAAAAGCGGCTTCCAAGGACAAGACTTGGCAGCGCCGTCTCCTCGATCTGTCGCTCAAAAACAATCTGTTGAATTTCAGATATAAAAAGGATTGTCTGAAAATAGTCGCGCCGGACGTCGGGAGCTTCTGCGCGGGACTCGAAAAAAAGGATAAATTTACTCTCGTTGCGGGCGCCGCGGCCGACGAAAAGGAGATTTTTTCGAGCGCGGCAAAGGATAAGGGACTGAACGAGCTCTCGCGCCTTGAAATGGAATCGGGAAAACTGAGGTGCGCCGCTGGCAACGAAGTCTTGTCGGAAACGGCGCAGTCGCTCATAAGAAAAGCGCGCGCCGCCGAAGAAGAGGCGGGCGCGAAAACGCTGTATCTCGCCGTCGGTTTTCTGAAATGGCGCAGAGAGGGCGAAAAAGAGGATAAATACGCTCCCATTGCGCTTATGCCCGTAAATCTGAAAAAGCCGAGAAATCAGGGCGTCGTGCTCGAACCGGGCGAAAAATTCGAGGTCAACACAACGTTGCTGGAATTTCTCAAAGAGGAATTTTCCCTCGATATACGCGGCGTGGAGGATACGGATCTCTCTCCGTCAGAGCTGATGGCGGTGTTCAGATCGGGAACGGCCGATATGAAAGGCTGGCAGGTTTACGACGGCGCATATCTCGCCCAATTCACGTTCGTAAGATATGCGATGTGGGCCGACGTGCGTAAAAATATAGATATATATCGCAAAAATCCGCTTATAGAGAGCCTTCTTACCAACTCGTACAAGCTCCCCGCATGCGAGAGCCCGGATGTGAACGAGGACGACGGCGATCCTCGGGAAGTGCTTCTGCCGCTTCCCTACGACAGCGCGCAGTATGCCGCCGTGGCGCGCTCCGCCAAGGGCGAAACGTTCGTTCTGCACGGACCTCCGGGCACGGGCAAGAGCCAGACTATAACAAATATGATAGCCAATGCCGTCGCGAGCGGCAAGCGCGTATTGTTCGTGGCGGAAAAACAGGCGGCGCTCGAAGTGGTGAAGAAGCGACTTTCCGAAATAGGAATAGGCGAATTCTGTCTTTCTCTGCATTCCGGCAAAGCCGACAAGGCGGAAGCCGTGCGCTCTATAGAACACGCGCTCTCCCTTTCGGGTTCTTACGACGCCGCGGGATTTTCCGCCGACGCCGGCAAAATAGTCGATTTGCGCGAAAAACTTCGCGCTCCCTTCGAAGCTCTTCACAAAAAGAGGAGGTTGGGCATTTCGGTATACGAGGCCATAGTGGGCTATCTCGAAAACAAGTCCGCTCCGGAGCTTATGGATATTGAGAGCACGTTTTACGATTCGCTCACGCGCGAGAAATTGGCCGAATGCGAGAGCATGCTCAACGTGGCGCGCGCCGCGGCGAAAGAATGCGGCGGGGTATACCGTTCGCCCTTTGCCGAAGTGCGCATAACCTCTTGCGACAAAAAAGTAAAAGCGGCGGTAGTATGCGCCGCCGAAGTCGTTCTCGCGGAATTGAAGCATCTCAAAAATTATCTCGGGCTGTTTCTCGAAACTTTCAATCAGAAAGTGAGCAAATTCACCGATAAAAAACTTGAATCGCTCTCCGAAATCTGCAAAATGCTTAACGGGGAAGAGCTCGCGCCTTTCTTCGGTTGCGACGGCGCGGAATTTTATAAATTCTACAACGCCAATTTGAGATACGACCGCGAGACGGAAATTTGGTTGAAACGTTTCAGGTCGTTGCCGGATATCGGGAAATTGGCTCCGGAGACAGAGAACGAAATAGATAAATGGGGCGATAATTATCGCTCGTCCCGCGTTTTGTTGCAAGTGATAAAACGCATAAACAAGTGCGGCGAGCCGTTGAAAGAAAAGGACGAACTCGAATGGATAAAGCGCGCCGCGGAAATAGAAAAAGCGCGCGCCGCCATTCTTTCGAACACGACACTATCCAAACAGTTTTCGGGCTTCGGCGGGATAAACGCGAAAAAGCGCGAGGAATTTCTGAAACCCCTTTACGCGCTTCACTCCCTTGCGGCGCAGGTGTTCATGGATTACAACGCCGACGCGTTCAACGGCGTTTGCATAGATTGCAACGGCGTTTTGAAACCTCTCATCGAGGGCGTGCTCTCTTCCGCGGCGGCCTTCGAAAAGAGCGCGGCGCATTTTATGCGCACGATAAAAGCGCAGCCCGGCGACTTTGCCGACGCCGATATATTCGAGGTATACACCGAAAAGTGTACGGCTCTCATAGACAACGCGGATATGCTGCCCGCGTGGTGCGAATATAAGGCCACGGCTAAAAAGCTCAACGAATACGGGCTCACTTTCATAACCGACGCAATGGAGAGGGGAAGGATAAGCGGCAAACAGATACTCTCGTCTTTCAGAAAAAACGTGTACAGAAATTTCATACAGACGAATATCCCGGCGGACGACGCTCTTGCGGCGTTTTCCGCAAGCGTTGCGGACGAATGTGCGTCCGAATTTTCGCGCGTTTTGGAGGAATTTTCCGCACTCACCCGCGAAAAGATACGCGCCGACCTTATATCGCGTCTGCCCGCAAAGGATACGGAAGGCGCTCTCGCTCTCGAATTGATGGCGTTTCAGCGCAGCGTGAAGGGAAATATGCGCGGATTGAGTCTGAGAACGCTGTTTTCGGAGATACCCACGCTTTTGAAGGCGACTTCTCCTTGCATGCTTATGAGCCCCATAACGGTTTCGCAGTTTCTGCCGCCCGATCCGGAGCTTTTCGATATGGTTATCTTCGACGAGGCTTCGCAGATGCCCACGTGCGAGGCCGTTCCGTCGCTCGCAAGGGCAAAGAGCGCCGTAATAGTCGGCGATCCCAAGCAAATGCCGCCCACGCTGTTTTTCATGGGCGCGGGCGCGGACGAGGAACATCCGGAGGCGGAAGATCTCGAATCGGTATTGGAAGATTGTCTTGCGTTGGGCGTGCCGGAGGAGCATCTTTTGTGGCATTACCGCTCGAAACACGAAAGCCTTATAGCTTTCTCCAACATAATGTATTATTCCGGACGTCTGTGCACTTTCCCCTCGCCGGACGCTCTCGAAAGCAAGGTGAAACTGAGATATATAGAGGACGGCGTTTACGACAGAGGCTCGTCCAAGTGCAATAAAGCCGAGGCGGAAGCGCTTGTCGCCGAAGTCGTGCGCAGGCTTAAAGATCCCGCGCGCAGGTCTTCGAGCATAGGCATAGTTACGTTCAGCGCGCCGCAACAGATATATGTTGAAAAACTTCTCGGTAAAGAGATAGCGCGCAACGGTCTTGAAAGCGCGGCTTACGAAAGAGACGAACCCGTGTTCGTCAAAAACCTTGAAAACGTTCAGGGCGACGAGCGGGACGTCATTTTATTCTCCGTATGTTACGGCCCCGACAGGCTGGGCAAAATATCCCTCAATTTCGGGCCTTTGAACCAATTCGGCGGTTGGCGCCGTCTCAACGTGGCTGTGTCGCGCGCGAGAGAGGAGATGATTGTGTTTTCCTCAATGCGCTATTCGATGATAGATATGTCCAGAACGACGTCGCGCGGAGTGGCAGGTCTCAAAGCGTTTCTGGAATTTGCCGAAAAGGGCAGAACCAATATCGCTCAGCGAAGCGACGAGATAATAATAAACAGGCAGAGCATAGGCAAATATGTCGCCGACGAACTCTCCGCATACGGCTACGACTGCCGTTGCAACGTCGGCGTTTCCGACTTCAAAATAGACGTGGCGGTAGTCGATCCGTCGGACAAACGCAGATTTATCCTCGGAGTGCTGTGCGACGGCGCGGGCAAATTCTCCGTCAAGGACAGGTCCGTTATGCAGGCGCAGACGTTGAAGCGCAACAATTGGAACGTTCTGAGGCTGTATTCCGTCAACTTTTTCAATAATCCGAAACGCGAGATAAAAAAGATAAAGGAATACCTCGATAAACTTACGAAAGGCGGCAAAAATGCGGGAATATCTTTCAAAAAGCCCTATCGCGCAACTTCTTTGAAACTTGCTTTTGCCGAGCCTTCCGAAGCGCTTTCGGGCGCGCGCGACGCCGACCTCGCTCGCGCGGTAAAAGCCGTTGTGGCCGCGGAAGAACCTATAACGGAGCAATTCCTCATAAAGCGTTCACTGTCTTTGCTGGGAATAACGCGTTACGGCGTAAAGCTCGAAAGCAAAATGCGCTCCGTCATAGCCAAGTGCGGATTTTCAACCGCCGAACTCGCCGGTTGCGTATGCTATTTCAAAAACGACAAGTTCTCCTCTTTCGACAGGTGCCGCGTCGAAGAGGGCGAGCCGATGAGAAGCGCCGATTCCGATTTCTGCCCTTACGACGTCGTCTCGCTAATTCGCGGAATACTTCTTTCCAAAGTCAGCGTGTATTGCGACGAACTCGTGCCCATGGCGTTGAAAGAGCTCCGCGTAACGCGTTCAACCGAGAAATTGCAGTCTATGGTGCTCTCGTGCATAGACGAGGGAATAAAGCGGGGGATATTCATAAGGAGCGTGTCCGATAAGATTTCGCTCGTATGACTTTTCCACGAAAACGCGAAATTAAAGCGCGGGAACGGAAAAATCCGTTCCCGCGCTCTTTTTGTCCGCGGAGATGATGCCGTCCGAGGGGACGCGGCGGAAGCGCGCCGATTGTAAAGCGGAGAAAGCCCGGACCGCGCTCGCGTCGGGCGGCGGCGCGGAACTGCCGGGCGGAAAACTTTCAGAGCTTATTTTTTGCCGTTATAATTCAATTGAATATTGACTTTATCGTCTTTGTGTGTTAAACTTTTATAGTACAATAAGGCGTAAAAAAAGGACCGACTTAATGATTAACCGCAACGCATTGTTCAGCGACGAAACCGCAAGATTCAAGTATCCTTACGAGCCCGAGACGGGCGAGCGGGTAACTTTGAGAATACGCACGCTCGCAAACGACGTTCTTCGCGTATATGCCGTGATAAACGGCTTGAAACGCGAAATGCACAAGATGTCTTTAACCGCTCGCCGGGAGCTTGTATCCGCGAGGAAAGACGTCTATTTCGACTATTACGAGATATCGTTCAAATGCCCCGAAAAGCAGATTAAATATTATTATATACTCGAAGACGAGGACGATATAGCTTATTATAACCGCTTGGGCTGCGTGGAGAACGTGCAGGAGGAATACGATTTTTCTTTCGTGCCCGGGTTCTCGGTGCCGGAATGGGCAAAGGGAGCGGTTTTTTATCAGATTTTCCCCGACAGGTTCTGCAACGGCAATCCCGAAAACGACGTGGAGGACAACGAGTACTACTATACGGGCGGACATTCCAAACGCATACGCGAATGGGACAAATTCCCCGACGAGCTCGACGTTCGCTGTTTTTACGGCGGCGATTTGCAGGGAGTTATGCAAAAGCTCGACTATCTGCAATATCTCGGCGTGGAGGCTATATACTTCAATCCCATTTTCGTCTCTCCGTCCAATCATAAATACGACACGCAGGACTACGACCACATAGATCCTCATCTCGCGATAATAGAGGAAGATTGCGACCACAGAATGCAGCATTGGGAGAAGCACAACGGCTATGCCCCCAAGTATATCAAGCGCACGACGTCTTTGAAAAACCTCGAAGCGAGCAACGAGTATTTCAGAAAGCTCGTCGAAGAGATTCATTCGCGCGGAATGAAAGTAGTCATAGACGGCGTGTTCAATCACTGCGGCTCGTTCAACAAATGGATGGACCGCGAGGGAATATATCTCGGCAAAGAGGGCTATGCGCAGCGCGGAGCCTTCCAATCCGAAAAGAGCCCTTACAGAAATTATTTCAAATTCAAAAAACCCAACGAAGCCCACAGCGAATACGAGGGCTGGTGGGGATTTTCCACGCTCCCCAAACTCAATTACGAGCACAGCAAAGAGCTCGAAGAATACATTCTTTCCACGGGCAGCAAATGGGTTTCCGAGCCGTTCAACGCGGACGGTTGGCGCCTCGACGTGGCCGCGGACCTCGGACACAGCGCAAGATATAATCACAGGTTCTGGAAAAAATTCCGCGCCCGCGTGCGCGAAGCCAATCCCGACGCGTTCGTGTTTGCCGAACATTACGGTTCCCCCGAGAGCTGGTTCGACGGCAAAGAGTGGGATTCGGTTATGAATTACGACGCTTTCATGGAACCCGTAACATGGTTTTTGACCGGTATGGAGAAGCACAGCGAGGCGTTCGACGAGAGCAAACTCTGGGACGGCAAGGCCTTTTTCGCCGCAATGGCTAAAAGTATGTCCCGCTTCCCGCGGCCCGCGCTCGACAGCGCTTTGAATCAGTTGTCCAATCACGACCATTCGAGATTTCTCACGCGCACGAACCGCACGGTGGGAACGACGCGCACAAAGGGCCCGCACGCGGCCGGCGAAAACGTCGATAAATCGGTTTTGGAATTGGCCGTTCTCATTCAGATGACGTGGCCGGGCTCGCCGGGCATATATTACGCCGATGAGGCGGGGCAGGTCGGCTGGACGGATCCGGACAGCAGGCGCACGTATCCGTGGGGGCACGAGGATTGGTCGCTTATAGAGTTCCACCGTCAGGCGATAAAACTCAGAAAAACCGTAAACTGCCTCAGACAAGGCAGTATCAAACGCCTCGACGCCGGCAACGGATATATTATATACGGCAGATTCGACGAGAACGAATGTTGCGCCGTAGTTATAAATTGTTCCGACAGATCGATAGATCTCTCAATTCCCGTCTGGGAGTTGGGCGTTCCGAGAAACGGCGTTGCGATGAAGCGCATTTTCTCGTGTTGCGACTGCAATTTCGATCTGAGCGACGAGGCTTACGAAGTTTCAAACGGCCGACTGTACGAGTCGATGCCGCCTAAGTCCGGCGCAGTGTATCTATACAAGTTCGAAACGTAAAAAATAAGGGGGAAACTTATGGAAAATAAATTTTTCGGAGATCTCGACAGATATCTCTTTCACCACGGCACGCATTACGAGCTCTATAACAAAATGGGCGCGCATCTGCGTGAAATAAACGGAGTATGGGGCGTGCATTTCGTGCTCTGGGCTCCGAACGCGCGCGCGGTGTGCGTTTTGTCCGACGGCAACGGCTGGACGCCGTGGCGGGACGTCATGGAAAAGGTGGACGACGCGATATGGGAATTATTCGTTCCCGGAATGTGCGAGGGCGTGAAATATAAGTATCTCGTTGTCCGCGCCGACGGCAGCGAAGTGCAGAAAATCGATCCTTACGCCTTCCGCTCCGAACTTCGCCCCGCAAACGCCTCGATAGTCTGCGATTACAACAGATATCAGTGGACCGACGGCGAGTGGAAAAAGCAAAAACACGACGAAAATTTCCTCGAAAAGCCGATGTCGGTATACGAAGTCCATCTCGGGAGCTGGAAAAAAGACCTCTCGAAATGGGACGAGGACCAATATTTCGATTACAGGCGGCTTGCTCACGAACTCGCCGAATACGTAAACTATATGGGCTACACACATATCGAGCTCATGGGCATATGCGAGTATCCCTTCGATCCGTCGTGGGGATATCAGGTAACGGGCTATTTTTCGCCCACTTCCCGCTACGGTTCGCCCGAGGATTTCCAATATTTCGTGGACTATATGCATAAGTGCGGCATAGGCGTAATTCTCGATTGGGTGCCCGCGCATTTCCCCAAGGATGATTTCGGGCTTGCGAATTTCGACGGAACGCCGCTCTATGAATACGCCGATCCTCTTCGCGCCGAATATCCCGAATGGGGCACAAAGGCGTTTGACCTCGGCAAAAAAGAAGTTTCGAATTTTCTCATAGCATCCGCGTTCTTCTGGGTGGATAAATATCACATCGACGCACTGCGCGTCGACGCGGTTGCGGCAATGTTCTACAACAGTTTCGGCAGAGAGCAGTGGCGCCCCAATATGTACGGTGGCAACGAAAATTTGGAGAGCTTCGAATTTTTCCGCCATTTGAACAGCGTTTTGCGCCAGAGAACGGACGCGTTTCTGATAGCCGAGGACAGTTCCATTATAGACGGCGTAACAAAGCCCGCAAAAAAGGGCGGCTTCGGATTCGGCCTCAAATGGAATATGGGCTGGATGAACGATACTCTCACATATATCAAAAAAGATCCCATATATCGCCCTTATCACCATTGGCTTTTAACGCATACTTTCGAATATATCTTCAACGAAAACTATATGCTCGTCCTTTCGCACGACGAAGTGGTATACGGCAAGGGAAGCATGTACAATAAGTTCCCCGGCAACAGAATGGATAAATTCGGCTCGTTGAAAGCGCTGTATACGATGATGATGGGGCACCCCGGCAAGAAACTTTTGTTTATGGGGCAGGATTTCGCGCAGGAGAACGAATGGAACTTCCGCACGGGGCTCGATTGGTGGCTCGTCGACGACGAAGGCCATCGCGACGTCATGAATTGCTACCGCACGCTTCTGCACATATATCGCGAACGCCCCGTTCTGTATAACGACTGCGGCGGTCCCAAAACTTTCGAATGGATAAACTCGGGCGACTTCAATCGCAACATATTCACGTTTATAAGGCGCAACCCGTGGAACTACAACAACGCGCTCATCTTCGTGGTAAATTTTGCGCCCGTCGAAAGATGGGAAATGGGCGTGGGCGCGCCTCTTGCGGGCATATATAAGCGCATATTCACCACTTATCCCGACGGCAGTCCTCTCGAAATAGACGCGAGAGAAGAGCTGTGCGACGGCAGACCTTATAAGCTCGTGTTCAATCTGAGACCTTTCGAGGCCGCGATTTTCGAGGTTCCTTACGTCGAGAGCACGCCGGAGGAGCAGAAAGAGGAAAAGAGCGTGAAGAGCAAGATAAAGAGGGCTCATAAAGAGGCCAAAAACGATATCTCGCACATTCCGCAGATTCCCCCTCATCCCGATCAGCTCGCCGAAGGGAAAAAGCCCGCAACGAAAAAGCGTTCGTCGGGCGCAAAAGTTTAAATATATATCGCAAAAAACAAGCGGGCGGGGCTTTTGCCCCGCCCGCTATAATTTTACGCGTCGCTCAATCCGAGCAAAAAATCGGCGGATACGTTGAAGTATTTCGCTATTTTTATAAGCGAATCGTAATCGGGCTCGCATCGCCCGATTTCCCAAAAGCTCACCGTCTGATTACTGAATCCCAGAATTTCTCCCAGCTTTCTCTGCGAAATTTTGCTGTCAAGCCTCAGTTCTTTGAGCCTTGCGCCGAATATGTTGTTCTTCATCGATTACCATTTTATTTTACATTTCCTACATTTTGTTGATATCCTACAAATTGTAGGACAAGCGGACAATGTACTTGCCATTCAGTATAATTACAATATATTTCATGCAAAGGGAGTACGTTATGCATATTTGTTCGAATTGCGGCAAGGAGTTTGAGGGCAATTTCTGTCCCGAGTGCGGCCAAAAATGGGAAGATAACTCTGTTTTTCCGGATTACGGCAAAGACCTTACAAAGTCCGGCGAGTCGCATGAAACTGTAAGCGTCCCGGCCAATGTCGGCGTTTTGAAAAAGGTATTCAACATACTGCCCGTAGCTCTGTTGGGCGTTGCGGTCATAATATGTTTCGGCCTTTTCGCTGCGCCCGTCGCAGTGGACGTTATAGGTGAAAGTCAGGGAAGCATATATGGAGCGCTGTTGAGCACGGGCGACGAGGTTGTGTCGGTGGCAATGGATATAAAAATAATAAACGCCGCCTGTATGCTCGTGTTGTTCACCGCGCTTTGCGCAGTGTTCACGCTGTGTGCCGTCGGCGCGCTTATATATAAGCCTCTGCATAAATCCCGGGAATTATTCGGAATCAAATTCACCCTTTACGATCTGTTCGTCGCCATAGCCCTTGTGTTGATGATTGTCGTGTTCGCGCTCTCCCGCGTTCTCTGGTCAACGTTCGACGGGATAATGGGCGGCGGGCTTGGACTTTTTAAAGAGGGCGGCTGCACGTTGGGCGTATCCGTCGTTTCGGCTATATTCTTTTTCCTTTCCGCGGGTTCGGAAGTTTTCAAGCTGGTTTTGAGCAAAAAATATCCGACCGAAGAGAGAATTGACGAAATGCGCAAAGAGAGGTTTATGGCCACTATTATGATGTGGTTTGCCGTTATGTTCAGTATTCTTTGCTTTGCGATATTCTTATTCCCTATATCCGTAACGGCAGATGGCGAGAATATGGGAAGTCTGCTCACTTATTTCTTCAGAGGCTTCGGCGGAGACAATTTCTATAAGATGAGCGACGTGGACAGCGGAAATGTTAATGTTATGTTCGGCTATATATTCTTACAGTCTTTCAGCATGGTGTTGCCTCTGTATATGATAATGATTATAGTAGCCTCGCTTATCTATCTTATAGGCGGAAACACGCGCAGAATGGATAAATTTTCGTACACGACCATATTCGTATCCGCATTGGCGGTAGTTTTGGGCGCGGCGAATTGGGCTATGGTGCCCGAGGGATATTCCGTGGGCATAGGCACGGTAACATTGACCATCGTTTCGGCGATAGGCTTTGTGATACAGATTGCCATGCTCGTATCCCGCAGAAAGTATGCGGACAAAAAGACGAACGAGTCGTAACGGAAAAGCGTATAAGTCGAACGCAAAAGTTTAAATATATTTCGCAAAAAAACAAGCGGGCGGGGCAAATCGCTTCGCCCGCCTTAATTTTTTTTAAAACCGTTGACCTTATGTAAAAAAAGGTGTATAATCCCCATATAAACGGTAGGAATAACGCTATGATAAAAGATTTGCAGGCCGAAATAGCGAGGCTTAAAAAAGAGAATGACGTGTGCATACTCGCGCACAGCTATATGTCCGAGGACGTATGCGAAGTCGCCGATTTTGTGGGCGACAGCTACGCTCTCGCTTTAAAGGCCAAAGGCGTGCCGCAAAAGAAAGTGGTTATGTGCGGCGTGCGGTTTATGGCGGAGACCGTTAAAATGCTTGCGCCGGAAAAGACGGTAATCTTATCCAATCCGCAAGCCGGTTGTCCTATGGCAGAACAGATGGATAAAGAGGTAATTGCGGAAGTCAAAAAGATGTATCCCGATTACGCCGTAGTGGCATATATAAACACAACCGCAGAGCTCAAAACAATCGCAGATTATTGCGTAACCAGCTCGTCGGCGGAAAAAATCTGCCGCGCGATTCCGGAGAAAAACATTCTCTTTATTCCCGATATAAATCTCGGTACGTATGTCAGAAACCGCGTGCCCGAAAAGAACTTCAAGCTCCTTTCCGGCGGCTGTCCCACGCACGCCCGCATAGAGCGCGCGGACGCGGAAGAGGCAAAACGGCTTCACCCCGAAGCTCTCTTTCTTGTCCACCCCGAGTGCCGCCCGGAGGTAACGGAACTCGCCGATTACGTCGGCTCCACAAAAGGAATTATGGATTTCGCGAAAAATTCGGGCAACAGGGAGTTTATAATCGGCACCGAAAACTCCATAGTCCAGCACCTCGGATTTTGCTGTCCGGAGAAAAAATTCTACCCCCTTTCGAAAAATCTCATATGCCCCAACATGAAACTCACAACCCTCCCCGACGTATACGCTTGCGTTGCGGGCGCGGGCGGGGAGGCGATATCCCTCGACGAGAAAACGCGCCTTGCCGCCGTCAAATGCATAGAGAGAATGATAGTTTTAGGAGGTTGAAATTATGATGATAACCACCAAGGGCAGAAACGCTCTCAAAGTGATGATAGACCTCGCTCAACATTCGGGCGAAGGTTTCGTGTCTCTTTCCGATATAGCCGAGAGACAGAGAGAAAGTCTCAAATATCTCGAAACTTCGGCAAAACAACTTTCCACGGCGGGTTTGGTAGTCTCCGCGCGCGGCAAGAGCGGCGGTTATAAACTTTCGCGGCCGGCGGACGAATATACCGTTGCGGAAATACTCTTGTCGGGCGAGGGCTCGCTTGCGCCCGTGAGCTGTCTCGAAGAGGGCTCCGCGCCTTGCGAAAACGCAGGCACGTGTTGCACTCTGCCGCTTTTTAAAGAGCTCGACGAGGTGATTATGAAATTTCTCAACTCGAAAAAGCTCTCCGACCTCGCATAAAATCGCGGGAATTTTAAATTTTATCAGAAACAGAGCAAATTCCTATTGACATAATAGGAATTTAATTTTATAATTGTTACATACTGAAAACACGGGAAGTAAAATTTTGGAAAAGAAGATAATTTACGTCGACAACGCAGCGACCACCGCCATGAGCGACAGGGCAATAGCCGCAATGCAGCCCTATTTCAAGGGCATATACGGAAATCCGTCGTCCTTGCATACGGTCGGGCAGACAGCAAAGGAAGCGCTCGACGGGGCGCGCAGGAAAATAGCCGCTTGTCTGAACTGCGAACCGGGCGAAGTCTATTTTACGTCCGGAGGCAGCGAGGCGGATAATCAATGTATCCGTTCGGCCGCTTTACAGGGCGCGAAAAAGGGCAAAAAGCACATAATATCCACGGCTTTCGAGCATCACGCCGTTCTCCACACCTTGAAAAAGCTGGAAAAAGAGGGGTTCGAGGTAACATATCTCGACGTGCACGGCAACGGGCTTATCACGGCGGAAGAAGTTAAAGCGGCAATTCGTCCCGACACGGCTCTCGTAACGATAATGTATGCCAATAACGAGGTGGGAACAATTCAGCCGATATCGCAAATAGGCAAGGTCTGCCGCGAGGCGGGAGTCGTATTCCACACCGACGCCGTGCAGGCGGCGGGGCACATTCCCGTCGATGTCAGGGCGGATAGTATCGATATGCTTTCGCTCTCCGCGCACAAGTTCCACGGCCCGAAAGGCGTCGGCGCACTGTATTGCAGGAAGGGCTTGCCCCTTTTAACGTTCATAGAGGGCGGCGCGCAGGAGAAGGGAAAGCGCGCGGGCACGGAAAACATTCCGGGAATAGTCGGCATGGCCGCGGCGCTTGAAGAGGCGTGCGGGAACATGCAGGAGAATGCCGAACGGCTGACGCGTATGCGCGACAGGCTCATCGACGGGCTTTTAAAGGTTCCGTATTCGGGATTGAACGGCGACAGAGAACACCGTCTGCCCGGCAATATAAACATATCGTTCGAGGGCGCCGAGGGCGAAAGTCTCATACTTTACGCCGACGCTTTGGGGATATGTCTGTCGTCCGGCTCGGCGTGCACCACGGCTTCGTTGCAGCCGTCGCACGTACTTATGAGCCTCGGGCTTCCGCATGAAGTTGCGCATTGCTCGTTGAGAATAACTCTCGGCGATACAAACACGGAAGAAGACGTGGATTATATGCTCGTTCATATTCCCGAAGTAGTTAAAAAAGTAAGAGACATATCTTCCCTCTGGGATGATTACGTATCCGGAAAAATCAAACATATATACGATAAATAAGCATATTAAAATGCAATCGAGGAGTAAAAAATGGCACTTTACAGCGACAAAGTCATGGATCATTTTACAAATCCGCGTAACGTTGGGATAATCGAGGACGCCGACGGAATAGGCGAAGTGGGCAACGCCGTGTGCGGAGACATAATGAAGATTTATCTCAAAATAGATAAAGAAAGCGGGATAATCTCCGACGTCAAGTTCAAAACTTTCGGATGCGGCAGCGCGATAGCTTCATCGTCGATGGCCACGGAGATGATAAAGGGCAAGCCCCTCTCGCAGGCGTTGGAGCTCACGAACAAGGCGGTTGCCGAGGCTCTCGACGGTCTGCCCGCGCACAAGATGCACTGTTCCGTGCTTGCCGAGGAGGCAATCCGCGCCGCGATAAAGGATTATTACGATAAAAACGGAATAGAGTACGACCGTTCGAAATTCCCCGAACCGCACGAAGAGGAACACGGGGAAACGGAAGAATGACATGGCGGAACTGAGCCGTTTACAGCTGATCGAGCGCTCCGTGATAACAAAATTCCGCAAGCCCTTGTGGTCCAAGTTTCTCGAAGCGGTTAAAAAGTACTCCCTTATTTCGGAGGGAGACCGGATAGCCGTGTGCATATCGGGCGGGAAGGACAGCTTTCTGCTCGCTAAACTTTTGCAGGAACTTCAAAGACATTCCGATATCTCGTTCGGGCTGGAATATATATCGATGAATCCCGGATATAACGAGGAAAACGCTCGGCTTATTGAGGAAAACGCACAGCTTTTGGGCGTTCCGATAAAGGTGTTTTTTTCGGATATTTTCGCGGTATCCGAAGAACTCAACGGCGATTCGCCTTGCTACCTGTGCGCCAGAATGAGGCGGGGATTTCTCTATGCCCGCGCAAAAGAGCTCGGATGCAACAAAATAGCTCTCGGGCATCACAAGTCGGACGTCATCGAAACCACGCTCATGGGCATGTTCTACGGCGGTCAGATACAGGGAATGTTGCCGAAGCTCAGGAGCAACAACTTCGAGGGGATGCAACTCATCCGTCCCATGTACTGCATCGCGGAGGACGATATCGTCGCGTGGCAGAAGTACAACGGATTGAAATTCATAGCGTGCGCGTGCAGGAAGACGGCGGGGCTCGAACAGGGCGAACAGGGCTATTCGGCAAGGCAGGAGATAAAAAATCTCGTTCGGGAATTCAAAAAGATAAATCCCGACGTGGAGGACAGCCTTTTCAAGTCCGTTCACAACGTCCAGCTCGATACGCTCGTCTCCTACAAGCAGGGCGGAATAAGTTATTTTCTCAAAAAATTTTCGGACGGCAAATAAAGCCGTCTTTTTTATTTAAAGAACTTGAAATACCCGGCGCACTGTGATAAAATTGAATTATAAAAAACGGGAGACAGTGTAATGGCGGAATACGATTATCTCATTGTAGGCAGCGGACTTTACGGCGCGATATGCGCTTACGAACTGAAAAAGAAGGGCTATAAAACGCTCGTCGTCGAAAGACGTCGGCATATAGGCGGAAATATCTATACCGAGTGCGTGGAGGGGATAAACGTGCACCGCTACGGCGCGCATATCTTCCATACGTCGGATAAAAAAGTGTGGGATTACGTAAATTCCTTCGCCGAATTCAACAACTACGTCAACTGTCCGGTGGCGAGATATAAGGACGAATGTTACAATCTTCCCTTCAACATGAATACGTTTACGAAATTGTGGAAAGACGTATTCACGCCGGCGGAGGCGGAGAAGAGAATAGAGGAAGAACGCGGGCAAAATTACGTGGCGGAGCCCTCCGACCTCGAAGAACAGGCGATAAATCTCGTGGGAAAAACCATATACGAAAAACTCATAAAGGGCTATACGGAAAAACAGTGGGGAAGACCGTGCAAAGAGCTTCCGCCTTCCATAATAAAGCGCTTGCCGGTGAGGTTCGTGTTTGACAACAATTACTTCAACGACCGCTATCAGGGCATACCCGTCGGCGGCTATACGGCGATAATAGAGAAGATGCTCGAAGGCACGGAAGTAAGAACGTGTTGCGATTTTTTGAAACATCGCGAGGAGCTGTCCGCCCTTGCCGATAAGATAATCTACACGGGCGCCATCGACGAATTTTACGATTTTGAATACGGCGCCTTGCAATACCGCTCCGTGCGTTTCGAAACGGAAGTGCTCGATATGCCCAACTATCAGGGAAACGCCGTGATAAATTACACGGCCGCGGACGTTCCGTATACGAGGATAATCGAGCATAAGCATTTCGAGTTCGGCAATCAGCCCAAGACGGTAATATCGAGGGAATATTCTTCCGAGTGGAAGAAGGGCGACGAGCCTTATTATCCGGTAAACGATGCGCGCAACGGCGAGCTCTACAAAAAATATCTCGCCCTTTCGCAAAAGGACAAAAACGTGTTTTTCGGCGGCAGACTCGGCAAATACAGGTATCTCGATATGGACGACACTGTTGCGGACGCGCTTTCATATCTCGAAGGCGTACCGGCCAAATCATAAAAGGCTGTAAAAGCGCATACCTTACTTTTAGGAGTGGGTATGCGCAATTTTTGCTTTGAAGATGCGGCGAGCGTGCTTCGCGAACTGAAAACCGACGGAGACGGGCTAAGCGACAAAGAGGCTTCGGAAAGACTTAAAATATACGGCAAAAACATTTTGGAAGAAGGCGGGAACACGAGCGTGTTCCGCCTGTTTTTTTCGCAGTTTTCCGACTTCATGACGCTCTTGCTCATTGCGGCGGCGTTCGTCTCCGGAATAATAGCGTTCTTGTCGGGAGATAACGGCGACCTCACGGATACCGTTATAATATTGGCGATAATTTTTCTCAACGCGGCGGTGGGAACCGTTCAGCAGTACAGAGCGGACAAAGCGATAAAGAGTTTGCAGGCGCTCTCCTCGGATTCATGCAAAGTGCGGCGCGGCGGCAGGGAAAAAACAGTGCCCTGCGCGGAAGTAACCGTGGGGGATATAGTGCTCCTTTCCGAGGGAGACGTCATTCCGGCGGACTGCCGGATAACCGAGTGCAACAATCTGTTCTGCGACGAATCCGCGCTCACGGGCGAGAGTTTGCCGGCGGAGAAGAACGCAGAGAGAATAAGAAAGGACAGAGTGGCTCTCGGGAGTATGACGAACACTTTATTCGGCTCCACGTTCGTCGTTCGCGGGAATTGCATCGCCGTGGTAACCGACGTCGGCATGGGCACGGAAATGGGCAGAATAGCCGCCATGCTCAAAGATGCCAAACCCGATAAAACGCCGCTCGAAAAGAGCCTTTCGCGGCTCGGCAAGATAATTTCGGCATTTGTTCTTGCCGTAACCGTACTGATTTTTACGGTGGGCGTTTTTCTTCGTCCCTACGGAATACTCAAAAACTTCATGACGGCCGTCGCCATAGCCGTGGCCGCCATTCCCGAGGGCTTGCCCGCCGTCGTTACCATAATAATGGCTATGGGCGTGCAGAAAATGAGCCGCAAAAACGTCATAATCCGCAAACTGAAATCGGTCGAAACGCTGGGGAGTTGTTCGGTCATATGCTCCGACAAAACGGGCACGCTTACCGAGAACAAAATGCGCGTTACGAAAATTTGGTGCGGGGATATGCCGGACTTTTCCGCGCGAACGCCGAAAGAGGCTCAACTTTTCCCGTGCGCGGAAAAGCTCGTCGGCTGTATGGCCGTCTGCGGCGACGTAAAGGGAGTTAAGGGTGAATACATAGGCGATCCCACGGAAATCGCCTTGAAAGTATGCGCCGAAGAAAACGGCTTTTCGGAAGATTTCGAAAAGCTCGCCGAAAATCCCTTCACCTCGGAGCGCAAGATGATGTCGGTTGCGGCTAAAACGACCCGCGGCGATTTCGTTTACGCAAAGGGCGCGCCCGATATTCTGCTGGAAAAATGCACGCATATATTCAAAAATTTTAAAGCGGAAGAGCTTACGGAAGATGAAAAACGCCGGATATACGCTCTCAACGACGGTCTGAGCGACAGCGCTTTGAGAGTGCTCGCTTGCGCATTCGCTCCATACGACGGCAAGATTTCCGAAGAAGGGCTCGTCTTTTTGGGGCTTGTCGGAATGGAGGACGGTCTTAAAGACGGCGCGGCGGAGGCGGCGGAAGAGTGCCGCGAAGCGGGCATAACCACCGTAATGATAACGGGAGACCATGTGCGCACGGCGTTCGCCGTAGCCCGAAAACTCAAAATAGTATCGGATATGTCGGAGGTAATGACGGGCGAAGAGCTCGACGGACTTTCCGGGGCCGAGAGGGACGAGGCCGTAGCGCGATGCCGCGTTTTCGCGCGCGTTTCGCCGAAGCACAAGAATATAATAGTCCGCAGTTTCAAAAAACAGGGGAAGATAGTGGCGATGACGGGCGACGGAATAAACGACGCCCCGAGCATAAAGAGCGCGGATATCGGCGTGGCGATGGGCGGCGGAACGGACGTAACGAAAAACGCCGCGGATATGGTCATAACGGACAACAACTTCGCAACGATAGTTTCCGCCGTTCGCGAAGGCCGAAGAATTTCCGCAAACATACGCAAAACCATAGAGTTTTTCCTCTCCACCAATCTCGCCGAAGTTCTGGCCGTTCTCATTGCCTCTCTGTTCTTGTTCAGATACGATTTTCTCCTTTCCACGCAGCTGCTTTGGCTCAATCTCATAACCGACAGTTTCCCCGTTCTCGCCCTCGGTGCCGAAAGGGAAGAGGAGGGGATAATGAGAAGACCTCCCGAGCGGGCCGAAGAAGCTCTTTTTTCCCGCCGTTCGCTTTTCGAAATACTCTTTTCGGGGGCGTATATGACGGCGGTAACGGTGGTTGTGTTCTGCGTGTTCCTCCGTCTTTACGGCAATGCCGCGGCTACCACGGCTACCTTCCTCACGATTTCGTTTCTCGAACTTTTTCACGCGTTCAACGTGCGCGCCGAATACGGTTCCGCGTTCAGGGGCTTTTTCGGCAACAAAATACTCGTCGCCACCGTTGCGGCGGGCATTGCGGTAAACGTCGTTCTGTGCGCAACCCCGATTTCCGCCGCGTTTTCGCTCGTTCCGCTCGACGGCGTTCAGTGGCTCGCCGTTTTCGCTTCGGCGTTTTCCGTCATTCCCGTCCACGAGATATTTAAAGCGTCGGCGCGCCTTTTGAGACGGGGAGAGCGTAAAAGCGGACTATCCCCTATGCGGCCGCGTCGGGTTGGGAAAACGCCGCGAAAGAGCTGTCGGTAATTATTTTCTGCCGCCGCCTTGATTTTGTCTGAGAAAAGTGATATATTTGCGCCATGGATATGTACGCATGTTTCAAGAACAGATCGCCGGACGCGCAAAAACTTATTTCATACGGGTTCGGAAAATCGGGCGATAAATTCGTATTTAAGACGGCCGTGCTCGACGGACAGTTCGACTTCAAGGTAACCGTTTCGGCTTCGGGCGAAGTGAAAAGCCAACTTATCGACGCGTACACGAAAGACGAGTACAAATTGCACCTCGTGGAAGACGCAAAGGGCGAGTTCGTGGGCCGCGTGCGCTCCGAATGTGCGGCGGCGCTGGAAGATATATCCGCAAAGTGCTTCTATACCGAGGTTTTCAGATCCGCCGAGTTCAGGCGCATAGCCGAACACGTGCGTTCAAAGTATGGCGACGAACTCGAATTTCTGTGGGAAAAACTGCCGGACGCCGCCGTTCTCAGGAGAAAGGACACCCGCAAATGGTACGCGGTCATAATGAAAGTGCCTCTTTCGAAGTTCGGTATAGACGGGGACGGCTGCGCGGAAGTTCTCGATTTCCGCTGCGACGCTTTGAAACTTCAATCCAGAATAGACGGCAAGAGTTTTTTCGCCGGCTATCACATGAATAAAAAGCATTGGCTCACAGTTCTTTTGAACGGTTCCGCTGACGTCGGGGAAATAATAGCGTGCATAGACGAGAGCTATGCGTTGGCAAAATAAGCCCGCGCGCTCCGCGGAAGCGCGCTCCGGTCGCGCATAAAACACCGTTTTTGAGGCATAATGCTTTTATGGGGGTAAAAGATATGCGTAAATTCAGATCCGGCGAAACCGTTCCCATGTCGTGCCACTATAAGGCCTACGACGCGAACGGACAAAGCGGCGACGACGAAAAAACTTATCTTGAAAAGGGCTCGACGTTCCCGCCTTTGCAGCACGAGGGCGGTTATTGGGTAATGGAACACGAATAAGCCCTTGATCCGAAACGGGAAAATAAGGGAGAGGCTTTTGAGCCTCTCTTTTATTTTGCAGATTTTTCCATATATTTTTCGTCGGTTGCGTTTTAAAGATATTGATTTATGCTTTTTTTAGTGGTATAATGCATATACATAAAAACTTACGAAATACGGCTAAGTATAAAAAACTCATAAAGGACGAACTATGAATCCGAGAGCAAGAAAAATTTTACTTATTTTATTGTTGGCGTGCGTTGCGGCTTGCATCACGGCTGTGGCGGCCGGTTGCGGCGGCGGACACGAGCACACTTTCGGCGAATGGGTACAGACGCTCGCTCCGACGTGCGAAGAAACAGGCAAAGAAGAACGCGTATGTTCGGACTGCGGTGAAAAAGAGACGAGAGACGTAGAAGCCAAAGGACATTCCTATTCCGAGTGGAACGAGACAAAAGCCGCCTCGTGCGAAGAAGACGGAAGCCGCTATCGCTCATGTTCCGAATGCGGAGACGAGCAGAGCGAGGTTATCCCCGCGCTCGGCCACGATTGGAACGGCTGGCAGGCGGTAACGCAGTCCGCGGAGGAACTCGGCCACGGCGAATACGGTTCACACTATCGCACTTGCAAGCGCCCCGAATGTGATGCCCGTCAGGAAGAAGATTGTTCTTACGAAACCGAAACCTTCAATGCGACGTGCCTTGAAGGCGGCTATCACGTGCACCTTTGCACGGTTTGCTCGGCCACG
>CANRAD010000014.1 GCA_947628505.1 uncultured Clostridia bacterium
TGTCGACTATTCTGCATACCGCCGACGCAACGCCGAAGGTCGCGGCGAAGACGAGCAGGAGTATGGTTGCTGCGCCCGGCTTTGTCTGCATAGCCAAGCTGTTCGCCGAGGATATCTGGGCGAGCATTATCGCGCTTATGACTATAAAGGCGGCGTATATCGCGTATCCGAAGCACTCGAAGATTACTTTTGCGTATCTGCCTTGCGCGCTTCCATTGATATTGGCAAAAGTGAAAAGCGCGGAAGCGCACGCCGCAGGCAGTCCGCACAGCCCGAATATAAGAGCGGCTGTTGCCGCGCCGCGGTCGATTACAGAGACGTAACCGCCGAAAATCTCATAAACGCTTCCGCAGCTCTGTTCGCCGAAAAGAGAGCCGGCGAAGCCCGTCGGAAGTGAGAAGAATATGAGGGCGAGCACGGAGAACAACCCCAAAAGCGCAGACGGCATTATATTCAATACCTTGTGCCGGCGGGCGGCGTTGTGCTGCCTCATTTTCTCCCCGTAGGGCGTGCTATGGTCGGTTGTCGTTCGGCCGATAAGCGAATACCCGCAGGAAGGGCAGAATTTCGCGCCATCCTCGCACTGTGCGCCGCACTTCGGGCATTTCTCGCCGCCCCGGTATTCGGCGCCGCATTCCGGACAGGACTTTCCCTCGAACTGCGTGCCGCATTTTGGACATGTTTGCATTATATTTTTCCTCCTCTTGCTACCAAATTGGTAGTTTTTTGATAATTATATTACCAAAATGGTAATATGTCAAGTAATATGAAAATAATTTTGGGAGAGAGATTGAAGGAACAGCGGGAGGAACTCGCGTTGACGCAGCGCGAACTTGCCGAAAAGCTCGGAATGAACGCCGTAACTTATCTGCACTATGAAAAGGGACAGAGGGAGCCGCCTTTGAGCGTGCTTGCGGATATGGCGAGGTTTTTCGGAGTGTCGGTGGATTATCTTCTCGGGCTCACGGATATATGAAAGCAAAATCGGGGCGGCGGATGTTGATTCCGCCGCCCGTTTTATGATTTTGAGCCGCGCCGAAAACGCGGGCATTTTTTATATATGTTCGGCTTTTACCAAAAAAAGCGCGGAATATATGCCCGCGGACGGGCATATGCAAAGTTGAAAGGTTTTTACGGTTTTGCATATCGATAAACTTCGGCGCACTTTCACGGGCGGCGGAAATATCGGATGCGGGAGGTTTTTTTATATTTCAAAGTGCGGAAAAATATGCCGCGGAGCGCGGAGCGTTGCCCTCCGGGCTTTTTATTTGACTTTCGGCGGGAAATTATGTAGAATTAAAATGAAAATTTATGAAAAAATATATTATATCCACGGCAATTTTAATACAGACTTTTTTGATCTTGCTCTGCGCGGGTATTTTTTGCATGACGTCGGACGGCGGGCAGGTCGCGTATGCGGCGACGGTCGGCGACGTATTGATTGCGGAGGAAGGGGCTCCCGCGGGATTGGAAGAGCTTCGGGAAGCGAGCGACGAACAGCTCGACTATTGGGCGGAAAATCTCACGAGCTTCGACGGCAGAAATTACGGATATATCACTACGGCGAAAAATCAATACGATAAGAACATATGCTGGGCGTTCAGCGCGGTGGGCGCGGCCGAGGCGAGTATCTTGCGCGAGGGCATAAATCCGAACGCCACAAAGGACAATCTCGATCTCGACGAATACGTGGCGGCATATATGCGCTTCAACCGCGACGGCTCGCGCGATCCGCTGATGCTTACCTCGAACGATACGTTTTCGGGGAATTGGAATCAGGGCTCGAATTCGCACGTCGCGTTTGCGGTAATGACGCAGGGCTATGCGCTCGCCAATCAGGAGACGAGTTATTATCCCTCGGAGGAGAATATCAAAAACGCCGTCGCCGCTTCCGATTATTTTGTGCAAAACTATATACGTGTTCCGAAAAGCGCGTCGGACATAAAGCGCGCCGTTATGCGTTACGGCGCGGTAACCATAGAATACAAGTCTCCGGGCGGCTACTATAATTACCTCTACCACGCAAACGGCGAATCCACAAACCACGCCTCAATAATAGTCGGCTGGGACGACAACGTGGACAGAAGTTATTTTGCGCCTAACAAGCCGAATGAAAACGGGGCGTGGATAGTCAAGAACAGCTGGGGCGAACACGGCACGCAGAAAGACGGGGTATATTGTTATTATCTCTCGTACGAATCGTATATAGGCGCCAATATCTACGCGGTCGACCTCGCCATGAAAAAAGATTATCAGAATCTCTATTATTACGACGGACAGCTTGCGACAAGCGCGCGCAATTATCTCGCGGAGGCGCAGGCCGCCATATACGAGGCGAAATTATCGGGCGCGGCGAGGCAGGAACAGCTCAAAGCCGTATCGTTGGAGTGCGCTCAAAACGATCTGGACGTAAACATTAAAATTTACAGGCATCTCAACGTAAACCCCGGCAACGTCAACGACGAGAGGAACAATCCCGTGCAGGGCGCAATTGCCGCCGAAAAGACCGTAAAGATAGCGAGGCAGGGTTGGTATACAATAGATCTCGACGAGCCCTTGGAGCTGGAACAGGGAGAGTACTTCTCCATTGTGGTAAGCTGTAAAAATCCCTATGACCAATACGTGCCCATACCATGCTCTGCGGACGGCGGCGGCTCGGTAAACGATATGACGTATCGCATGTATAACGGGGTATGGGAGAGCTATAAAAAGAGCAACTTTTACGCCGATACGTCTTCGGACAATATGGCCGTAAGGATAAGGGCCGTAACGAACACCGTTCAGAGAGCCGAGACTTTGGGCAACGATCTGAAATACGCAAGAGTGGAGATACCGGAAAGGCTTTTGTACTATTCGAGAGGTCGGGAACTGATTCCCGATATGAGCGTGTATTTCGACGACGTACTGCTCAGCGAAAAGCGGGATTATAACGTAAGGATACAGAACAGCGACGCCCCGGGAATGGCGACGGTGAAAATTACGGGCGCGGGCGGATATTACGGCACGCGCACGACGGCGTTCGAGATAGCGAAACTCAAATATCCGCCGGGCAATCTGAGCGGAACCGTCGACGTCTACAACGACACAACGCGACTTCACGAAATTCCCATTCCGAACGATTGGGAGTGGATAAACGAGGATTACGTTCTCGAATACGGGAGCACGTATTTCCCCGTTTCTCTGAAATACGTGGGCGACGACAAGGATTTTTATCAGATTACCACGTGTGATTTTTACGTAAACAAAATCAACGCCGATCCGCCCGACAAGACGGATATATCGGACGCAAGCGTCGAGATATCGGGCAGATATGTCTACATAGGCAGGCAGATAGTTCCGACGGTGAGCGTAATCTATATGGAGCAGCAACTCAGAGAGGGCATCGATTACAATTTGTCTTGCCGGAACAACGTAAACGCGGGGCAGGCCGAAGTTACCGTTACGGGCGCGGGCAAGTACGAGGGCGTTATTGTCAGAACTTTCGAGATAGTAAAAGCCGAATTGCCCAAAGAAAGCCCGGACGACGTTATCGCGATAAGCCGTAAGGCAGCGTCGCTCGGTGACGTTTTGCTCGGCTGTAAGGATTGGTTCTGGAAGGAGCCGGGTTTGACCGTTTCGGGCGAATCTTTCGTCGCGACGGCGGTATATAAAGGCGCGGACAGAGACAACTACGAATGCGTTGAAAAGCAGATAACCGTAATAAGGGAAGAAAAGAGGGATATTGCGGATATAACGGAGTTGAGATTGGAGCGAACATCTTTCGTTTACGACGGCGAAGACAAAACTCCGAACGCCGTCGCGCGGGACGGGAATATGGTTCTCGTCGCGGGAACGGATTTCGAAATAACTTATATGAACAACAAAAACGCCGGAAGCGAGGCGGTTGCGACGATTACGGGCATAAACGATTACTGCGGCACGGCGACGCTGATATTTACAATCGAAAAGGCGGACAGAAATAGCTTTTCCGTATCGCAAACGGGTTGGACTTTCGGCGATACGGCATCTCCGTCTCCGCAGATATCGGGAGAGGAGGAAACGGGCGATATAACTTATCTGTATTCGTCGGACGCAAACGGCGCGTTCACGGCCGATAAGCCGATAAATGCGGGTAAATATTGGATAAAGGCCTTAATAGGCGAATCCTTAAATTACAGAGCGGCGGAGTGCATGGCCGCTTTCGAAATAGCTCCGAAAAATCTGGGAGGATTGACGGCCGTCGTCGACGACGGCGACGCGGTGTACTCCGGACTTGAAATAGAGCCGGAAGTTTCCGTTCTCGACGGACAGTCCGCGTTGACGGCAAATATCGATTTTACCGTAGTATATGAGAATAACATAAGCGCAGGAACGTCGGCGAGGGCGATAATCCGCGGCAAAAACAATTATACGGGCACGATTACGGCGACTTTCGAAATCAAAAAGGCGAACGCCGGAAGCATAGAAACGGTCATACGTACAGACAAAAAGTTCAAAGAGCTGTCGGACGTGGAGTTGCCGGAAGATTTCGAATGGGAAGAGGGCTCGCTCACGAAAGTATCGGAAAACGTTTATAAAGCCACGGCGGTATATACGGGCGGCAACTATGACGTCGAAAAATTGGAATTCGAAATTATAATCGAAGAGCAGACGGGGCAAGCCGGCGGCAATGCGGGGAATTTGATTTGGTTGGTTGCCGTTCCCGTCGTCGCGGCCGTTGCGGCGGCAGGTTGCGCCATAGCCGTGCATTATCTGAGAAAACGCCGCAAATAACGGGGAATATTCCAAAAAACAAGCGCCGCCGTAAGCGCTTTCGGAAAATGTTGCAATAGGCCTTAACTTTAAATCGGTCAAAAAATAAGTCGGGGATTATTCCCCGACTTATTTATATGCTGAACGCCCTCAACCGAAGTTATATTCGATTTGCTCTGCAGACCTTTGCCGGAGCCTCCTGCGTTACGGGGAGCCAACGGTTTCATCAGAGCTGAAATTAATATTGAGACTCTCTATCCAATTTGCAACGTCGCTTTTTGCGGACGACGAAGAGAACCGCTTGCCGGCCTTCCAATCGCCCGCGCCGGCCATATTTTTAAGTTGCGTGTCGCTGTTGCCGATGGGCGAACTTGCCGAAGTGCAGAAGGGCACAACCGCCTTGCCCGTGAAATCGTTTGCCTCTATAAAGCCGTTTACCGGCCACGCCGCAATTCCCCACCATATGGGGTAGCCGATAAATACCGTTTCGTAAGTTTCCCAATTGTCGGGCACGGCGTTTACGAGCTCAACGTTTCGCAAACTTTGGTCATGGTATTCTTTATAAACGCGGCTGCCGCTATCGCCGTATCTCAAATCGGCGGCGGAATAGGGGATTTGCGGCACGAGCTCAAAGGTCGTTCCCCCCGTAATATCCTCGATATAACCCGCGATTTTCTCTGTGTTGCCCGTTGCGGAAAAGTAGACTATAAGTACGTTTCCCAGATTGACTTCCGTTCCGCTTTCATCGCCGCCCGCGCCCGCGTCGTCTGAGCCGCAAGCGGCAAAGAGAGTTATACTCAAAGACATCATAATTGCCGTCAGGATAAAAACAAACTTCTTCATGGTCTGCTCTCTATTTATTTTCAAGCAATGCTGCACATTCTTTCAGATATTTCGTAATCGGCAAGTGTTGAGGGCAAGCTCTTTCGCATTGTTTACAGCCTATGCAGGAAGAAGCGAGTCCGGAGTTTGCCGTCGCCTTTTTATAGGCTTCGATTGCCTGCGCCGTCTGACCGTTGCCGATATGTCTGTTCGCCGCCGAGAAGATAGCGGGTATATCAATCTTTTTCGGACAGCCGCCCACGCAATAATGGCAAGCCGTGCATGGAATCGTAGAGGAATTACCCATAATGCGCTGTGCCTTGCGGATAATTTCCTGCTCGTCGTCATTAAGCGGCGCAAAATCTTTCATAAACGAGATATTATCCCGCATTTGCGCCGTGTCGGACATTCCCGAAAGAACGGTCATAACGCCGTCCAGCGAGGCGGCAAAGCGTATCGCCCAGCTTGCAAAGGAAGCGGCGGGGTTATATTCCTTGAACAGTTTTTGCACCTCTTTGGGCGGGTTTGCGAGCGCGCCGCCCTTGACGGGTTCCATAATTACGACGGGCTTATTGTGTTTTCTTGCAACCTCGTAATTCCCGCGGGAAGTTACCGACGGGTTTTCCCAATCGGCGTAGTTGATTTGAAGCTGAATGAAGTCCACTTCGGGGTGGAGCGTCAACAGCTTATCCAAAAGCACGGGATCGGCGTGGTAGGAAAAGCCGAAACGCTTTATAAGCCCCTTTGACTTTTGCTCTTTGACGAAATCCCAGATGTGGTAGTTATCGTACTTAGTATAGTTGTTCGCCATGAGCGCGTGGAGGAGATAGAAGTCGAAATATCCCGCGCCCGTGCGTTCCAGACTTTTATAGAATTGACTTTTCGCCGCCTGTTCGCTGCCCGCCATCATAAAGGCGTTGAGCTTGGTAGTCAGAGTGTAGCTGTCGCGTGGATAGCGTTCGACGAGAGCCTTTTTGATATCTTCCTCGCTCGTTCCGTACACAAACGCCGTATCGAAATATGTAAAGCCCGCGCCGAGGAAGAGGTCGACCATTTCCTTGACTTGTTCAATATCGGTATGGCCGCCTTTTGTAGGAAGCCGCATCAAGCCGAAGCCGAGTTTTTTTATTTCCCTGCCGAAAAATTCGCTGTTCAACATAGATTACTCCTTTCCGCCGTTATCCTTGCGAATGAGTTTCGAAAGCACGATTACGATAAGGGGAACCGCTATTAGCTGAATATACAGCCCGACCATTCCCGTCTGCACGGAAGATAAAAGCTCGGAAAAAGCTCTGCCCGCAATCAGATTATACACGACGTAAACGGCTCTTCCGGAAACCTGCGCAAGCGCCACCGCGGGGAACGCAATAAAGGCGTTTTTTTCGATTTTCTTTGCAAACAAGCCGCATATAACGCCGTAGAGCGCGAGTTCCGAAATCATATAGGGAAGCCGCGAAGCCGTGGGCATGACGGACGATAAAAAGAGGGAAGAAAAACCGAAACTTACCACGGGCGATAAAACGCCGACGGCAAGCCCCCATCCATAACCCAAAAGACAGCCCGCAAGCAACGCCGGCGCATACATCGGCATATATATTGAGGAAAACTCTTTGCCGAAAAAGTGCCCGAGTTGCGGCAAAGCCACCGCAAGCGCGATTAAAAGTACCGATACCGCGCTCTTTACGGAAATGCGGACACTCAATTTGTAACGTCTTAAAACTGCGTCTAACATTTTAATTCTCCTGTAATTTTATTTTTCAAAAAATTTTTGAACTTTCATTTTAAGGTGATATTTCTCGCGGAGAGCGGCAATCTCTTTCATCTCCGCGCTTTTATGATGCAAGTCGAGGGCTTCCTCGTTTTCCCAAACGTCTATAAGCAGCACCGATTCGGGATCGTCCATGGGCAAAAAATACTCATAGCGCAAATTTCCCTTTTCGGCGCGGATTTTATCGACGAGCCCGCTCTTTGTCATATCTTCCGCGAATTTTCTCGCGCTTCCGCCCGTTCCCGTATACAATATATTTACAGTAAGCGCCATATCGCACCTTCAAGGCAGTCGGTTATACTCTTCGTCGCTCACGGGTTCGAGCCACTCGTTTGAGGCGTTTTCACCCGGAACTTCCACGGCGAGGTGGGAGAACCAGCTGTCCTTTGCCGCGCCGTGCCAATGCTTTACGCCCGCGGGGATATTGACGACGTCCCCCGGTTTCATCTCGACGGCTTCTTTGCCCCATTCGCGATAGTATCCGCGGCCGGCAACGCAGACGAGAATTTGTCCGCCGCCCTTTGAGGCGTGGTGAATATGCCAATTGTTGCGGCATGAAGGCTCGAACGTTACGTTGAAAATGCCGACCTGCTCTTTGGAGACGGGCGCAAGATAGCTTTTGCCCGTGAAGTATGCGGAGTAGCCGTCGTTCGGCGCGCCGACGGGGAATATCATTTGGTTTTCGTGCGCCGCTTTTGACGTTTCGGCGGTCTCGTCCGCCCAGATATCCTTTGCCATATTGAAAACCGCCCATGCCTTCGGCCAACCGACGTAGAAAGCGACGTGCGTTATGACGGCGGCAATCTCTTTTTTCGTAACTTTTGCGTTTCGGGCGTTTTGCAAATGGTATTTGAGCGAGCTGTCGGTTATTCCCGACGACATCAGCGCAACGACGGTTATTATGCACCGCGTCTTGTGGTCTATATCGCCGTTATTCCAATTCTCGCCGAAGAGAATATCGTCGTTGAAGTGCGCAAATTCGGGAGCAAATTCCCCCAAAGCCTTTCTTCCCGCGTCCTGCGTTATCTTTTTCATAAACATTCCTCCGAAATTTATTTTTTCATAAAAGATTTACACTCGCCCAAAATGTCGCCCGTTTTCAAAAATGTGTAGTTGGGCATTTCAAACAAAACGGGCTTGAATTTATTATAATCGGGCTTGCCGCTGTCCGTTAAAATACTTTCATCGGCGAAAGTATTTACAACTTTAACAACAAAATTTTCAAACGAACCGACTTTGTAAACGTCCTACACAACGCACTCCATAGATAGTTTTGCGTCGTTTATAATCGGCGCGTTCGTCTCTCCCAAACCGTACTCGAAAAGAGACGATTTGTCCTTAACCCTGCCCGAGACGCTTCCCGCGACTGCGGCTTTTTCAAGCCGGCTTTCATCTACAATGTTCACGGACAAGGCTTTGTTTTTATTTATGCCTTGGTTTATATAGTGCGCCTTGTTGAGGCTTATCATTGCAATATCGTGCGAGAGTATGCCGAAATGGGCAACCGGCGTGAAGTCCGGCTTTTCCCCTACAAAAGCCCCCACGACCATAACCGGCGTGGGATAGAACGCAAATTTGTTTCCGATATTTTTTTCATATTAAACTTTCGCTCCAAGTTTTGAGCTCCGCGGCATTGAGCGGTCCGTTTAAGATTTTTCCCTCGCAAATCTCCGCGGTCTTTCCTGCGGAGTTTAAAAGGTCGTCCTTGGTTTTGCCGAAGCCGCTTCCGCCGCTCGTCGCAAATAAGATTATCTTTTTGCCGGAAAAGTCATAGCTCTCCAAAAATGTATTTATGATTGTGGGCGCTGTGTACCACCAGACGGGGAAACCCAAAAATATGACGTCGCACTCCGAAACGGGGGCGTTCTTGTCCGCGAGCGCGGGGCGGGAGGACTTGTCGCTCATTTCGACGCTGCTCCGCGAGCGTTTGTCCGTCCAATCGAGGTCGGCGCGGGTGTAGGGTTTTTCGGGCTTTATTTCATAAATCTGCGCTCCGATTGCCCCGGCAAGAGCTTTCGCCGCTCTTGCCGTTGTCCCGCTTGCCGAAAAATATGCCACTAAAATCTTTTTCATAATTTATTCTCCTTTGCGGCGATTTTTTGCATTTTTGCCGCCAATTCTTGCACCGACGAAAGTAATTCCCCGGGGTTTTCCATCTTTGAATATATTTCATCCTCGCGACGGTATAAATCGGATAAAAGTCCGTCCGCATAGCTCTTGCCGAGCGGAGTAAGGGAGACGAGCAATTCCCGCCGTTTTCCCTTGATTTGCGAAAGTACAATATATTTTTTGCTTTCCAGATCCTTGACAATGGTATTCGCCGTGCTCCTCGGTATCGCCCAATCGTCCGAAATCTGCTTTTGACTGTGCGCTTTGCCGTCGTTCAACGCATACAGTATCCAGAGCAAATTCGCAGAACCTATTCTGAAATTCCGTCCGTATTCTTCATATGCGCCGTCAATCTTGTAGACGAGCTTCCCGAGCCCGTAAAAAAACTCCCTTGAATTCATATATGCCTCTGAAATACTATTTCGTATTTTAACTATAATACGATTTCGTATTTTTGTCAAGCATAACCGAAAAATTTATTTCCGAGAGGGAGCGTTTGGTTTTACGGATAAAATCGGTTATACATATAAAATTTTACCGTGCGCCCTTTTTGCGGTTTTTTGCCCGTTCCGGCGGAAAAAGTTACGCCTTATCCCAAAACTCCGGTTCCCCATCGGAGGCTGAGGGGTAACCGGAGCGGGGGAAACGTCATCTTTCGCGCAAGCGGCGAAAAGGAACGTTGAAACGCAAAGTAATATAACATTAAACGCAGTTTACGCATTTGAATCGTTCGAACAGGTTATTTCAATATCGGTCTTGCCGTAATTCCAATTGGAAGCCTTTTCCACCTCGTCCCATTGCGCTTTAGTGCCGAGGAAATGAATGGTTGTAACACCGCTATCCCGGATAAGATAGCTTCCGATACTTGTAATGTTTGCGGGGAGTGTTAAAGTTTTAAGTGAAGTCGTTCCGGCAAAGGCGCGGTTGCCGATAGTTGCGAGCCGGCTTCCCTCTTCAAATGTTACTTCCGTCAAAGAGGAACAATCACTGAACGCATAGTTTTCAAGTTCGGTTACGGCAGCGGGAATTGTTACGGAAGTAAGTTTTTCACAGCCCGTAAAGGCGTTCATGCCTATAGATTTAATAGTGGCGGGGAAAGATACGCTTACTATATCTTTGCCGCGGAAAGCTCTGTCCGCAATTCCGACAACGGCGCTTCCCCTATATTCGGCGGGTATGCGGATGTCCGTCTCCTGTCCGACGCCCGTAACGACGTAGCCGCCGAGGGCGCCGTCGTATTCATATTCCAAGCTCGCGGTAGCGCTCGTTTCGCCGACTTCTTCCCAATGGGCGTAGACGGTGATATTTCCCCTTACGGGATCGTTCCAATGCCATTCGACGCCGCCCGTTGCTTCTGTGTACCAGCCGAGAAAGTTATATCCCTCCCTCTTGGGCGAGTCGGGGTTGCGAGCGGATGTATCCGGGGAAACGTATTGCGCGGGGATGGCGCTTCCGCCCTGCGTATCAAATGTAACGGTGTAGGCCGTACCCCAAACGGCATAGAGGGTAATATCCTCTGTAATTTTGCGGGAAGTGAACAAAAAGCGTTCTTTGCCGTCTATTTCTTCCGACCAATGCAGGAAGTAGGAACCGGCCTTTTCGGGGCGGCCCGGCTGCCGTGCATATCCGCCGTCGGCAACCTGCTGCATATCAACATCGCTTCCGCCTCGGCTATCGAAAGTTACGGTGTGATAGTCGCTCCAAACGGCGTATAGCGTAATATCCGCTGTTATTTTGTGCGCGCTGAAAAGGAAGCGTTCGCCCTCAATCGTATCCGACCAATATAAAAATACTTTACCATCTTTTTCTGGCTCGTCGGGCTGTGTTGCATAATCGCCGTCCAAAACGCTTTGGCTTTGGACTGCGCTTCCGTCTTGGCTATCGAAAGTTACGGTGTGATATTCGCCCGTGCTTTCATAGTCTTCCGTCTGATTGCTGTTACCGCCGCTGTTGTTACCGCCGCCCGCGTTGTCTGTGCCGCAAGCGGAAAGCGCAAGGCACAAACTCAGCACAAGCGCCAAAAGAACAGATAGAATTTTTAACCGTTTCATAGGAAATCTCCTTCAAATAAGCATAATGCCGCCACACGTATTTAAGCGGGCGACAGCGAAAAAACAAAGTTATTCATCAAGAAAATGCGCCGCTATTTATCCTAACACAGCCTTTTTCTTTCTTTTCCTCTGTATTATATAGCATAATGCTGAATACTGTAAAATACTTATTTTGCAATCTGCTATAACTCCCGCGCATACTGTTGACATCGGAATGGAATTACGCTATAATTTCAGTATGGAACTCAGTTGGCTCGAACAATTCGTAAAGATAGCCGAATGCGGCACGCTTTCGAAAGCGGCGGAGGAGCTGTTTTTATCCCAGCCCGCGCTTACCCGTTCCATGCAAAAATTGGAGCAAGAGCTCGGCGTGGAGCTGTTTTCGCACGGCAAAAACAGATTGGAATTAAACGAGAACGGCAAATTCGCATATACGCTCGCCCAAAACGTGTTGCGCGATATGCGGAATTTGAGGGAGCAAATACGCCAATTTGACAGAAGCCGCCGCACGATATCGGTGGGCGCGTGCGCACCCGCGCCGCTGTGGGAGATCATGCCGCTTTTGACCTCGCTCTACCCCGAAAAACGTCTCGTTTCGGAAGTGAAGAGCGAGGAAGAGCTCGAAGACGGGCTTTTATCGGGCGCATACCAGATGATAATCACCACTGAAAATGCCGAAAATGCCGACATATATTCGATTTTTACGGGCAGCGAGGCGTTGCTTGTAAATATCCCCAAACTTCACCCGCTTGCCGCAATGAAGGGCGGCGTGCGGTTTGCGGACATGGAGAAATACTCCTTGCTTTTATACGCCAAGACGGGCGTTTGGGAGAATATCGTCCGCCGCGAGATGCCGAACGCGCACATAATAATGCAGGAAAACCGCGATAGTTTCGAGGCGTTGAAGAGGGAGAGCGCGCTTTTATCGTTTTCCACGGAGCTCTCGATAAAGCAGTTCGGAAACGTCGACGGCGCAATCGTTCTGCCCGTTTCGGACGAGTCGGCAAAGATAGATTTTTACTGCCGCGTTTTAAAGAAAAACAAACCGCTGATGCGGGAGTTTTTGGAAAGATATGCGTAAGCGGAACGCGGCAAATTAGCGTTAAGCGGAATGAAAAGCGGAGGCATTTTAAGGTGCCTCCGCTTGATTCGTCATAATCAAAAATATTTATAGTTTACGGTTGGCCGTTGAAGTCGATATTCCAATTCATAAACGCCTTTTCTTCGTCCTCAATCGCCATGTTGTAATAGCGTTTGCCCTTGTCGAGCGCGGCGATCTCTTTGAGTTCGTCGTCGGAGAGTTCAAAGTCGAGAATGTCGAGATTGCTCTTTATGTGTTCGGGGTTTTTGGAACCGGGGATGACGATATTTCCGACCTGCGTGTGCCAGCGAAGTATTATCTGCGCGTTGGTCTTTGAGTACTTTTCGGCAAGCCGCGTGAACACATCCTGCTTTATGAGCGACTTGTCGCCATGCCCCAAAGGATACCATGCCATAAGTCCCATACCGTATTTTTTGAGCGTTTCTTTGAGCTCGGTTTGCGGGTAGTAGGGGTGTGTTTCCACCTGAACTACCTGCGGCACGATTTCGCAGTTTGCCAGCACGTTGTCAAAACGGTCTTTGGGGAAGTTGGAAAGCCCCAGCGCCTTGACTTTGCCCGCCTTATATGCCCGTTCCATCGCCTTGTAACCTTCGGTATAGTTGCCCACGGGCTGATGCAAAAACAGCAAATCCACGTAGTCCGTGCCGAGCCTCGCAAGCGTTTCGTCAATCGCCCTGTCGCCGTTTTCGTATTCGGTGGGCCAAATCTTCGTTACGAGAAAAATGTCCTCGCGCTTGACGCCGCTCTTTTTTATGCCTCTGCCGACGGCGCGTTCGTTCATGTAGGCGTTAGCCGTGTCGATGAGCGTGTATCCGCATTTGAGCGCCTCATATACGGCGTTTTCCGCGTCCTCGGGCGAGAGCAAATAAGTTCCTATGCCCGCCATGGGCATTTTAATTCCGTTGTTTAAGTCAAAGTATTTCATATTTCCCTCCTTATTTTTACCAATTCTTTTTTTCGGCAGCCGAATTATGCTTCGTCTTGCGTTCTTCGACCATTTTCACGAACCATTCGACCATGTTGGGGTCTTGGTGGGAGAAGAACGAGCTTTGCTTTTTGTCGAGCGCGGCGATTGCTTTCATATCGTCCTCGGATAGCGTAAAATCGAACACGTCGAAGTTTTCGCGCATGCGCTCAATGTGAGTTGACTTCGGAATGACGACTATTCCGCGTTGCAACTGCCAGCGGAGCATTACTTGCGCGGTCGTTTTGCCGTATTTTTCGCCGATCATTTTAAGCGTGGCGTCGGAAAACAATCCGCCTCTACCCTCGCCGAACGGCGCCCACGATTCGTGTTGCACGCCGTACTTTATCATCCATTTTTGGGCCTCGGTCTGCTGGTTGTGCGGGTGCGTTTCCACCTGATTTACCATAGGACGTATTCCGGCGAACGAGGCTATGTCCACAAGTCTGTCGGGATAGAAGTTGGAAACGCCTATGGCGCGTATTTTGCCCTCTTTATACATCTCTTCGAGCGCACGCCATGCGCCGTAGTAATCGGCGAACGGCTGGTGCAACAGCATCAAATCGATATAGTCGGTCTGCAATTTTTCAAGCGACTGTTCAACCGATTTTCTGCACTCCGAATAGCCGTAGTGTTCCACCCAGACTTTCGAGGTTATGAAAAGCTCGCCGCGGGATATGCCCGACTTTTTGACCGCCGCGCCGACCTGTTCCTCGTTGAAGTAGCTCTGCGCCGTATCGAGGTGTCGGTAGCCGACTTTAAGCGCGTCCGAAACGCAACGCTCACATTCGTCCCTGCCGATCTGATACACGCCGTAGCCGAGTTGCGGCATCTTCACGCCGTTTGAAAGGGTTACATATTGCATAATGAATTTCTCCTTGTTTATTCGCGAAATTCTCGCGCCGCCCGTGCGAGGCATATAAATCCGCCGCAAAGCATATCGTTGTTGCCGATTTTTTGGGAACTTCACGATATAATCGAAACTTTTTTCATGGCGACCTCGTCTATGTTTTTCGTATATATTATAAAGCCGATTTTACTTAAAGTAAAATACCGATTTTTCAATGTGCTATAACTTTGACGCATACTGTTGGCGGAATATTCGTCAGTGCGTGCGAAGCGTGAAAGTTATCTTCTTCAAAAATGGAATTATCGATGCCCGCTTGAAGATATCCCGTTGCCGGGCGAATAAGAAAGTGCCGTCCGAAGAAATCCGGAAGGCTTTATATTATCAATATACTGCGCTTGCAAATTCCTTATAAATATGAGATAATCTGTATATATGAAAAAACGCACACTGTCAGTTATAATTTTTATTCAGGCGATTCTTCTCTCGTTTAGCGCGGGTATCTTTTCTATTGGAACAAATAATCCCATCGAGACATATGCAACCGCTTTAAGCCGGGAAGCCGACATTATAAGCGCGGAGCCGCCGAAAGATATCGGCGACCTTCAAAGCGCGGACGATGAACAACTGAACTATTGGGCAGACAATCTTGAAAGTTTTGACGGTCGAAATTTTGATATTGTAACTCCGACAAGACAGCAAGGGCAAAGAAACATTTGTTGGGCTTATGCCCCGGTCGGCGCCGTCGAGTCAAACATTTTGCGCAAGGGTATAGACGAAAGCGCCACAAAATACAATCTCGATTTTGATGAAAGAGTGCTTGCTTATGCCCGTTTTAACAGAGACGGGTTGCACGATCCGCTGTATTTAACCGCAGATGACGCGGGCTCAGCCGGATTTTGGGATTCGGGCGATAAAGGTTATAACGCCTACGACACGATGACGGAAGGCTATGCGCTGGTTGAACAAAACGATTCTCTCGATTTAGACGACCTTGACGCCATGAATGGCGAACTTATGCAATCTAAGTACTATATCCAAAATTATTTTATGATTTCAAAAGATACAGACTCAATTAAGAGAGCTATTTTGAAATATGGCGCGGTGTCTTTTACCTATGCCTCACCGGGCTCCAATGCAAAATATTTCTCAGGTAGCACTGTACACAAAACGAACCATGAATCGCTTATTGTCGGTTGGGACGACACTATAAACAGGCAGGATTTTACACCAAGCAGACCAACGGGCAACGGCGCTTGGATTGTAAAAAACAGCTGGGGGAATTATGGCGCTGACCAATATAATGGGATATATTGCTTTTATATGTCCTACGAACAGTATATTACAGCTCCTTATGTCGTTGATGTTGCAATGCGTGAAAACTATCAGAACATTTATCATTACGACGGACAAATTTCATCGAGCAGATCGAGCGCCGACGCCGAAAAACAGGCGGCAATTTATGAGGCAAAACTCTCGTCGCCAACGCAACAAGAGCAACTGACTGCCGTAACGATATACACAGACCTAAGTAATATCAATGTAAAAGCCGAAATCCGCAAAAATCTGAGCGTAAATCCGGGCGACGTAAACGACGAGGCGAATAATCCGGAGCAAGGCCCTGTTGTCGAAAGCAAGACAGCGCACATTGACATCTCCGGCTTTCACACCATAGACTTTGACAAACCGATAAATTTGGAGCAAGGCGAGTACTTTTCGATTGTTATCAGCAGCAGTGAAGCAAATAATAAACCCGTGGCCGTATGCACGCCAGATAAAACTTCGGTAAACGATATGACTTATTACTTCCTTGACGGCAAGTGGGAAAGTTATAAAAAAAGCGATAACTATGCCGACACTTCATACGGCAGTCATGTGGCAAAAATAAGAGCGATAACCAATGTCGTCGACAGAGGGGAAAATTTGGGGAAAAACTTGAAATATGCCAGAATCGAAATTGAAGACAGACTTGTTTTTTATGAAGGGAAAGATTTGATTCCGGATATAGAAGTATATTTTGATGAACAACTTTTAAAACAAAACACGGACTATGAAGTAAAAGTCGAAAACAACATTTTGCCCGGCACAGCGACAGTAACGATTACGGGCGCGGGAGAGTTCACAGGCACAAGGACAACTCATTTTGAAGTTGCGAGGGCAAAATATCCGCCGGGCAGAATAAGCGGCACCGTAAAGGTTTATGACAATATTGTAAAGGCGCATGATTTTAAAATTCCAAACGGATGGGAATGGATAGGCAATGACGAGCAATTAAAACCCGGGAAGTCGCAATTTCAATTTTCACTTAAATACGTGGGAGCGGACGCAAATTTATATCAAAATACGGTTTGCAGCTTTTATATCGAAAAAACAGAAGAGAATCCGCCTGCGCAGACAGACATTTCGGAAGTGAATGTGGAAATTTCCGGCGACTATGTTTACACAGGCAAGTCTGTCGAGCCGAGAGTGAGGGTAACCTATCAGGGCAAAGAACTTACTTATGATACCGACTATCTGTTGACTTTTCAAAAAAACACAGATGCGGGAACTGCCACGGTAACCGCTATCGGGAACGGAAATTATAAAGGTCAGAAAAGTCAAGACTTCAAAATCAGAAAGGCAAGATGGCCTGAGGGAAAGCCCAAAAGCGCTATGCTTGTCGATGACAGTATAAAGAATTTAAACGAAATTTCGCTTGATGCGGGTTGGGCATGGCAAAAAAATCTCGATATATCAAGCGATAAAATTCAGGCGGTTGCCATTTACAACGGGCCGAACAAGGAAAATTATGCCAACACTAAGACGGCGGTTACAATCACCCGTGAAAGCGCAACGGGGCAAAAGAACATTTCTTTGATTTCGGAGTTGAGACTTGAGCAAATCGAGTATGTATATAACGGACGGGATAATGAGCCGAATGTTATTGCAAAAGACGGAGAAAAAACGCTTGATTCAAACGCTGATTTCGAAGTGCAATATATAAACAACAGAGACGCGGGCCAAGCAAGCGTAATTGTCAAAGGCAAGAACGATTACAACGGAGCGATAACGCTTTATTTCACAATCAAACGTGCGGATATAGAAAATTTTAATGTTATTCTGGACGGGTGGATCTACGGAGAGAACCCTTCGACGCCTCGCGCGGAGAGTGAAGCGGATATTGCGGACGTAACTTTCCTCTATGCAAATGAAGAAAACGGCCAATACACTTCGGACATGCCCGAAAACGCCGGAACGTATTGGATAAAGGCGATGGCGGCGCAGTCGAAAAACTACAATTCCGCCGAGGCAAAGGCGCCGTTCACAATTGAAAAAGCCGACAATCCCGATCCTATGCCGAGCACGGAAATGACGGTTGAAAGAAAGATAAAAACTTTGCAAGCTGTCGACCTTATCGACGGTTGGAAATGGGCGGAACCCGACGCAAAAATCGACAAAGAAACAATAAAAGCATACGCAATTTATAAGGACACGCAAAATTATAAAAACTATCAGGTTGAAATTATGATAACAAAACAACCGCGTAAAGAGGCTTCTTTGTTGAGCGTAAACATTGAAGTCGGACCTTTTGTATATGACGGCACGGAAAAAACTCCCCAAATTATTGCAAAGGACGGGGAAGTCAGTCTCGCCTTGGGTGCGGACTTTGACGTCCGATACGAGGACAACAAATTTGCAGGTCGGGGCAAAGCTATCGTAACTTTCATAAATGATTATATCGGAACGCGGGAATTGGATTTCACAATTTCAAAGGCGGAAAAGCCGAACGTGAATACAACCATACGTTACAATAAAAAGGCCGCCAAACTGTCCGATATTTCTCTTCCCGACGGATTTGTTTGGGAAGATGAAAATACGGAAATTACGGGCAGCAGGATAACCGCAAAAGCCATCTATACGGGCGAAGACGCAGGCAGTTACAAAACAATCGAACTTACATTTGAAATTATCATCGAAGAACAGCCGGATTCACCGGGCAATCCGGCACAGGCAAGTCTGATTTGGTTGGCAATAGCTGTGCCGATTGCGGTTTTGACGGTTGCGTGTACGGTATTTGCAATAGCCGCGCACAGGCGCAAAAATCAGCGGAAAAACAAATAAAAAATCCAATGTCCTTATGACTTTTAAAATTACCGTGCCGATTTTCCGACGCGCTATAACACGAGCGCGCAGTTATGGGTTTTGCGCTCTCGGAATCTGACGTTTCCCGACGGCGGATTGAGGAAAATGTAGTTGCGGAAGACAGAGTATTTTCCGTTTTTATGTTATAATCGCGAACGGCGGCGGAAGTTTCAAAGCGCGATGGATATTTGCCGCCGCGGAAAAAATAAAAATGTTGCGGATATCCGCGACAAAGGCGGCGACTGCTACGGCAAAATTGTTTATTTTAGGCAACGGCTTCGACATGGCGCATAAACTCGAAACGACATACGGCGATTTCAGAAAATTTCTGAAAAAAAGAAGTCTCGGGGAAATAAATTATTGGCCGTCGGTGGGAATGGATCGGGACGGCGGGCAATGCGTCGATCAGACATATCTGGCGGGCTTTTTGGTGGGCATCGTCGACGGCGTCGCGGGCGAAGATTGGAGGGATTTCGAAGAGTCGCTCGGAAGACTGAATTATACGGAGTACATAGAGGATTACGATTTGTTTGAGTACGACGACAACCCGTTCAGAGCGATATACGCCCGCGAGGATATTTCCGCGGACCTCAAAGTGTGTGTGCCGCTTTTGAAAGATTGTTTCGCGCAATGGATAGACTCCATAGACGTATCCGCGGCGGAAAAAACCGATTTCTGCGAGTATATAGGCGAAGGCGACGTTTTCCTCACTTTCAACTACACCGATACTCTCGAAAGAATATACGGAGTGCCGGCCGATAAAGTCTGTCATATTCACGGCTGTTCGGGCTCGGGCATTGTGGTGGGGCACGGAGAGACGGAAAATCCATATTCGGAGGATAGTTTCGCCTATCTCGGCGCGCAGGACAAGTTCGCCGAACTCTTCGAAGAGTTGAAAAAGGACACTCGGGGCTGTTATATCGCCAATAAAAAGTTTTTCGACGGTTTGAAATCGAAAGACATTACCGACGTATTCTCCATAGGTTTTTCGTTTTCGCATATCGACAATTTCTACATCGCGAAGATATGCGAAGTTTTAAGCAAGCGGACCGTATGGCATCTTACAGTATTCGACGAGAAGAGGGGCAGGAACGAGGAGATAAAGGCAATCATAAAAGAATGCGGGTTCCGCGGGCGCTTCGGCTCGCTTATACCGGAATTGAAATAATCCGAATGAAAATCGCGAACGGCGGCGGGATAGGAAAATCCCGCCGCCGTTCGCGTATCGTCTTTGAAAAAATTTCCGCCGCGTTTGAAACTAACGCTTTTTATTTGCCTCGTCGGCTTCTTTTTGCTTTAAAATCGCAATATATTCGCGCATATTTATCGGCAACGTTACCTTTTCGCCCCGCCATGCGGAAAGATAGGCGGCGTTTATCATTTCGAGCGCGTCTTCGCTCTCCTCGCCGGGGGCGATAACGCGTTCTCCCCGCGTTACGGCCTCGGCAAAGTTTTCCAGCATAATCCCGTAGGCGTTTGCGGGTTCTTCGAACTCTATGCGTTCAACTGCGGTTCCGAGCTCTTGCGAGGAGGTAACTTTCGCCCTTTCGGCGTATTCCTTTATATCGCTTTCGAAGCGCGTTACCGTGAGGATGTTGCCGTCGAGAAGAATTTTCCCGCGCGTTCCGCATATTTCGAGCCGCTCCGTCGGACAGCCTTCGCCCGTGGATATTATGAACGTGCCGGTAACTTTGCCGGGATAGTCCATTATTAGAGTATCTTCGTCGTCCACGTCGAAATCGTTGTATTTCCCGTACGGAATATCGGCGTATATCGCTTCGGGTTTTCCGAACAGCCACCGCCACATATCTATAAGGTGATAACCTTGATTTATAAGCGCGCCGCCGCCTTCGCCCGTCCAACTGCTTCGCCACGGCGAAGATTTGTGATAACTCACCGTTCTGAAAAAGCCGCTGTTTTCAAGGTTTATGCGCCGTATTCCGCCTATCGCGCCCTCGCTCAGAAGTTGTTTTATTTTTTTATATTGCGGGTATGTGCGTTGATGGCACATCATGGCAAAAATCTTGTCCGATTTTGCGGCAACGTCGTTTATTCTGCGCGCGTCCGCCGCCGTTGCGCCTGCGGGCTTGTCGCACATGACGTGCTTGCCGGCTTTGAGCGCGCGTATCGCCATATCCGGATGCAACTTGTGCGGCGTAACTATTATTACGGCGTCGAAGATGCCCGGATTGCCGTAAAGTTCGTCTTCGTCGCGGCATATCACTACGTCTTTTCCGAGATTTGCCGCCGCCCATTCGGCGCTTGCATCGCTTCTCGCGCACACCGCAGAAAGGCGCAAACCCTTGATTTTTCCGCCGCTCAGCATGACGGCATATTTTTTGCCCATGGCGCCAATCCCTATGACTGCGCAATTCAGCTCCATAATATCTTTCTCCTTTACGTCTCTGCGTATATTTTACGGCAATTTATGCGGGAAATCAAAGGCATGAGCGCAAATTTTCGAAAAAACGCGCAAGTTGTTGAGGGATTGCCTTGACTGAAACATATTTTGGCCCCGACCAGAATATAAGCCGCTTTTTCGGGAGAGGAGAAGTCGGCGGAGTACGATTTGCCGTCCGAGCCGAACCATTCGTCCGTCTTTGCAAAATACGCGCTTTCCAGCCCGCAGCCGAAAAACGCGCGTTTGCCGATATATTTCACGTTTTCGCCGAATGAAACCCGTTTAAGCGCGGAACAACCCCAGAATGCCTGATTGTCGATATTTTCGAGAGACTGCGGCAACGTCAGTTCATCGAAAAGACAGCAAGAAAACGCATATTTGCCTATATATTTTTCTTTTCCGCCGAACACCGCGCTTTTAAGCGGACAACCGTAAAACGCGTAGTCGTTTATTTTTACTACGTTCGCGCCGAATTTTATCGAGGTTATGTCCGTCTGCGTAAAGGCGGCCTCGGCTATTTCCGTAACGGGCAAGCCGTCGTGTTCGGCAGGCACGATTATTTCCGTAGAATCGTCGGCTCTGCCGGTTACCGCCCAACCGCCGTCGACGGGCGCGTAAGTCAAAGGCGAAGATTGCCCGTCCGAACCGCTTTCGCAATATCCGGGATCGATCTCGTATACCGCCGTAACCACGGCATATTCGCTTTCAAATGGCGTAAAGTCGCTCCATCTTCCTATATAACCCTCTTTTTCGGGAACGGGCGGCAATTCTCCCAACGGCGCTTCGACGGAATATTCAACGATTCCAGCGGTAACGCCGTCCGCAACAAATTCCGCCGTGTAAATTATGAGAGTGTATTCGGCGCAAATTATCATATCCTCGCACGTTAAGGAATAATTCTCCCATTTTCCCGCGTAACCTTTTTTCGGCGGCACCGAAGGCTCGGGAATGAAATCGTCGGACACCGTGAAACTGCGTCTGTCTACCGTTTTCCCGTCGGCGACGAAGGTGGCCGTGTAAACTATTTCGCTGTACTCCGCGCAGACGTACAGAATGTGTTCATCTTCGTCGAAATAAAAGGATTTCCATTCGGCTGAATAGCCGTTTTTGCGCGGTATTTCGGGAAGAGCCGTCATTTGCGGAATGTCTTTTCCGCTCATTGAGGCAATAAGATTCCCGTCGGCGTAAAAATATATGTAATAATCGTAATCTTCGGGCACGTATCGGGCTTCGAGCGTCTTGTCCGAGTAAACGGGCCGCGAAAAATCGTAAAAGTTTTCTTCGTGCGTCCAGCCGGCGAAAGAGTATCCTTCCGGAATACGCGGCGCAACGAACAGCGCGCGTTCGCCCGCCTTGATTTTCTGAACGTCCAGCTCGCCGTCGGCGTCCGTGAAAATAACGCTGTAAAAAATCTCCGCGTCCGTTTGCGCCGAAACGCTTTTAACGCACGCCATGGAAATACATAGGCCCGAAACGGCGACGCACGTTATAAAAATCGACAAAACAATCCTGCGCATTATCAAAGCCTCGCAAAAAATTTATCGCTCCGGACCGCTTCGGAGCACTTTCAGTCATATTCTTCAATGGCTACACAAGATAGAGATGTTTTTAATAATTATACTACAATATGTTGTATTTATACAAGAGTTTGTCGAAAATTGTCGAAAAATGTTAAATTATGTTTTGACATTCGGGCACAAATCGGACGAGGCGGCCCAAATTATAAAATTATTCATTTATCGGCGAAAAACGAAAGAGACGTATATCGATTTTTTATGCAACGCGCGTGCGCGCGATAACGGAACGTCTGATAAAAATCAACATTTTTTTGTTAAAAAACGCGCAGTATAAAGCGCGCCCGGATACGGAAAGACAAAAAAAATCAAAAAATTTTTTAAAAGGTGCGCGGGGTTGGCACCTTTTTTATGTAAATTTTTTCTTGATACCGGTAGACAAAATTCATTTTAAAGGAGTCAATTATGTATAATCCCGCAGAAGAACTTTCAAGTATATCTTTCGACAAAATAATAGGCGGCGCGCTCAACGCCGTCGTAAGCGCGCAGAACACTTCTTCGCTTACGTCGGTAAATTTCATAAAGAGCGTTGGCTTTGAAAACGACGAAAACGGCAACGCGATAAAGCCCGTATACGTGGATTTCAAATATCCCAAGGAAGTTCAACCCTATCAGGCCGCCGTTCCCGCAAGCGCGTATCTCAGCGTCGTTAAACGCGGAAGCGGCTATTCTGCCGACAGGGTTGATTCGGTTGAAGTCGATTTTAACGGCACGAAATGCAATGTAAGGCTGAGTGTCGACAGCGAAGGCGCGGTGCGCGGAGCGGAATTGCTCAATGAAGCGTCCGTATCCAAACTCATAGAGAAATCGGACTTCCAAGAAGTGTCGGCAACTATAAGTCATACCGAGGAGGAGAAAGGGGCGGACGAAAACGCTCAGGAAGCGGAAATCAAACTTTGCAAGCGCGAAGAGCAAAAGGAAAAGCCCGCAGTATATCAGGATATGGTATTGCAAGTGCCTATTCTCACTATCGTGCCGATACCTTTCATACGCGTTTCGTCCACGGATATAGAGTTGAACGTAAAGATCAATTCCATATACACGAGCGACAAAGAATCGTCGACGAACTCATCGGCCGGCACTTCCGGTTCGGCGAAGTTCGGAGGTCTTTTCGCAAGTGGGAGCATATCCATGAACGCGTCCATATCCCATCAGAAGAAGAACTCGGAAAAAGAGGAAGTCAAAAAGGAGTATTCGCTCAACATCAAGATTCATGCGGTGCAGGACGATGTGCCCGTGGGCATGAGCAGAGTGCTCGATATTCTCGAAGAATCGATAGTTCCGAAGAAATCAAACGAGGCGGCGTAAATTATGGTCGATTTATCCTCCTTCGTAGGCCAACTTGCAAGCGATATAGCTGCCGCTCGCACTTATGCGGATTATTACGCGGCGAGCGCGAGCGAACAGTATCATGCCGATCCTTTCGTGAAGAACTTACCCGTTCCGCATTACATAATAGACGATGTGGAACTCGAAGTGCCCGTTATGGTAGTCGGCATAACCAAAAATTCCGACGAGTTTGCCGCTCAGAAGGAAGAACTGTTCGAGACGATAAAAACCAATCTGCCCATATATTTGGTGCGTTCTTATAAGTATAACTTCGTAAATTTACGCGAGGAAGAAAAACTTAAAGAGGCGGAAAAAAACAAGTCGCGCGAAAAACTGCGCGTCGAGAGTACGGGCGGAGAAGAGCGTTCTCAGGAGCGGCAGGAAGACGTCAACGTGGAGTTTTCCAACGAGCAGCTCGAAGAATTTACGGCTTCCGCGAAAGCCATAACGGAAAATATGGTCAAAAACGTGAAGCGCTATTTCGATACGTATACTTACGATATAGTTAAAATTCTCGATCTTGCGGACGATTTCAGAGAAAAGCTCAAACGCGAAATAAAAAAAGACGTTTCGGGATACAAGAAAAATGCCCGGCCTTACGCGTCGGACGAAGCCATAGAGCAGTCGGCGAAGTTCGTGGGGAATCTCATGTTCTTCGAGTTCAAACGGATAATGCGCTCGTCCGCGGCGGTGCAGGTGGACATAAACACGGTGAAGATGAACGAATACGCCACTCAGGATTGCCTTATGCACATAAAACTCAAAATAAAGGAGCAGGATCTCACCCTTCAAGTCGAAGAGGACGAAAAAGGCAAGGAAAAGAGATACCTTTCTTTGACGTAATATGCTTAACTATGCGGTGTATTTAAAATTGCAACAAGAGGCGGCGGGACTTTCGTCTTTGACGCAGTATCTCAAAAAAAGTCCGGGGCAGTTTGCGGAAAACGCAGAAAAGTTTCTTTCGGAACTTCAAGCGCTTGCCGACGCGCAGTTGTTGCCGATCTCTTCCGACATTGCGATAGCATTGCAGAAGATAATCTCGTTCGACGGAAGGGAAAAGGAAACGGGCGCGCGTTACAACGCGCGAAAAGAGAGAGACAAGCATGCCGTAAGTTGCCTTGAAGATTTGCAGGAAAAACTGAGAACGTATCTCGATAAATACTCGAAAATTTTCGACGAAAGCGCCGACGTGTGCCGCGGTATAGCGGCGCAGATAGAAACGTTCGGCCCGGGCACGCTTTCCGGGCCGAACGCGGTAGACGTATGCATGGAGACGGCGCGCCGCGAAGAGGTTTTCAAACCCTACTACGCGCACGTGTTGGGCGTGCTCGGGTTTGTGAACATGCGCGCCGTTTTCGACTCCGTGCTGCCGCAAATCATTTATAAAAGGAGATAATTTTATGGATATCAATATTAAAGACATTATAAAAAACGACGGTAAACTCACGGAAGGAGTTTATACGATAACGGGAGTGAGCGGGTTGCTTGTAACGCTCGTCCCTTCGGGAAGCGGTTATGTTTTCGAACTCCGCGAAGAAAACTATAAGAGCGCGCAGGATTTCAAATTGGAAAGCCTCGGCGGCGACGTGTGGAGAATAGTTCCCGTGGACGCGGAAAAATACTGCTTCGATATAGCGGGTTGTTCCGATAAGGACGGCGCAAAACTCATATGCTATCAGAAAAACAATACGAACGCGCAGAAATTCAAAATAGAGAAAGATGGCGACGCGTTCAGAATAAAGACCGGCGCCTCGTCGTATAAAAAGTACATTAAAAGCGCGGGAACGTTGAGCCAGACTTCGGCAAAGGACGACAGCACTCTCTGGTCGTTTCACATGATTTGAGGAGAAACACGTTATGTTGAGTAACCCGATATTCATTGCAAAATCGCACGACAGAAACGATATAATACCGAAAAATGAATTTAATAAGTTTGCAATTACGCAAATACACAGCGATGAAATATTCATACTCGGCTGGAACGCCATTGCGGCTGTGGAATTCACAAAAGGAAAGCGTCTTTTGTTCAAGGAATGCCGGAATTGGGGTAAAAGCGAAAAACAGGGATATATAAATGCAGTTTTCGACGAGATCATAACACTGGGCGTAACCACTTGCACCGTTTTTGCCGTTTACTCCGACAAATTCATCATATTCGGACATCTTGATGAGGGTTATCTGGAAGAAGGAAGTAAAATCCTCGGCGAGATGCTGGAAAGATATAAAGACTACTTCGATGATAAACCGTTGGTGTTTGTCGACAGAATCGCGGCCGCAAAGGAAGACACGGACAAAGACAAAAAAAGTTTTAACGAAGACGATTTTGCGGCAATGTTAAAACAAAAAGCCGAAAGCATGGGAGGCTCATATCGCGAATACATAAGATATTATCACATATTCACGGTAAACGAGCCCGATGTGCCGTCGGCATGCGATAAACATGATCAAATAGGCTTTTACGTTTCGGAAAGAGGTTTCGAAATTTTCGGCGATATATCACGTTTGTATTTCGGTCCTCATTCCGGCGATGATTACGAAGAAATAAGCGAATTCAACAATATGGAAGAATTGGCCGAATTGGCCAAAAAACGTGGATGGGTGTAAAATACGATAGGCAGATAGACGTTATAAATCTTCTTTTAAAAGGAGGAAGAGTAACCATAGCGAATATCTCCTACAGATTGGGCGTGAGCGCGCGCACGATAAAGCGCGATATTGCCGATTTGCAGTTTCATTTCCCCATAGATACCTTTCAAGGAAGAGGAGGAGGGATAGAAATGAATAAATGTTTTACGCTCGGAGGCTATATGCTTAAAAGAGAGCACGTGCAGCTCATAAAGCGCGCTCTCGAATATCTTGCACATTCCCAAGCGAAAGAAAGCGCCTCGGCCGCGGAACTTCTCGGCTGGCTGTTTTCATAGCTTACTTATTCCCCTCGATTTTTCCGCGGCGTTTGCCGCGGAAAAATTTTTTGTTTTTAACGCGTAACATTTTTGCGCGCCCGGAAGTCTTTTTATGTAAAGGCCGAACACGAACGGTTGCGCCGGTTTGCAACCGTTCGGGCGCCGTAGGCAGAATATGTTTTGACGTCGGCGGGATTTCGGCGCTTTATCATTTCGGACAAAGCTCACCCCGGCGCACGCGCGTCGTCCTCGCAAGCCGCGCATGCGCAACGGCGCGCGGCAATTTTATTGCCGCGCGTTTCGTTTATTCTCCGCGGGCATACAGAATTATTTCGTATATTGGCCGCTCCTCGTCAATCATCGCAATCATTTTCCGCATTTTTTCCGCGCTTCCCGGAGAATCGCACGCCATGTCGCAGGCAACCTTGGCGCACGCCGTGCGATATCTGTGTTTTTCCGCCTTTTCAAGAAATTCTTTTCTGAGTTTTTTAACGCTTTTCATGTGCATGCCGCCTTGTAAAAGCAATTATATAGCGTTAATATGACAGAAAACGGTATGATTAAAAAAATTTTCGAATAATTATCTTCGTCGCGTTTGCGCTTCGGCCGCGGCCCAGGTTGACTTGCGCGCCGTTTTGTGATACGCTGGTAGTCGGAATTATACGTGGAGATTAGGATATGAATTGTAAAAGAAAGCCCGTTCTGGCGATATGCTACGATTTCGACAGAACGCTCTCGCCCGACGATATGCAGGCGCAGGGATATATACAGTCCGTCGGTTACGACGTGGAGGAATTCTGGAAGCAGGCGAACGAGCTTGCCGCCGAGAACGATATGGACGTAAATCTCGCATATATGTACAAGATGGTCTGCGAAGCCGAGGGAAATCTCGTGCTCAACAAGAAGGCGCTCGGAGAATACGGCTCGAAGGTGAAACTTTACAGCGGCGTCGAGAGCTGGTTCGGAAGGATAAACGCTTACGGCAAGAAGGCCGGAGTGGAAGTGGAGCATTACGTTATTTCTTCCGGACTGAAAGAGATGATATGCGGCACTTGCATAGCAAAGGAGTTCAAAGCCGTTTACGCGAGCAGTTTTTATTACAATTCGCGCGGCGTGGCAAAATGGCCCGCGCAGGCTGTAAACTATACGAACAAAACGCAGTTTCTGTTCAGAATATCCAAGGGCGTGCTCGATATAAACGACGCGGGCGTAAACGAATATTTCAGACCGGAAGAGCTGAGAATACCGTTCGGGAATATGGTTTACATAGGCGACAGCGACACGGACATACCGTGCATGAAGCTGGTCAATACTTACGGCGGACATTCCATAGGCGTTTACGATCCTGCCACGGGCGACACGAACAAGGTGTCGAAGATGATAAAAAACAACAGGATAAGGTATTACGCCCCCGCGGATTATTCGGCGAACGGCGAGTTGGAGTCGCTCATAAAGGCTATAATCGACAAGACTGCGGCGGACGAAACGCTTTTGAAAAAGCATCTCAAAGATATGGGAGAAGCGCGATAAACGTATAAAAAAATAACGGCGGCGGGCCGAATGCCCGCCGCCGTTTTGCAATGTGTTATTTGGTTTTGTTTGAGAATTCGAGTATTGTTTCGGTATTTCCGAACACCACCATATGATCGCCCTCTTCGAATACGTAATTGGCGTCGGGCACGGGAACTATCTCGTTGCCCTTTTTTATGGTAAGGATGTTGAGGCCGTGTTTTGCGCGCGGATTGACGTCGACGAGCGATTTCCCGCGCCACTTTGCGGGCACGGCTATTTCGAATATCGAATATTTCTGGTCGAGTTCGATATAGTCGTAAACTTTTTCGGCGTTGATTTTAACGGCGAGCTTTTCGGCTATATCTCTGTTGGGATATATGACTTCGTCCGCGCCCACGCGGAAGAGGAATTTGCGCTGTATGTCCGTATTGGCGCGCGAAACGACGTATCTTGCGCCCAAATCCTTCAAAATAGAGGTTATTTCGAGCGAAGATTGAAAATCGTCGCCTATGGCGACCACGCACACGTCGTAAGAGGGGATATCGAGCGATTTCATGCTCTCCACGTTCATTCCGTTTGCGATAAGCGCGCCGGCGTACTTGGGCGCGAGCATGTCTATAACGTCTTCGTTTCTGTCGACTATCATAACTTCGTCGCCCATGCCGAGCAGACTTTCGCCGAGTATCTGGCCGAATTTACCGAGACCGATCAATAGTACCGATTTCATTTATACCTCCGTATACGCAATATATTTGCGTATTTTTTTTATTTCAGCCTATCAGAAGCGTATCAACCGGCTTTCTGATATCCGAAGTTTTGCGCTTGCTCGCAACGGCGAACGCAAGCGTTAGAATTCCCACTCTGCCCGCATACATGAGAATTATCACAATGGCTTTCGAAGCGGGTTGCAAAGTGGACGTGAAGTTGACAATAGCTCCGCCGGCGCTCTCTACGTCAAGAGAAATACCCACCGTGCCGAGAGCGGAAACACATTCGAACAGAACGTTTTTGAAATTCGCCGTGTCGCCCTCTATCGCGCAGATGGATATCGTGGTAACCATGAGTATCATAAGGCAAGCCGTAAATATCGCAAGCGCTTGCGACAAAAGCGAATATTCTATTCTTTTCGAGCCTATGTTTATATCTTTGTTGCCGCGGAAAGCCCCTAACATGCCCATGACTATGACGGCGAAAGTGCCGACCTTGATGCCGCCCGCGGTGGAGCCGGAGCTGCCGCCTATGAACATCAGAATTATCGTAAGCAGATATCCGCTCTCGCTGAAATAAGCGGGGTTGGTCGTGTAGAAGCCGGCCGTTCTCGGCGTCGTGGCGTTGAAGAACGAGACGAGCAGTTTTTCCCCGAAGTCATAGTCGGCATAATAGGAATTGTTCCATTCGAAACCGAGGAAGAGCGCCGTGGACGTAACGAGCAGAAAAGCCGACATTATGAGCACAATCTTCGTGTTGAGCTGGAATTTTTTGAATCTGAAACGGCAGTCGAAAACGTCTCCCCACACGCAGAAACCCAAGCCGCCGACTATTATGAGCGCGCAGATGGTCAAAGAGACGAGCGGATCCGTGGCGTAATGAGTGAGCGATTCGTAGCCCGCCCAGCCCATCAGATCGAAACCGGCGTTGCAGAAAGCGGAAACGGAGTGAAAGACGGCGAAATAAACGCCTTTGAGCGGCCCGAAATCGGGAATGAAGCGTATCATAAGCAACGCCGCTCCGAGAATTTCGCACGCGGCCGTGCCTATAAAAATCCTCTTTACGAGCCCAGAAAGCCCCGAGAGCTTGCCGCCGGAGCTTGCGATTACCGCTCTCTTCCCCGAAAGGTTCAGGCCTTTTCCGAAGAGTTGAAAGAGGACGGAAACTATCGTCATGAAGCCGAGGCCGCCGGTCTGAATGAGAATGAGTATGACTATTTGCCCGAACACCGACCAATGCGCGCCCGTATTGAACGGGGTGAGCCCCGTAACGCACGTCGCGCTCGCGGCCGTAAAGAGGGCGTCGAGGTAATCGGTGGAAGAGCCGTCCTTCGTGGCCGCCGGGATTATCAGCAGCAGACTGCCCGTTATTATAACAGCCAGGTAGCCGAGGGCGAGCATCTGCCATATCGATATTTTTTTTCTGCGCTTTTTAATCATAAATTCCCGTTAATAATATCACAGCGCGCGCAAGTTGTCAATATTTTGCGCGTGTGCGCGTTAACACCTTTTCGGCGATCCGGCATATTGTAGAATATCGCAATTTTAAGGTGAAAGCATGCAAAACGAATTTTCAAGCGGCATTTACGTTTCGGCGGACAGCATAGTTGAGGACGGGGCCAGGATATTTGCGCCCGCATACATATCGGGCGGCTCGCATATATTATCGGGTGCGCGCATAATGCCTTTTTCGCACATAGAAAATTCATATGTCGGGGAAGGCACGGTTGTGTATTCGAGCACGTTGATAGGCGCGCACGTGGAGAAAAACTGTACGATAGGTCCGTATGCATATCTTCGTTGCGGCGCAACCGTGGGCGAGAGATGCAGAATAGGCGATTTCGTTGAGATAAAGGCCTCGGATATCGGCCCCGGCACGAAAGCGGCGCATCACGCTTACATAGGGGACGCGGTAGTGGGCGAAAACGTCAATATAGGCTGCGGCGTGGTTTTCTGCAACTATAACGGCAGAACAAAGAGCAAAAGCGTTGTCGAGGACGGCGTTTTCATAGGCGCGAACAGCAATCTCGTAGCGCCTTTGCTCATCAAAAGGGGCGCATATATAGCCGCGGGAACGACGGTAACGTGCGATTTGGCGGACGGCGATCTCTGTATAGGCAGACAGCGCGAAAAAGTGCTTCGTGGCGGAGCCGCCGGGAGGTATGAAAACGGGTAAATATTTCGGCACGGACGGCTTCCGCGGCGAGGCCGGTTCCGCGATAACGGCCGAACACGCGTATAAGGCAGGCAGAGTTATAGGCTGGTATTTCGGCGCGCGCATCGGCGCGCGCTGTCGCGCGGTTATCGGCAAGGATACCCGGCTTTCCTCGTATATGCTCGAATATTCCATCGCCGCGGGGCTCACCGCCTCGGGCGCGGACGCATATATCATGCACGTAACCACCACGGCGTCGGTATCCTATATCGCCAGATGCGACGGCTTCGACTGCGGGATAATGATATCCGCAAGCCACAACGCATATGCGGACAACGGCATAAAACTCATAAATTCTCAGGGCGAAAAACTTACGGGGGAACTGATTGCTTTAATAGAGAGCTATTTCGACGGAGATTTTATCCCGTTCGGCGGCGTGGATATCCCCTTTGCCCGCGGCGAAAAAATAGGCAGAACGGTGGACTATGTTTCCGGCAGGAACAGATATATAGGTCATCTCATAGCGCTTTCGACGTGCTCGTACAAAAGTCTGAAAGTGGGGCTCGACGGCGCCAACGGCAGCGCTTTCAATATCGCGAGAAGCGTGTTCGACGCTCTCGGCGCAAAGACGCGCGCGATAGGCTGTTCGCCCGACGGAACCAACGTGAACCGCAACGTCGGCTCGACAAATATAGGCGCGCTCTCCGAGTTGACCGTTGCCGAAGGGCTGGATATAGGCTTCGCCTTCGACGGCGACGCCGACAGGTGCATAGCCGTGGACGAACGCGGCCGCGAACTCACGGGCGACGAAATTTTGTATATATGCGCCGAATTTTTAAAAGAGAGAGGGGAACTCAACAAAAACCTCGTCGTGTGCACGGTCATGAGCAACGGCGGACTCAAAAAAAGTCTTGAAGCCGCGGGCATAGGCGTGGAGATATGCGGCGTGGGCGACAGCGAGGTGTACGCGACAATGGCAAAGACGGGCGCGGTGCTCGGCGGCGAGAGAAGCGGGCACGTCGTTTTTTCGAAGTACGAATCGACGGGCGACGGCCTTGTTACGGCCATCATGATAATGGAGGCGCTCGTCGAGAAAAAGTGCCCCGTATCCGAGCTCGTCAAGGGATATAAGGCGTTGCCGCAGGTAACCGTTTCGGTGCCGACAGACGACAAAAAGCGAGCCGCGAGCGAAGTGAGAGAACTCGCCTTTGAGCTCTCCCGAAGACTGAACGTGCGGATAATCGTGAGGCCGTCCGGAACGGAAAACGCCGTGAGGATAATGGCGGAAGGCGAGGACGAAAAAATCTGCGGCAGAGTATGCGAAATTCTGACGGGGAAAATCGCGGAAAACCTTACGCGCCCCGAAAAAGATTGTTGATTTGCCGCAATATATGCGTATATGACGAGGTGAGAATATGTGCGGGATAATGGGATACGCCGGCGCGGGCAACGCCGCCGCAATTGTTTACAACGGACTTCTGAGGCTCGAATACCGCGGTTACGACTCGGCGGGGATAGCCGTTATGTACGACGGAAAAATAAAAATCGCGAAAAAGCGCGGCAGAGTGAAAGAGCTTTCGGCTTTTTGCGGAGAACTCGCGGGCAACGTCGGCATAGGCCATACCCGCTGGGCCACTCACGGCAGACCTTCCGATAAAAACGCCCATCCCCATTCCTCGGGGAAAATTACGCTCGTGCATAACGGAATAATAGAAAATTATCCGAAGCTCAAAGAAGAGCTCATAGCCTCGGGCGGGAAGTTCGCGTCGGAGACCGACAGCGAAGTCGCGGCAAAACTCGTCGACAAGAATTACGACGGCGACATTCTCGAAGCGCTCATAAAGAGCTGTAAAATGCTCGAAGGCTCATATGCGCTTATGGTTATGTGCGAAGGTTTCGACGGAATAGCCGTCGCAAAATACAAGAGCCCCGTGATAATAGGCCTCGGCGACGGCGGGAATTTCTGCGCGAGCGACGAGCCCGCTCTGGCCGGACTTTGTCCCGGGATATGCGTGCTCGAAGACGGGGATTTTGCGCTTATAACGGCCGACGAAGTAAAAATATTCGACTCGGACGGCAAGAGAGTCGAGCGCGCGGTTCTCGAAAACCTCGCCGAGGAAAAATCGCTCGATCTGTGCGGTTACCCGCACTATATGCTTAAAGAAATAAACGAATCGCCCGCCGCCGTGCGGAATACGGCAAGCGCGTTTTCCTCTTGCGGCAAGGCGTGCGAAATACTTTCCGGCGCGAAGAGAATAATTCTTACCGGCTGCGGAACGGCGTACCACGCGGCGCTTATGGGCAAGAGATATATAGAGAATTTTTCCTCCGTTCACGCCCGTGCGGATTTTGCGGGCGAGCTCAGATACGCGTCCCGGACGGCGGAAGAGGGCGACGTGCTCGTGGCGGTAACGCAGAGCGGCGAGACGGCCGATACGGTGGAGGCGGCGAGGCTGTACGGCTCGTTCGGGGCGAAAGTGCTTGCGGTTACCAATTCGCCTCATTCGGCGATAACGAGGATAGCCGACGGCGTAGTATACGCCGATTCCGGCGCGGAAATATGCGTCGCGGCCACGAAGAGCTATTCGGCTCAGCTGGCGGCTCTGTACCTATGCGCATGCGTTGCGGCGGGCGGAGACGTCAAGGCGCGGGAAGAGGAGCTTTTCGCGTGCTCCGATATGCTCAGAAGTTTTATAGAGCGGACGGACGTGCGCCGTCTCGCGGAGAGATGTTCGAAGAGCTCGGCAGTGTATTTTCTCGGCCGCGATCTCGATTATTGCGCGGCCTTGGAGGGCAGTCTGAAACTCAAAGAAGTTTCTTACGTGTTCTCCGCGGGATATCCCGCAGGCGAACTCAAACACGGCACGCTCGCACTCGTGGACGGCAAGGTTGCGTGCGTATTCTCGATAACCGATCCCGCTCTTGCGGAAAAGAGCGCGAGCGCGGTGGAACAAGTGCTGTCGAGGGGCGGCGCGGCGGCCGTGCTCACCGATATAGACGGCGTGAAAGAGGAGTTCGGCGGGAGAGCGGAGATAATTTCGCTTCCCGCGTGCGGAAAATATCTTGCGCCGCTGTTTTCGGCGGCCGTCATGCAGCTTCTCGCCTATCGCACGGCGGTAATTCTGGGGAGAGATCCCGATAAGCCGAGAAATCTTGCCAAGAGCGTAACGGTGGAATAACGGTTGACTTAGTCGGACGTTTGTTGTATAATTGCAATATACGTTTTGACGAAGGTAACCATTATGAAAAAAAACATACTCGTAACGGGCGGCGCGGGCTATATAGGCAGTCATACCGTCCTCGAACTGCTTGAAGAGGGATACGGCGTAACGGTTGTAGACAATCTCAGCAATTCTTCCGAGGAGTCGCTCAGGAGAGTTGAAAAACTCACGGGAAAAAGAGCGCGGTTCGTGCTCGGAGATATAAGAGACGCAAAACTTCTCGACGAGGTTTTCGCTTCGGAAAAGTATTACGCGGTTATTCATTTCGCAGGTCTCAAAGCCGTCGGCGAAAGCGTGAGAGAGCCTCTGCAATATTACGACAACAACGTGTCGGGCACGCTCGTCTTGCTCGGAAGCATGAAAAAAGCGGGAGTGAAAACGATGATTTTCTCCTCGTCCGCAACCGTTTACGGCATACCGGAGAAATTGCCGCTTACCGAGGATTGCAGACTGTCGGCGATAAACCCTTACGGCGCGACGAAGCTGGTAATAGAGGGCATATTGCAGGATTTGCAACGCGCCGAGCCCGATTGGAATATGATGCTTTTGAGATATTTCAATCCCGTCGGAGCGCACGAGAGCGGGGAAATAGGCGAGGATCCCAAGGGCATACCCAACAATCTGATGCCCTATATAGCGCAGGTAGCCACGGGAAGGCTGGAAAAACTCAGAGTGTTCGGCAACGATTATCCCACGCCGGACGGCACGGGCGTGAGGGATTACATACACGTCGTGGACCTTGCCAAAGGCCATGTGGCGGCGCTCAAAGGATACGTCGAGCCGGGAGTTCATATAACCAATCTCGGCACGGGCAAGGGATACAGCGTGCTTGAAATGGTGCACGCTTTCGAAAAGGCGTGCGGGAAGCCGATACCTTACGAGATAACGGCAAGGCGCGCCGGCGACACGGCGGCGTGTTACGCTTCCGCCGAAAAGGCGAAAAGAGAACTCGGCTGGCAGGCCGAGCTCGGCATAGACGAGATGTGCTCGTCAACGTGGAATTGGCAGAAAAAGAATCCGGAAGGTTACGGTTGCTGATTTAACGCGGCGGAAAATTCCGCCGCGTTTTTATGCGTTCATATGTTAATATGCGTTCGCATATAAAAAAGCGCGGGATATCCCGCGCTTTTTTGCGTATTCAACGCTGTTTTTTGAGATTGTAGTATTTGGCAAGTCCGCCCGAAGAGGTTTCGCGGTAGCCGTTCAGAAGGTCCCGGCCGGTATTGTACATTGTCTGCACAACGAGGTCGAAACTTATCTTTCTCGAATCTGCAAGGAAATTCGCGAGCGAGAGCGCGTTTATGGCTCTCATTGCCGCCACGGCGTTGCGCTCGATGCAAGGTATCTGCACGAGACCGGCAATGGGATCGCACGTGAGCCCGAGGTGATGTTCCATTGCCACTTCCGCGGCATATTCAATCTGTCCGAGGCCCATTCCGAACAGCTCTGCGAGCGCGGCGGCCGCCATGGAACATGCGGAGCCTATTTCGGCCTGACAACCGCATTCCGCGCCGCTTATGGACGCGTTTTTCTTGATGAGATTGCCTATTATCCCGCCCGTGGCGAGAGCGCGCACTATTTCGATATCGGAAAACCCGCGCGTCTCCTGCATATATTTGAGAACCGCCGGAACAACTCCGCACGAGCCGCAGGTGGGCGCCGTAACTATGACGCCGCCGGCGGCGTTCTGCTCGCTCGTGGCAAAGGCGTAAGAGCACACGAGGCGGTTTTCGCGCGTCTGCGCGGATTCGTCTATGTGCCGCTGATGATAGAGGTATTGCGCCCGCCGTTCGGTGCCCAGCCCGCCCGGAAGAACGCCGGAAGTTGTCAATCCCTCGTGTATGGCCGTCTTCATCTGCTCCCATATTTCCGAGAGATATGCGAATATCTCCACGCCCTCGCATTCGGCCGCGTATTCCCAGATTCTTATGTTCTTGGACATACAGTATTCGGATATTTCGGAATAGGTGTTGAGGGAATAAACGCTGTCGTCGGCGTATTTTTCATAGTCCTTTACGCTTTCGCCCTCGAACGACACGGTGCCGCCGCCGACGCTGTAAACGCGTTTCGTCGAGAGCGCGCTATCACCCTTGAACGCGGAGATGTCCATTGTGTTGGGATGAACTGTGCACGGCGTTTTTTCGTCGAAAACCACCTCGCACGCGCACGGCTCGGCCGCTTTTTTCAGCACGACGTCGGTGCAGTGCCCCTTGCCCGTCATTGCGAGCGAACCGTAGAGCGTAACTTTGAAGGAATCAGCCTCCGGGAAGCGCTCTTTCATTATTTTCATGGCTCGCTCCGGGCCCATTGTGTGCGAGCTCGAAGGCCCTCTGCCGACTTTGTAAAGTTCTCTCAATGATTGCATACGTTTATTCCAGATATTTGTCCTTTAAAACTTTTATATCGGCGTCGGTCAGCCCGAGGGCTCCTTTGACATATCCCTCGATACTGCCGTAACGTTTTTCTATTTCCTCGATTGCCCCCGTGATATATTGGGGTTTAGCCGCCATAAGCGCGTAGAGTATGTGCTTGAATCGCAGAGGAATAGGCGAAATCATCAGTCCGAATTTCTGCCAGCCGCGCCGCCTTCTCTGAAAGCGATGACTTATGACGTAGTCCTCGACGATGAGTTTTTTATCCACTCCGAGCACGCCCTCAATGAGCATCGCCACGATGCCCGTTCTGTCCTTCCCGCCGTTGCAGTGCCACAATATGCACTTTTCCTCTTTCAGAAACAAATCGAAAATCGTTCTGAGCTTTTTGCGGGATTCCTCCTCGAAGAGTATGAAGTTATACATGCACGTCATATAGTTGTCCGCCGTGCCGAATTCGCTCTTGATGCGCTTGCTCTCCTGCATCATCGTTCCGGCCATACTGCGGTTGCCGGTGGTTATGCCGGGCGTGGCGGTGCACACGAGCGGCAGATAATGATATTCCACGCCCTCCAATATTGTGGGCATATGTTCCTTTATCTCCGTCTCGGTGCGCATGTCGATTATGTTGTCTATATTCATTGCTTCGAGTTTTTTTATCGTTTCCTCTGGCAAATCGTGCAGTCTGCCGCTTCTGAGAAGTCTGCCGCGCTTTATTTTTTTGCCGTCGGCCGCCGGAAAGCCGCCGAGGTCGCGGGTGTTGTTCATCTTCTTCAAGCGTAGCTTTTCAATCTTCATAGGAATATTTTAACAGAGCCGACCGTTTAAGTCAACAGGTTTGCGGATTTCCGTCGCCGCAATTTATTGTCCGGGGCGTTCGCCGCCCGCCGCAAAGAATCAGGGCGCGCAAATTTAGGTCGCGCGCGCAGTTGACAAACGCCGCCGCAGCGGTTATAATAGCAAAGGATCGGCGTACATCGCCCTTCGCCCGGTTGCTTATGAAAGACGTTTTGAGTAAATTTCGCGAATTGCCATTTATAGAGACGGTAAAACTCATTTTATCTTCGAGGATTTTCCCGTTCTTTATGGGAGCGGTATCGCTTTTATTCTACTATTGCGGCTGGGATATAGCTACTATATATTTTCTCGGGATTACCGGCTCGGCAACCGTCCTTCTTTTGGACGATCTGACGCCGATAATTCCGCAATTTTTATTTCTCGACGTAATTATCTCGGTAAATCATTCCCCTTCGCAGATGGCGGCAGAATCCGGCTACTATTCCAATCCCGTGATATATTGGCAGGCCATAATAGTCGTGGGAGTGTATGTGGCGGCCATTCTCGCCCGCATTGCGTTTTCCGTAAAGCGCGGCACGTTCAAGCCCAATCCCGTATTTTTCGGGCTGTGCGCGTTCTCGCTCGTACTCGTTCTGAACGGGATAGGCAGCGTGGGATATTCGGCGTTCAACCTCATGTACGGCATTTTTATGGCGTTCTTCTTTCTCGCCATATTTATGTTGCTCTCCGGCAACGCTCAGCTCAACGAGGAGAATTATAAGAAGATAGGCTGGGGCTTTTTCGCGTTTTCGCTCGTGCTCGTCATAGAGCTCGCGGTCGTATATATAACCAAATGGAATTCGGGACTTTTTACCGCCGAAGGCGCCGTGGATAAACAGCAGATAGTGTTCGGCTGGGGGATATGGAACACGATGGGCATGCTCCTCGTCATAAGTATTCCCGCCGTGATGATGCTCGCTTCGAAGTACGAATACGGCTTTTTCTTTCTCGTCTACGCGAGTCTGCTCGCGCTGTGCGCCGTGCTCACAATGAGCCGGCAGGCCATGGTGGGAGCCGTTATAGCCTATCCCGCGTCGCTCATAGTTTGTCTCGTAAAGAGCAAAGCGCGCTCTCTCAACGCCGTCGCGGCGGGCGGCGTCATAGCCATAGCGGCTATAATCGTAGCGGCGAAATGGGATTTGATCGGCACGCTTTTAGGCTCAGTAAAAGACGGAATGTTCTCTCCCGAAGGCGAACTCAGCGGCAATCAGAGAATACCCCTCATAGAAAAAGCTCTCAAAAATTTCCTCGGCAATCCCGTATTCGGTTCGGGCTTCTTTGCGGGCGAACTCGGGCATGAGTTGAACGACGTGGATTATACCGGTCTGGGATTCGTTCCCGAAATGGCGTGCAACACTTTGGCGCAGGTGTTGGGGGCTTGCGGAATGATAGGCATAGCGATATATTGCGTGCACAGAATTCAGACGATAATAGCCTTTGCCGAAAAGCCGAACTTCAATAAGCTCTATATAGCCGTTCTCATTTCGGCGCTCTTGATAATGTCGCTGTTCGACAACCATATGTTCTATATATTCCCCACAATGTACTATTCCTCGCTCTTGCCGTTCGCAACGGGCAAAGGCGCGGAGGGGAAGTCGGTTTTCCCCGTCAGAATTTCCGAAAATAGGCAAAAAGCCGCCGTCTGAAAATTTTTTCAACGTATCCTTCGCGGAGAGTTAATATAATATATCGTGGGCGATATTACTAAAGCATAACGCGCGGAAGGCGCGCCGTGCTTTTTTATTTGTCCGCGCAATTTGCGGAGGATATTATGGATATTGGGGCGACGATTGGCATTCTTTCCGCGCTCTTCGTACTTCTCGGGTTTTCTGCGTTTTTCTCGGCGGCGGAAACGGCGTTCACGGGCTTTTCGCGCGCAAGAATGAAAAGTCTCGCCGCGCACGACAAAGGCGCCGCAAAAGCGCTTGAAATGAGCGAAAATTTCGGGGACGTTTTAACGGCGCTGCTCGTCGGCAACAATATCGTGAACATTCTCGCCACCTCGCTTGCGACAATTCTTTTCACGGCCAATCTCGGCAATTTCGGCGTTACGGTGTCTACCTTTGTCATGACTGCGCTCGTGCTCATATTCGGCGAGGTAACGCCCAAGACGCTCGCCAAGGAGCGGCCGGAGGAATTCGCCGCGTTTTCGTGCCGTATTCTCGCCTTTTTCGGCGTTTTGTTCAAGCCGCTGTGCTTCGTGTTCGACCTCTGGAAAAAACTCCTGACAAAGATTTTCAGACTCGGCGAGCGCCCCGTGATGACTGAGGAAGAATTCCGGATAATAGTCGACGACATAACCAACGAGGGCGTTCTGCAAGAGGACGAAAATGCTATAATCCGCAACGCAATGAAATACGGCGAGCTCACCGTTTCCGTTTCTATGATTCCCGCGGAACACATAACATATGTAGACATATGCGAAAGTATGCAGGGGATAACGCGCGTTTTTTCGGGCACTAACTATTCCCGCGTGCCGGTGGTGCGCGGCGGGCTCGACAAGGTCGCGGGAATACTTTATCGTTCGGATTTCTACCGTCTGAGACTTACGGGCGGCGAGGATATACGTCCGCTCATAAAGCCGGCTTTTTATTGCAAGCCCTCGGATAAACTGCCCGAAGCGCTTGCCGCGATGCAGAAAAACCGCCAGCATCTTTCTCTCGTCGCCGACGGAGCGAGGATAGTGGGGCTTATCACCGTCGAGGATATAGTTGAGGAACTTGTTGGGGAGATTGAGGACAGATACGACAGAGTTCCCAACGACGGCCGACTTGACAGCGCGCGATAAATAGTATAATATTTACTTATGGAACATCAGGGACACAGAAAGAGAATATACGAAAAGTTGAAATCGGGGGCCGAACTTCAAGAGCACGAATTGCTTGAAATATTGCTTTTCAACGCGTTGCCGAGGAAGAATACCAACCCCGTGGCGCATGCGCTCATAGACGCTTTCGGCTCGTTGAAGGGAGTTTTCGAAGCCGGATACGACCAATTGACGGAGGTTGAGGGAGTGGGGGAAGGCCTCGCCCTCTACATACTGTGCGTTGCGAAGTGCGCGGCGAGAGCTTATTTGAATTCTTCCGAGGAAACGTATAAAAACTACGGCGATTTCAAAAAATTGGCTGTTCGCAGATTGAAGGACAAGACGGGCGAAATGCTTGAAATATACCTTTTCGAAAAGGGCGGAACGTTGAAATACACGTATTCGCACACGGACGGCGACGAGCACAGAGTGAAGGTGAGCAAAGTAAAGCTCGCCGAACTGATCGCCCGTTTCAAACCTTACGGGATAGTCGCCGCGCACAATCATCTTTCGGGCGGTTCGGCGCCGTCGCCGGAGGACGACGATTTCACGGCGCAACTGCAAGCCATGTGTTCGCTCAACGGCGTTATATTCTTCGACCATATCATATATTTCAGCGACGACGACATATACAGTTATTTCGACGTCGGAACGATGGACGGTATACGCAAAAATTACGATTTCGTGGATATGTTCGACCGTTCGCACGAAAAGGGCAGATAACGCAGTTTAAATTCAAAAAAATCCGCCGCGGGAATTTCCGCGGCGGATTTTTGCACATTCCGACGGTTTGACGTGGATTTTCAGATATAGTTCTTTTCCGAGGGTTCGGCGAGGTCCGCTTCGGGCGCGACGTCTTTCAAAAGCGGATATATGCGCGCCGCGAAATTAACGTCGTGCATGGATACGCCTATGTTGTACGCCAGAATACGCTCTTTTGAGTTCTCTCTCCCGGCGGCGCGGCCGTTGACCACATCGGTTACTTCGGCGAATTTTTTGAACTTGTCGAAGTTTTTGAAGTTGCGGACGTGCCCGACGTCGTCCGCGAAAATTTTATCGAAGAAAAGGTCGCAGTTGGTAAATCCGAGCGTATGAATGGGCACTATGAGAATACCCTCGTCGAAACATTCGTCCCCGCACAGATCGTTCGGAAGATAAGTGGCTCCCGATACGACCACGTCGGAGCCGCGAACCAATTCTTCGGCTGTATCGCACTCCGAAAAAGTTATGTTTTCGAAGGAGGAGAATCTCTCCTCAAACGATTTTTCCTGTCCTTTGTATCTGAGCAGTTTGATGTCGAGCCTCAGTTCGGGGCGCACGGAGAGCAAAGTCAGCAACGTCGCCCGGACGGTGTTGCCGAGGCCTATAAGGCCGACTGTCCGGAAGTTTTGCTTTGCGAACAGCAGAATCGAATGTGCGGCAACGGCGCCGGTGCGCATGGAAGTTATCCAATTCGCGTCCATAAGCGCGAGGAATTCGCCCGTCTGCACGTCCTGCAACAGCAATTTCGAATCGAGCGTCGGCACGCGCCGGGGATAGCGCGTTACTATTTTGACGCCCCCCGCTTTTTTCCCGTCCGGATAGGTGATAATGGAGGGCATCACGTTGCAAAATACGCCTTCCGCCGGCTTCATTCCTATTTTCGGAGGAAGAAGAACGCTGTTTTTGTTTAAGATCATCTCCGATACCCAACGATAGCACTCTGCCGGCGAAATGTGTAGGTCGGAGATAAGTTTATGCGATATTATCTTCATAGGTATCCGTTTTCCCGGTTTTTCGCAAGGCGCAACCGTTCCGCCTTTGAAAACGGCGTCGCGCGAGCGGATATTTATTGCGGGATTTTGAGTTTTTCCTTTAAATATTTTACGAGGGCCACGTTGTCTTCATGGTTCAAAACGGCCACACGTATGAAGTTTTTGCCCTTGAAACCGTTCTTTGAAGAGAGGTCCTTCAAGAAGAATTTTCTTTCCGAAAGCGCGTCTTCGCAGAGCTCTCTCGACGAACGCTCTTTCAAGTCTATCATGATGAAGTTGGCCTGCGAAGGATAAACTTTTATATCCTTTATGCCGCCGAGCTCGGCGGCAATATACGCGCGTTCGGCGGCGATTTTTTTGCACGCCGAAACGTAATCTTTGGAATAGCGCGTATATATCTGCATAAAATATTCGGCCAGACTGTTTATGTTCCACACCTGCATGTCCGCGCGTATGCTTTTTAAAAGTTCCGCGTTTGCCGAGGCGAGAACGCCCAGCCTCAATCCGCCCACGCCGAAGGATTTCCCTATGCTCTTTATCACAATCAGATTGGGATATTTTTTAAGCATTTCGTTGTTCATGAGCGAAGGACAGCCGTCGTCGCGGAAGTCGGAGAACGATTCGTCAACGACGAGCGTTACGCCGCGTTCGGCCGCTCGCGTCAGCAGCCTCGACATGTCCTTTTCGGATATTGCCGCCCCGCTCGGATTGTCGGGGTTGCATACGCACAGCATATCGGAATTTCCGCACGCTTCGAGATAGCTCTCCGCGTCGTGCCCGTAATCCGTTTCGGAGTTGTCTATGAGTTTTATCCGGCTGTTCGAAAAACAGCGTATGTATTCGTTGAACGACGGCGAACTTACCGCAACCGTTTTGCCCGCGGAAGCGCGCCCGAGACAGTTTATGAGCTCCGCGGCGCCGTTGCCCGTGAGTAGATATTTTTTGTCTACCGAAAACATTCTCTCGGCGTGCATATTCTGCGTGTCGAGCCCGGAGGGATAGCTTCCTATGAGAGTTTTGAGCTCGCGCGCCATCTCTTCGTACATCTTTTCGCCGGGGAAATAGGGGTTGACGAGGTAGCAATAGTCTTTTATGCCTTCGTATCTCCAATATCCGCCGTATTTGGAGGCGAGCAAATCGTATTTTTTGCCTTTGTCCTTTTCGAAAAGCACTTCTGAAACGTCCAAATCGTGCATGTCGTCTATTTCGTACCAGCTCAGATCGCCGAGTTCGTAGGCGTAAATCTTGGTTTTGCTGAGATGCGCGATTACCTTCAAGGTCGTTTCGTAATAGCTGTCCGAACCGTAGGACGTTATGTAGGCGCCGAGGAATGGCATATATACGTTCGCGCTGAAATCGCGGCTGAGTTTATAGACGTTCACCGTCTTGTAATAGGTATCGATGAGCTCGCCGTGGAAGTTGTTTTTCTCGATAAATTCCGTTATATAGCTCTCGTCGTCCAAGGTTACCACCGTGCCGTCCATCCAATCCTTGTATCTGGCAACCGCGGCCACGTTTTTGTGCGGACAGTCGACGAGTTTCTTTATAAGCGTTTTGTCGTATATCAAATCGCTTTCCAAAAGCACGGTGTCGTCTTCGGACAGCGCTTTTTTGGCCAGATACAGCGAATATATGTTGTTTGTTTTGTCGTAATCGCGGTTGAAAATAAATTCGAAAGTGAAATTCTGACCTTTGTAGCGCGAGGTAAGATAGTCGATAAGATTTTCGCCCTTGTAGCCCACTACTACGACGAGTTTCCGAATTCCCGCATAGCGGAGAGCTTCGATGGCTCTGTCCACGAGTTTCTCTCCGGCCACTTCGAGCATGCATTTGGTATTGTCGTTTGTAAGCCTTCCCAGCCTTTTACCCATGCCGGCGGCGAGCATAAGACCTTGCATTTTAACTCCTCGGGCCGCGTTAAGGCCCTTTGAACGCCGCGCCTTGCCGTTGCACGGCGCGGCGTGCGATCGATATCATTATAGTTTATTGTTTAAGATTAGTCAAGCTAATGTTTTCGGCTCCGCGGCGCGGGCGTCCGCAAGCGAGCACACGAACACGTCCGCGTTCAGATCCGCCGCGTTGAACGAGTAGATAACGAGGGGAATCATGAGAAGAACGAGGAGCACGACGTTTATGAAAGCGAGGATAACCGCGACGACGGCGTTGATGAGCAATATTATCCCGACGGAGGCGAGATGCCCGAATACGTTTTGCGCTGTCAGAACCTCGGAAATCTTCAATTTATCGTAGCCGTAAACGAGCCACGACGAAAGCAGAGAGAGCACGCCGGAAAGGGTTATCAGCGCCACGGCAACTATCAGCGAGTACAGTTTTATGAACGCGAGCAGAACGAAGAAAACAACGAGTATCAGAGTCTGCGCGAGCGGAACGAGGGTGTGCGCCAGCACGAATTTTTTGATGTTCCGGCGGGCGTTGCGCTTTCTCAGAAGTATTCCCGTAACGGAATTCGCTATGTAGGCACCCAACGTGCACATCGCGGCCGCAAGACTCAGATCGGCCGTCAGCTTGCTCTTGAAATCCTCGGCGATGGCGGCGAATTGCTCGCCGAAGCCCTCGCTCGACGCGTTGAGAGTTTCGAAAAAGCCTTTGATTGTATTTTCCAGCCAATTGGTGCTTATTATCTGCCCGATTATGTCGGAAAGGCCGGCGTTCCAATCTATTCTGTCGAGCGCATAGGCGACGAAGTCGTTGACGGAGGCCGAAGATTCTTCCGCGGAAGAACTTATCAGCTCCGTAAGCCGGCTTATTACGTCTCCGACGTCCCGCCCCACGGCGGAAACCAGCGCGAACGCCGTTATGAGCAAAAACAGATAAAATATGCCCATGGGCACGAAGACGTACAGTCCGTTTTTAGCGAAATTTTTCAAGGCGTCTTTAATCATACGCATCTCCTTGCCGCCCTTTCGGCGATTTAACGCATGCATATCCGCATATATGAATATATCAGATACTGTTCTTGTATTCCGTTCCCCAATCGCCCATAGCGTCGAGAATGGGACGGAGCGACATTCCGAGCGGAGAGAGGGAGTATTCCACGCGCGGCGGCACTTCCGCAAAGACTTCCCGGCAGATAAGCCCGTCCTCTTCGAGCGATCGGAGATTGTCCGTCAGAACCTTTTTACTGATCGAGGGGATTGTTTTGATAAAATCGCTGAAACGCTGTTTGCCGTCAAGCAGCAAATTGCGGATTATGAGAAGTTTCCACTTATTTCCTATAAGCTGCACGGTAGTTGCAACGGGACATTCGGGCAATTCGTCTTTCGTCAGCATAGTCTTGACCTACCTCTTTGAAAGTTGCCTTGATTATAGCATAAAAGCCGGAATTTAGTCAATAGTTCAAAATCGAAACCATATAACTAATTTATTATCCGATAACAGAATTGTAACAATACGGCATTTCTCTTTTTTATGTGCTATACTATGGGCGTAATCGTTGAGATTATAAAATCATTAAAATTTTATCGGAGGAAACTGAAATGGCAAACAATTTTAAAAAGGTAAGCGTTAAAGACGAGGCGCGGGTTGAACTGCACGACGTTCTCAATCTCACCGGCGCGGAAATAAGCGTCAACGCGCTCCCCGCGGGCGCAAGCGTGCCTTTCGTACATTCGCACAAGGAGAACGAGGAGATATACTGTATTCTTGAAGGCAAAGGCAAGGCGGAAATCGACGGGCAAACAGTCTCTCTTGCCGCGGGCGATTGGCTGCGCGTTTCGCCGGCCGCAAAACGCAGATTTTTTGCGGCGGACGACAGCGGTATAAAATATATCTGCATACAGGTCAACGCCGGTTCGCTTAAAAATTACACAGCGGCGGACGCGGTAATAGAGTAAAGCAAAAACTCTTAAAAGCGCAACCGGATAACGGTTGCACTTTTTGGGAAGGAGGGCACTGTGGAGCAGGAGCAAAGACGAAAATATCTTATTGAATATCTGCTTGCCGAACGGAACGCGCGGGAGGAAATTCCCAAAGACGAATTTTCTCAAAAACGGCTTTTGCGCGCCCTTTTCAACGTGCGAGAACCGCGTGCGGCGAGCGGGGAATTTTTGCGCGTGCAGGACGAATATTTGGGGGAAGAACTGCGGCTTAAAGGCATAACTGACATTGCCGAGCTTATGCCCGTTGCCCCCGACATATACCTTTGGCAAGGCGATATAACGACGCTCAGTTGCGACGGTATAGTCAACGCCGCCAATTCGCAGATGCTCGGCTGTTTTTGCCCCAACCACGGCTGTATCGACAACGCAATTCACACCTTTGCGGGCGTTCGGCTCCGGCAGGAGTGTGCCGAGATTATGAGAGCGCAGGGGCGCGGCGAACCCACGGGCGGGGCGAAGATTACGCGCGCTTACAATTTGCCGTGCAAGTATGTTCTGCACACCGTCGGCCCCATAGTTTACGGCGAGCTCACGCCCGGACACGAGCGGCTTCTTGAAAGTTGCTACCGCTCATGCCTTGCCCTCGCCGATAAAAACGGACTTGAAAGCCTTGCCTTTTGCTGTATTTCGACGGGCGAATTTCACTTCCCGAACGAGTGCGCCGCCGAGATTGCCGTAAGGACGGTTTTTGACTATAAGCGGCAAACAAAGAGCAAAATCAAGGTGATTTTCAATGTGTTCAAGGAGCGCGACTATGAAATTTACGCAAGATGCCTCGGCGCAGATAGATAGATTGAAAGAGGCGCTTCAAAATGCCGACGTGGCAGTTGTCGGCGCGGGCGCGGGACTTTCCGCGGCGGCGGGATTTTCCTATTCGGGCGAACGTTTTGAAAAATATTTTTCCGATTTCGGGCAAAAATACGGCTTCCGCGACATGTATTCGGGCGGATTTTATCCCTATAAAACGCCCGAAGAATATTGGGCGTATTGGTCGAGATATATCCTCGTCAACCGCTATATGGATCCGCCCAAACCCGTCTATCAGACACTTTTAAACCTTGTAAAGGGCAAGGACTGCTTCGTCATTACCACGAACGTCGACCACTGTTTTCAAAAGGCGGGCTTCGATAAAAAACGGCTCTTTTACACGCAGGGCGATTACGGACTGTTTCAGTGCTCCGAGCCTTGCCATAACAAGACTTATGGCAACGAGGAACTTGTCCGCCGCATGGCGGAAGAGCAACGCGATATGCGTATTCCGGAAGAGCTTATCCCGCGCTGTCCCGTATGCGGAAAACCCATGACGACGAATCTGCGCGCCGACGACAGGTTTGTGCAGGACGAGGGCTGGTATGCGGCATGCGAGCGTTACGAACGGTTTATAAACGCGCATAGGCGAGACAACGTGCTTTATCTCGAACTCGGCGTGGGCTACAATACGCCCGCAATCATAAAATATCCCTTTTGGCGGCTTACGGCGCAAAACGAGCGGGCGATATATGCTTGCATCAATTACGGCGAAGCCTTCTGTCCCGGGCAGATAAGGGAACGGGCAATATGCATAAACGACGACATAGTTAACGTTTTATCGGCAATCGGATGAGCGATAAGTTAACAGTCTGTTGCGGGTTTTAAGCCGTAACAGACTGTTTTTGTTTGCGCTTTTTGAAGTAAAATTAAATCCGAAAACAGAGAGAGGTTGACTTTTGTCAACCTCTTTGGCGCGCTTTCAGGGACTTTGCGAATACGCGCAAAGCGTTGCGACTTGTATTTAAATAAGTTTGAACCACTTTTATCAAGATAAGCACACGCGCTGTTCTCACTTCCCGCCGAAACCGGAATTTTTTCGCCGTGAGAGGGGAACTTATTTTGTTTGCTTTTCTATTGATTTTACCGTTAAAAAATGTTATTCTATATAAGGAGTTTTTTGAAAAATTGTTGAAATTATGACTGTTTATGTCATATTTAGTATTGTATAATGTTCGCAGGAGGCTAAAATGGGCATTTTTGATTGGATTTTCGGTGCGGACGACTCCGAAGAAAGCGAACTTGAAGATATGATACTGATGGATATGGACGACGAGGATTGAAATTATGAATAATGAAGAAAGAACGTTATTTTGGAACACATTAACTTCTTTAAAGGGTGATGACGTGGAAGCTGACGTTAAGCGCCTTGAAAGCACTATCAGATATCCTGATTTCATTTATAGATATCGCGCTGTTACCGTCAAAAATATTGATGCATTACAGCATAATAAGTTGTATTTTTCGCGCTCAAGTTACTATGACGATCCATTCGATACTTATATACATATAAATTATAAAAGTATTTGGGAGCAACTTTACAAAACGCAAGATTTCAAAAATAATGTCATTAAAGTTATTGAAGAATGGTGTTTAAACAATGGAATAAATAAGCAAATTATAAAAAATCAAATCGAACAAATACAAAGCAGTTCGGAACAACAGCTTTTTGATAAACTGCGGGAATTTTTGACCAAGAGTATTCAACCATTAATTAGGAACACTTCATTTTCAATTTGCTTTTCAGAGAGCGGCTTAAATGAATCTATGTGGTTAAAATATGCCGATCAATATAAAGGTTATTGTTTGATGTTTAGTCTAACCGACGAAGAAAAATATTTGTGCGGTAAACAAGAAAAATGCCAAGGATGTGGCGTAAATAGATTTGGCATAAATCTTTATCCTATGTACTATTCTACAACACGCTATGATGCTACAAAATATGCCTATAATTTATCTCGTGAAAATCTTTTAAGAAAGATTTATCCTATTATGCCATTGGAAGAAATTCATAAACAATTAGATCCATGTGTATGGGAGAGAGAACGTGTAACACTTATAAAATCTAAATGCCACGAGTATGACAACGAATGGAGAATCGTGTTGCCTTGTGAAATGCGAGAACCAATAATGATGGAATGGGTTCCATACGGGGTTATTTTGGGATTAAATATGAGTGATAATGACAAACGTATAGTAATTAATTCCGCTAAGCGTGTAGGGATAGAACATATCTATAAATCTATCATTGACAATGATGGAAGATTGGATGCAATTGAATTGACTAAAGATAATTATGCCTGATTTTTGTAGAACAAGTAAACTGAATATATATGTAAAAAACAATAAATGTAATAACATGATCGGCATGTCTGTTTTGTTGATTTTTTGGGAAATATTGTTATAATATAAATAAAAAAGGCTAATGCGATGGATAAAAATTTATCATATAACACAATAAGTGAAAAACTGAATTCTTTAAAAGAAATTTACCCAACATTGCGTAAAGAAACCAACGATCACGTTTTTGCGGTTCTTTGTGTTAAATCTAATTTTTATAAAAATCCGTCCCTATCGTTTACAGAAAGCGATATCGAAAATTTTCTTGTAGATTCAATTTCTGACGGTGGTGCAGATGCTATATTAACCGATCCAAACTCGGAAACGAGCAATTTGGCGATTTGTCAAGCAAAATATTACCAAAAAATTACTTTCGACGAAGTACGGGATGCCGTTGCTAAAATGATTTTATTTTACAAGAGCATGAAGCGCGGAGAGTATGAAACGGTAAATGCAAAGGTTCAGCGTAGATTTTTATCGTTGGATGCTGAAGTCGGCGACGAATCTAAGGTGTATTTCGTTTTTTATACCAGTGCTCCCAAAAACGGAATTCGCGAAGACCGTATACAAAAATTATTGCACGAACACGGATTGGATAATTTACATTACGAAATTCAGCTATACTTTGCAGACGATATAATTGATGAAATAAAGGAATCCGAATCGCGCAGGCCTACGGTTGAGAGTGGGAAAATTGCAATTGATTGTGCGGATAACTATCTAGAATTCGGCGAAGATGCGGTAATTGTAAATGCATCGGCGTTTTCAATAAAAGAACTTTATGCTCAACATAGTACTAATTTGTTGTCGCGGAATTTGAGATATTATATAAAAAAACGAGATATAGACGATTCTATAAACAAAACGATAAAAAACTGTCCGGAATCATTTTGGTTTAAAAATAACGGTTTGACCATTATTTGCGATGATTTTGAAATAAGCGGTAAAGAAGTAAAATTGAAAAACTTTTCCATCGTAAACGGCGGTCAAACGACGACATTATTACATAAAAGCAATGATATAAACAGAGATCATTACTTCTATTTGCCGTGTAAAATAATTAAAATTGTGGGCGATACGGAAGATGAAAAAAATTCTTTCAGTTTGGAAATTGCAAAGGCAACAAATTCACAAAAAGCAATAAAGCAAATTGATTTGAAAGCAAATGCGCCCGAACAAGTCAGGTTTGGGATTGCTATGCGCAACGTTGGAGTGTTTTATCAAACGAAGCGTGGTGAAGTTGTTCCAAAAGACTATAAAGAAGATTATAAAAATACCGATTTGGTAGAAGTGGGTAAACTTTGCCTTGCCGGAATGTTTCAATTGCCCGGTTCAAGCAGATCAAAACCTTCAACGCTTTATTCGGACAAGTTTTATAATCCTATATTTAATGGAAATCAAACCGAAATTTGTTTGTTAGTTAAAGAACTTTTGTATATAGATACATATTACAAAAAGATTTTTATTCAACAATTCGATAAAGAACAGGAAACGTCGCCGTTTGCATCTGAAATTATTCCTTTTGCCCATAATGCAAGAACGATCTGTATAGCTTTCGTAGCGTTTGCGGCAAGGTATTATAATAAAAACATAACGCAGACCGATCTTAAAACCATTTTTGACAACGTAAATAAAGAAAAAGCGTATGACGATTATTATTACGATATCTTCAAAAAATTAGATAATTCCGCACCGTTAATGCCCAAAAAATTGTTTTATACGGATAAAGATAAATATGATCATGTTCTATATCAATTATTTAAAACGATTATATTAGCGGGCGAACATTATTATAGCATCAAAAAGGAGAGTGATTCTTCATTAAATGAATCAAATTTCTTAAAGCTGGATCATAGTTATTTTGCAATTTTAAAATCAGAATGGTATGGAATGGAGAGCAGAATAACCGATATTTTTAATACATTATAAACTAATAATTGCCCGCCGACGAAATCCGTCGGCGGGCAATTATGTGTGCCTCTATGAACTTTGGTTTTTCGCGCGGACGGCTGAGTTTTAATAGCGTCAAAAAAAGTATGCGGAGCACCGATTTGCACTCCGCATACTTTGGCGCAGAGAGAGGGATTCGAACCCCCGGATGGTTGCCCATCAACGGTTTTCAAGTCCCCGTACCGTGTTTATCGTTACCGATGATTGTCTATCGTTATTGCTACTTAATTTCCGAATTTCAGGCTTAAAACCTGTACAAATCGCAGTTTTGAGCCTTTTTTATTGCCGTTTAACGATTTTTGCCGATTGTTGCCGTCGCCTCGGAAATTCGCTTTTCCCGATAAGTTTTGTAGAGATTTTGTAGATAGGCAAATTAAACTATGTGCTTTTGACGCAGCTTGTTAAACAGGTTGTTTACTGCTTCTATGTAACAAACAAAAGACGGGTGGTTATGATCGTTACGGGTTAGATAAGTGTTTTTTAATCTTAAATATTCTTGCCTGACCGCCTCCCAATTCCCGCTTTCTTTTATGCAATCTGCTTTTTCTTTAATATCATGCGAATGAGGCGCTTCATTCCAAAAATATTTGTCGTTTAACACATATCCCGTTTTTTCATGAATAAGCCGATACCATTTTCTATCGCTTGTAGTTACAATGCACACATCGATCGAAAACAGCATGTCGGGAACAGATTTGAAATAAATCGGTTTAGTCGTCAATGTTGATGTGGAGTCGTCGCAATCGTAAAGGCCGTAGGTTTTCAAAACTTTGTTAAAAGTTTTCTTGATGGTTTCTTTGATTGTTCGACAATCGTTGATGTCTCTGCATTTTTGGATATTTAAGTTATAATCGAAATCGATAGACTCGTTTTCGTTTTGGGAAACCATATTTCTTCCCCCGCTGCCCACCAAAAAGAATTGCGAACTGATTTCTGCCTCAAGCAGTTCTTTTGTCAAATCGCTTAAAAGTTCGGCGCAGTAATTTTGCGCGTTCTTAAGAAATGCTTTGTCTTTAACGTAATGATACATAAAGTTCTCCTTTCGCCCATGCCGTCCGTTTAGAATTTCTCTAAATCGGTGTATTTTACATAATTTAAAGTCAAAAGTCAAGTAATAAACAGCTGGATTTTAAAATTTCTTCTGCCAAGGATATAAATCTTTCTTCAAGACATCTATGTTGCTTGACTTTATGCTAAATTAATGCTAAAATACTGATAACAAAATGCAAGATGGAGAATGCGTATGACCTATCCCGAAAAAGTTAAAATTGCGCGTGAAAAATTATTGCTAACGCAGGACGAAATTGCTACCGCTCTTGGCGTAAATTCCATTACGGTCTCGCGATGGGAAACGGGAAAATCGGAACCGAATATGAAAGCGAAAAAGGCAATACGAGAATTTTGCGCTCAAAACGGATTGAAGTTCGAAGATTGAAATGCCGAATACGAAGGAACAAATTTCAAAAAACATGAAACGCAACAAAAGCAAAGATACTAAACCGGAGTTGCTTTTGCGTAAAGAATTGTGGCATCGCGGATTGCGTTATCGCAAGAATTATAGCAAACTTTACGGCAAGCCCGATATTGTATTTTTGAGCGCAAAAATAGCTGTGTTCATAGACGGTAAGATGTGGCACGGTTATGATTGGGAACATCAAAAGAATGATTTTAAAAGTCGTAGAGAATATTGGATACCTAAAATCGAACGCAATATCGAGCACGATTTTGAGGTAACGCAAGAGCTCGTATCGCTTGATTGGTTGGTTTTAAGATTTTGGGATTTCGAAGTCAAAAATAATCTGCAAGATTGTGCCGATAAGATTCAGCGAGCTTATATCAACCGTTCGGCGGTAAACAGTAAAAATCATAACGGAGAAGAAAGATGTTGAAAAGTATCGATTTATTTGCGGGAATCGGCGGGATCCGATTGGGATTCGACCGCGCTTTCGGAGATTCTATTAAAACGGTTTTCGTGAGCGAATGGGACGAATACGCGCAAAAAACATATAAGGCGAATTTTCACGACGATTTCGAGATTGCCGGAGATATTACGAAGATTTCCGTGGACGATATTCCCGACTTCGACATCTGTCTTGCCGGTTTCCCTTGCCAGGCGTTCAGTCTTGCGGGACAGCGCAAGGGTTTCAAAGACGACTATAAGGGTATGGCGCGCGGAACTTTGTTCTTTGACGTTGCGAGGATCTGCGAAAGGAAAAAGCCGAAAGTCATCTTTTGCGAAAACGTAAAAGGACTTACGATCCACGACAAAGGAAGAACTTTCGAGATCATCACCGAAACATTGAAGCAAATCGGCTACAAACCTTTCGAGCAGATTTTGAACAGCAGAGATTTCGGTGTACCGCAAAACCGTGAGCGCATCTATATTGTTGCCTTCCGTAACGATATTGCTCCCGAGAAATTTATCTTCCCCACGCCCGTGGATTCGAGTAAGCGTATCAGAGATATTATCGAAGAAAGGCCCGTCGCCGCCAAATATTATTTGAGCGACGTTTACATGGAAACGTTGAAGCGGCACAAGGCGCGTCACGAAGCCAAAGGACACGGCTTCGGTTACGAGATAAGAGATTGGGACGATGTTGCGGGAGCCATCGTTTGCGGCGGAATGGGCAGAGAGCGGAATTTGATTATCGATAAACGCCAAACCGATCTCACGCCTACCACACATATCAAGGGAGAAATCAACAAGGACGGCGTTCGCAAAATGACTCCGCGCGAATGGGCAAGACTGCAAGGCTTCCCGGACGACTTCGAACTTGTGCTTGCGGACGTTCATCTTTACAAACAATTCGGGAACAGCGTAACCGTTCCCGTTATAGAAGCGATAGCGAAAAAGGTCAAGGAGGTGCTTGAAAATGGCTGAAATCAAAGGCAAAAACAAGGGCGAATGGTCGGAGATGTATATCTTCTTTAAGTTAATGTCCGACAGAAAGGTCTTTGTCGCCGATAAGGATATGAATAAAATCAAGGACGTTTTTCTGGACATTATCAGCATCATCCGAGAAGAACAAGCGGGAAAGGAATACCGCTATTATACGGGAGATACGGTCAAGATCACGCTCAACGGCGTTGACGTCAAAGCTTTGGATTCTTCTTTGTTTACCGAAAAGGCAAAGCGCGTTTGGCGCATGATCACCGAAAACAAGGGGAATACCACTTTTTCGGACGACGATATACGGGAATTCCTCGAATCGATCTTCATCCATAACATTTCCGCACCCGCGCAGAAACGGAACGACTATTTCGGCGGCACAAAGGATATCGTTTTGGACACGCACGATTATCGTTCCGGCGTCAATCAAATCATGGGCTTCTCGTGCAAGTCTGATATTGACGCGGCATCCACTCTGTTCAACGCAAGCGGCGACAATACCAACTTCGAATACGAACTTGTAGGCAATGTCGATGACGAAGTGATGAACCACTTCAACTCTTTGTACCGCGACATAGTGCGCAAAGGCGAAGTTTGCCACGACGTTGCAATCGGCGACAGGTTGAATTACTTGAAATCGCTCGGGATCGACGTTAAATTTACCCATGCGGTCAAGAATACCGCACAACAAAATTTGATCCGCTGCGGCGGCTTCGAAACCCCGCAATTGGTCGCCGAATTGCTGAAATATTACTACTACATAAGATCGGGAGCGGATACTTCCGTTTCCGATGCAATCAAATATATTGCCGATCACGATGCGGTCGGGTACGGATTCGACGACTTGCAGAACACCTATCACTTGAAAGTCGCAAATCTGTTGTATTCCATGTTTACGGGTTTGCGTTTCTC
>CANRAD010000015.1 GCA_947628505.1 uncultured Clostridia bacterium
CAGTTCAATTCCCCGCAAAGGCGCGCCGTCGCCGCGGAATTTACGGTTACGGTAAGCCCGTAAAAGCGTGCGCGCGCGATATCGTCGGCGTCCATGGGCGGAGTAAACACAAGAATTTCTCCCGAAATTCCGGCCGCCCGCAAAGCGACGCCTTCGTCCGTTATCGCAACGCAGAAGCCGTCGGCTTCGCCTTCAAGAGCTCTCGCCGCTTCCACCGCGCCGTGGCCGTAGCCGTCCGCCTTGACAACCGCATACAAGCGCGAAGCCGGGCAGAGCGAGCGCACGACGCGCAGATTTTCGCGGAGCCTTCCGAGATTTATCACCGCAATCGTTTTTTGCATACTAAAAATATATGCGCGGCGCTTTAAAGTTGTATATATCTGAATTTTAGCACATACGAGCGCTTTTTGCAATTGTTTTAAAGATAAAAAGCGGCCCTTTCTCAAAGGGCCGCTTAAAAGGCGTTATCACCGTTTTCTGTCGGAACGCGAACGCGCCGAACACAGAGCGGGATTTACTCTGCGGGCAAGAAAAGCGGCAAGTATGCAAAGAGCCGCGTCCTTGGGCAAGAATATCAGATTGCCCGTTATAAGCAATCCCGCAAGATTTTCTACTCCGAGAAGATGCGCGGCCGCCATGCAATAGGGTATGCCCGCAAGGTAATCGACAAAAAGAGCCGCAAGCGCTCCCGCTATGCATCTTTTGAGACTGCAAGGCCTGCCGCCTGCTATAAGCCCTGCCGTAACGGCGGAAAAAATGAAGCCGATTATGTAGCCGAACGAGGGCTTCAAAACGTAATATATCCCTTGGCCGCCGCCGGAAAATACCGGTATGCCGATAAGCCCCATTACCATATAGACAGACATCGCCACCGCGCCCTTCCCCGCGCCGAGCAACAGTCCCGAAAGAACGGCCACTACTGTCTGAAAAGTCAACGGCACAAAGGGCACGGGTATGCTTATAAACGCCGACGCGGTCATAAGCGCAACCGCAAGCGCACATTCGGCTATGTCTGCCGCAATAAATTTCCCCTTGAATCCGAGCATACGAAAATTATACAATCAAAGTCCGTTTTTTGTCAAACGAATCGGCGTTTCGTATCTCATTTATCGGCTATATCCGGGCACAGAAAATCGGCGGCGCGAAGTTTCGCGCCGCCGCAAGATGCAATATTTCAATTTTTACTTTCTGGGGTTTTTGATGTTTGCCTGCGCCGCCGCAAGACGAGCTATGGGCACTCTGTAAGGCGAGCATGAAACATAGTTGAGACCTATTTTGTGGCAGAACTCTATCGACGAAGGATCGCCGCCGTGTTCGCCGCATATGCCGACGTGAAGTTCGGGACGGACGGATTTTCCGAGTTTTACCGCCATATCCATAAGTTTGCCTACGCCGGTGGTATCGAGACGGGAGAACGGATCGCTCTCGTAAATCTTGTTGGCGTAATATGCGGGAAGGAATTTGCCCGCGTCGTCGCGCGAGAAGCCGAACGTCATCTGCGTCAGATCGTTGGTGCCGAAGCAGAAGAACTCCGCCTCCTTTGCGATCTCGTCGGCGGTGAGCGCCGCACGGGGAATCTCTATCATGGTGCCTACTTCGTAATGAAGGTCGACGCCGGACGCCTTAATGACTTCGTCGGCGGTTTTTACGACGACTTTCTTGACGAAAGCCATTTCCTTGACTTCGCCCGTAAGGGGTATCATGATTTCGGGAACGACTTTCCAATTCTTGTGCTTTTTCTGCACGTTTATCGCCGCTTTTATGACGGCTCTCGTCTGCATAACCGCTATTTCGGGATAGGTTACGGTGAGACGGCAACCTCTGTGTCCCATCATGGGGTTAAACTCGTGCAGATCGGAAATTATCTGCTTTATCTGCGCTACGCTCTTTTTCTGAGCTTTTGCGAGAGCTTCTATATCTTCCTCCGCAGTGGGAACGAACTCGTGAAGAGGAGGATCGAGGAATCTTATCGTTACGGGCTGGCCTTCGAGAGCTTCCATAAGGCCTTCGAAATCCGCCTGCTGCATAGGTTCTATTTTCGCAAGCGCAATCTCTCTTTCTTCAACCGTATCGGCGCAAATCATTTCGCGGAACGCGCCTATTCTCGCGGGATCGAAGAACATATGCTCCGTGCGGCAAAGGCCTATGCCCTGCGCGCCGAACGCCATAGCCTGCTTCGCGTCTGCGGGAGTGTCTGCGTTGGTTCTTACTTTCAACGCCTTGTATTTGTCGGCAAGAGCCATTATTCTGCCGAAATAGCCCGAATTGGGATCTGCGGGAACGGTGGGAATCACGCAGTCGTAAATATTTCCGGTGGAACCGTCGAGGGAAATTCCGTCGCCCTCCCTGAATACTTTGCCCGCAAGGGTGAAGCGTTTGTTCTCCTCGTCCATCTTGATATCGCCGCAACCGGATACGCAACAAGTGCCCATACCGCGCGCAACTACCGCCGCGTGAGAAGTCTGGCCTCCGCGAACGGTCAAGATGCCCTGAGAGTACTTCATTCCCTCGATATCTTCGGGAGAAGTTTCAAGGCGCACGAGAACGACTTTCTTGCCTTTCTTGCCCTCTTTAACGGCGTCTTCCGCGGTGAAAACTATATAACCTGCGGCCGCGCCGGGAGATGCGGCTATGCCCTTGCCGACTACGTTGTTCTTGTCGGCGTTCTTCAAAGCCTTGGGATCGAACTGCGGATGAAGCAACATATCGAGCGACTTGGCGTCTATCTGCATGAGCGCCTCCTGCTCGGTTATCATGCCCTCGTCGATGAGGTCGCACGCAATCTTTATGGCTGCGGCCGCCGTGCGTTTGCCGTTACGCGTCTGCAACATATAGAGCTTTTCATTCTCCACTGTAAACTCCATATCCTGCATGTCGCGGTAATGATTTTCGAGTATTTTGCATACGTTCTGGAACTGCTCGTACACTGCGGGGAATACCTTTTTCATCTGCTCGATGGGCATGGGCGTTCTCACGCCCGCAACTACGTCTTCGCCCTGAGCGTTGGTCAAAAATTCGCCCATAAGTCCCTTTTCTCCCGTGGCGGGGTTACGTGTGAACGCAACGCCCGTGCCGCAGTTGTCGCCCATATTGCCGAACGCCATCATCTGAACGTTTACCGCGGTGCCCCACGAATAGGGGATATCGTGGTCCATTCTGTAAACGTTGGCGCGGGGGTTGTCCCACGAACGGAACACCGCTTTGATAGCTTCGAAAAGCTGTTCTTTGGGATCGGACGGAAAATCTTTGCCGAGCTGTTTTTTGTACTCCGCCTTGAATTGATTTGCGAGAGCTTTGAGGTCGTCGGCGTCGAGCTCGACGTCCTGAGTTACGCCCTTCTTCTCCTTCATTTCGTCGATGAGCTTCTCAAAATACTTTTTGCCGACTTCCATAACGACGTCCGAGAACATCTGGATAAATCTGCGATAGCAATCGTATGCCCAACGGGGATTGCCGGATTTTGCGGCGAGCACTTCGACAACCTCTTCGTTAAGGCCGAGGTTCAAAATGGTATCCATCATGCCGGGCATGGAAGCGCGCGCTCCCGAACGGACGGAAACAAGCAGAGGATTCTCCTTGTCGCCGAACTTCTTGCCGGTTATCTTTTCCATTTTGTCGATATATTCGAGAATTTCTTTCTGAATATCCGCGTTTATTTTGCGACCGTCTTCATAATACTGTGTGCATGCCTCGGTGCTTATGGTAAAGCCCTGTGGAACGGGGAGACCTATATTTGTCATCTCCGCAAGGTTAGCGCCCTTGCCCCCGAGAAGTTCGCGCATGCCTGCGTTGCCTTCCGTAAAAAGGTAGCAGTACTTTTTTGCCATTTATTTTATATCCTCCAATTGATTTCATCCTTATCTGCGCGGCAGCCGAAACTCCGCGCCCCGCACGGATCTGCTGCGGGAATTCAACTTTTATATTTTAATATAAAAAGAAGAATAACGCAAATGTTTTACCGCCCGTTTGCATAAAAAATATAAATTTATTTAATTTGAAAGTTAATTTGAAAGCGCGCTCTCAATCGCGCGCAAAAACAGACTGTAAAAAAAGACAGGCAAACCGCCTGCCTTTTTATTAAGTTTTGGGAATCAATACCGACGACAGCGATTCTATAAAATCAAAGCCCTCTTCGGTAAGCGCGACTTGTTGGGTTATGTAAACGTTATATTCCTCCGTCTCTATAATGCCGTGCATTAAATAAAAAATCCCGCTTTCTCTTTGCTCCGAATACGTTTCATATTCGAGCTTATAACCGGCGAAGACGGTCTCCTTGTGTTCGGGTAAATACGGACGTAAAAATTCACACTCTTCCTTATCCTTGACAAAAAACATACTTATAAACACCGGCGGTTCTTTGCTCGGATTGGTGCTGACGGAATAAAAAGCCGCTTCTCCCGTTTCCTTGTCCATTCTCTTTACGACAAAAACTTCGTTCACATCGACAACTGACAGCCCCGTCAAATCCGCATTAAGTTCTTCGATATCGGAAATATTCTCGACATATCCATCAATTGAACCGTAATATCGCTTTTCATTCATCAATGCCGGCACAAGAACGCATATCAGCGTTACCGCAAGGGCGAGCGCAACGGCGCAGACGGCAATTATAATCGCGCGCTGACGCTTTGCGACCATTGCCGCCGCATTCCCCTCGCGAACCGTTTCGACATTTGCGGCCTGCGGAATACGGCTCTCAATGAGCGATCTTATCATTTCGTCGTTTTCGGCCGAAAGCGCCTTTTTGCGCTCTCTTTCGGCGGTTTTTTTCAAATATCTTTTTATATTCATAATCAATAAATATTCAGCGCGTAAGCGTCGTCGACATTACACTTATAATTAATATTCAGATAGCCCGTGGGTTCATAAACACTGCCAGTGGAAACATAGATTAGCTGGACGTTTTCGCTTTCGCCGGAAGAATAAGTATACGTTATATCCCTATATCCGAAGCCCGTCATAATGTGATTATCGCTATATAAGTGATAGCGGTAATAGTCGATGTTGCTGCCGTACGCCCTCTGAGCTATGTGATAGCCGCTTAAAAAGAAAACTATGGGCCGTTTGTTGAGAATATTGCTTCTCAAAATCGAAAATCTGAGTTTGCTGCTTGCAAAGCAGTGGGTGAACGAAATATTCCTGCCTTTACGGGCGCAGAATTTTTCCATGCCCGATATGAAGTCTTCCATCGTCGTGCCCTCGGAGGTAGTGTTCATATCCGAATGTAGTTGAGAGATAACTTCGTAAACGGCGGCGTCCTCATTATTATAAAAATACATGCCCAAACTTTCGAATCCAGCCTCATGGTCGGGAATGAGATCTTCGTGATATCTGTCGAAAAAGCCCAATACATTCGCGCCCGCTATATTGGCGCAAGCCGAGACGTATGAAGCGGACGAAAATTGCGGGCACCTCTCCGCCATAGTGGATTTATCTTCCGTTTTGGATTCGTAAGAAATGGTAACCTCTTCCTGAGATACGTCGAGCGCCGCAACATCTTCGCCGTAAGTCGCTCCGTATCTCATTCCGCATATATCGTAGGACGAAACGACGTCGCCCGTGCGCACGTCCATGAAATTTCCGTTTGCGTATTCGAGATAATTATAGCCGTTTACGTATATGCACTTGCCTTCACAATGCTCATACGGGCTCTTCACGCCCGGCATTACCTCCATCGGAACGGCGCCGCTTTTCTCGTTTACTATTAGCGCATAGCCGGGTTCACCGCAGAGTTCATACTCGTACACGTAGCCGAGCGGTTGAACGTCGATATCGTAAAGCGGTTTGCGCGTCGCAGAAATATTTACGCCGTCTATGCCGGATATAGCCGAAACCGTGGCGGCGAACACCCGGTCGCTTTCGTTTTCGTTTACCGCTGTGCGGACGGTGTACACGCCGACAAGCCCCGACAACAGCGAAATAGCCGTTATCGCAGATAAGGTTTTCTTCATTTTCTTCATTTTTTTTCTCACTTAAAGATTTTGTCTATAAGACGAATCAAAATCCGAAAATGTTACAACACAATGTCTGAATCCGATAAATATTGTTTTAAAACTCTGTAAGCTCTCGAAACGCGCGTTCTCACGGCCGAATAGCTCATATTCAATTCTTCCGAAATTTCCTTTTCCGTATATTTGAACCAATAGTGCATTACCATTATCTTTACCGTCAGCGAATCGAGCCTTTTTAAAATATCCTTCGAATAGCTATCGGCGATGGCGGCCTCTATATCGTAAGAACTCGCCGCAAATTCACCCAATTCCACGTCGCGGGCGGAGCGTTTGAGATAATCGAGCGAAAGATTTTCGGTTATTTTCAACAGCCATGCTTTGGGATATTTTACCCTGTCGTATTTGCTCCAATCGGTATCGAGGAGCTTTATAAACACGTCTTGCAGAATATCGTCGGCATCTACGGCGTTACCGAAGCGGCAACGCACGTAAATCTTTATCATGGAACCGTATTCGTTGTAAATATCCAAAATCCCCTGCGCGTCGGCTCTGTTGTTCAGCAGAATTTTGTTGAACTTCTTTTCATCCATTGCTTTTGTATAAAAATTCAATATTTTGTCTGTATTATAGAAAATTTTAGCACTTACTCGGAAAAAATGCAAGAAATTGCAATACCAAAAAGTTAAACTTGGGCTCTGACAAAGGGCTTTTTCGAAAAAAAGGCGTATGTTTCAAGGCCGCGCGCGGCAAAATCGAGAAACGGCTTTCGTGCGCTTTGCTTGCCTTATCGGGCGCGGACAAGCGCACAAAAAGAAAAAAACGGCCCGAATTATGAAAACCCGGCGGCCGTTTTCGCCCCGAAAAGCGTGAAATCTGCTATAATCTCTGTATCAAAAAGTTGGAGACATTATGGAAGAAATCAAGCAATTTATCAATTATTTGCAGGTTACGAAAAATCTGTCCGGCAAAACGCTTAAAGCGTACGAAAGCGATTTAAGGCAGTTTGCGCGCTACGAAAAAAATATTTTTCGCCCGGACATATGCGCATACATAACCTTTTTGAGCGGCGAAATGAAGCTCTCGGATTCGTCCGTGCGAAGAAAGATTGTTACGTTGAAGATATTTTACGAATATCTTTCGGAAGAAGGAAAAACCGAAGCCTCGCCTTTCAGAAAATTGAAATTCAGATTCAGACAAGAGAAAAAACTACCGAAAACGCTCTCCGTTGCGGAAGTTCAGAAACTGCTTAAAAGTCTCGAACGCGAAAACCGCACGGAATTTGCGAAAAGACAAGCCGTGCGCGACGCCGCCCTGATCGATCTCCTTATAAGCACCGGCATAAGAATAGGCGAGGCCGCCGCGATAACTCTCGGAGACATCATAAGCTCGGAGCGCACCGTGCTCATTCACGGCAAGGGCAGAAAGCAAAGGCTTATATACATATCCTCGCCCGTAACATGGGAACGGCTCAAAACTCTCATAAAAGAGCGCGCAAATTCAAAGGACGCGCATCTTTTCGTAAACAGATACGGCGAGCCCATCTCGTTGCACGGAATAGAGGACGTGTATAAAAGATACGCGCATGCGGCGAAGATAAACCCGCACTCCACCCCGCATTATTTAAGACACACGTTCGCAACCAATCTTCTGGCAAACGGCGCGGATCTGCGTTCGGTTCAGGAGATTTTGGGGCACGCCAGCGTCGCCACGACGCAGATATACACCGAGGTTACGGTAAACCGCAAAAAACAAGTCCTGAAAAAATACAACTACCGCAACAAACTCGGATAATCCGCTTACGCAAATAAAATATTTTCCGTTTCCGGAAACGGAAAGCCCCCGACGTGAAGTCGGGGGCATATGGTCGCGCCATGAAATTCAATTACGATATACACGCTTTGAGTTGTTTCAACGCCGTCTTTTCGAGACGGGAAACCTGCGCCTGAGATATCCCCACTTCCGCAGATATCTCCGTCTGCGTCTTGCCCTCGAAATACCGCAAAAACAGTATCTTCCTCTCCCTGCCTTCAAGGCGGTTTATCGCCTCGTACAACGCCGCTTTCTCCGTCCACACCTCGTCGTTGTTCTTGTCGTCGAAGAGTTGGTCCATAAGAAGCAACGTATCTCCCGCCTTGTTATATACGGGCTCGTAAAGCGACACGGGATCGGATATGGCGTCCAGAGCATATGCAACCTCCGATACGGCTATATTCATTTCGCGCGCTATTTTATCGTATGTTACGTCGTCGCTGTTCTCTTCGAGTTTTTCGCGCACTTTCAGTATCTGATAGGCAGTATCCCTTATCGAACGCGATACCCGCAAACTGTTGCCGTCCCGCAAATACCTCTTTATCTCACCCAATATCATGGGCACAGCGTAAGTGGAAAACTTGACGCCCACCGAAAGATCGAAGTTGTCTATCGCCTTTATAAGCCCTACGCAGCCGGCCTGAAAAACGTCGTCGGCATTGGCGTTTTTTGCCCAGAATCTTCTGACGAGCGATAAAACGAGGCGCATGTTGCCCACTATGAACTTTTCACGCGCGCGCACGTCTCCCGCTTTCAATTGTTTGAGAAGTTCTTCCTGCTCCGATTGCGACAAGCGCGGCAGACCGGACGTATCCACGCCGCATATCACTACTTTCTGCAACATAAATATTCCCCCCTTTGAATATGTAGAATAGTTGCAAAAAGTAATATATGTCGATATTTTTTCAGTTTATCTGCTTTGAAATATCTTTTCTGAGCTTGGATATTATCTTTTTTTCGAGACGGGATATGTAGCTTTGAGAAATGCCGAGCTTATCGGCCACGTCTTTCTGCGTCATGGCCTCGTCTCCGTCGAGTCCGAAGCGCATTTTCATTATGCGCTGTTCGCGCGGGGAGAGCTTGCCGAGAGACGCTTTCAAAAGTTCTTTTTCCACTCCTCCCTCTATATCAGAGTAAACGCTGTCGGCGTCGGTTCCCATAACGTCAGACAAGAGCAGTTCGTTGCCCTCCCAATCGGTGTTCAGCGGCTCGTCGAAACTCACCTCCTGTTTGAGGCGCGACATACGCCTAAGATACATCAATATCTCGTTTTCTATACAGCGCGAAGCATAAGTCGCGAGCTTTATGTTCTTGTCCGACCTGAAAGAATTTATAGCCTTGATGAGCCCTATCGTGCCGACGGACACGAGGTCGTCGCCGTCCGCGCCGGAGCCCTCGAATTTTTTGGCTATGTACACCACGAGCCGCAGATTGTGTTCGACGAGTTCGGCTTTGGCCTTTTCGTCTCCCGTTTCGAGGAGAGATATCTTATCGCTCTCCTCCTCCTGCGAAAAAGGAAGAGGTAGGGCTTCCGTGCCGCAGATATAATCCAGAGTGTTTCTGCCGAACAAGACGGCGAGTATGTGCTTTACCTTTTCAAACATTCAATCCTCCAAAATATCCGGGTGAAGCACCGCGTCGGTTATGCGCGTGCAACTCACTCCGATTTTTACGTTTTTAAAGGATTTCGTGCCCTCGGGCAAATCCACTTCCAGCCTGTCGGCGGTGAACACTTTGAGAAATTTGCTCCCCGCAACAGTATGTATTTTTACCCCGTCGTTTATACCGGCCAATTCGACGAGTTTGCCGGCCGCGGCGGAAGGTATCACGGAGACGGGTTCTCCGCGGAGATATACTCTGTTTCCGCTGTCGAAAAAGCCGTTCAACGCCACATATTCCCCGCCGGAATATATTCTGCAACCTACAGCGCGTTTCGAGCCCTTGGAGAACTTTGCCGCCGCTTTTTTAGCCGCGATGAATATAATCAACGCTCCGAAAAGCGGTATTCCGACGGGTATCGACGAGACGATATAGCCGTTGCCCTCAAAATAATCCGCGCCGACGAGCCAGTAAAGCGCGATGAGCGCGCCGGCGAGCAATGCGGAGAGCGCAAAAAACACCGCGCAAAACTTAATATATCCCTTAAAACCGGAAAACCTGCCGGCAATAAAGCACATTAAAAGCCCCGCCGCTATCTTTATGATTACCGCCGCGTATTCCGGCACCGGTATGAGAGGCATAAATACGGCAAAACACGCGCCTATGGCCGACGAAAGCGCCACGGCCCTGATGCTCCCCCTGTTCTTCACGGCGGCCTTTGCGGCGTACAGCAACGTGAAATCCATACAGAAATTTTCAGCTACCGCGAGCTCGACGTACACCTGCATTGCAAGTGGTATTATAGCTCATAGGTTATGGCGAAAACGGTAAAAAAAGGGCGGATAAGGTCGAATTATGAAAGCTGGCGGCGGACGAAAAATCGTCCGCCGCCTCCGTATGTGATTTCGTATCCGTTGAAATACGTCATCTCTCAAAATCCGAGAGACAGCGCCATCTCTTTAAGTTCGGCTATGGAGCCTACTTGCAAAAGTTTCTGTCTTAAAGCCGTTGCGCCGCGTTTCCCTTTGAGATAAAACGCCATCATTTTACGCATATAAACGAGGGCAAAACGCTCGCCGTACAATTCTTCGGTTTCGGCGAGCTGTTTCATAACCGAGCCGAGCTTATCTTGCGGCGGCGTGCCCGTAATCTCCGAAAATATCCACGGATTGTACAGCGCTCCCCGCGCTATCATAACGCCGTCGGCGCCCGTCTCGGCCATGGTTATATCGGCGTCCTCTTTCGTAAAAATCCCGCCGTTTGCGATAACGGGTATGGACACGGCGGCCTTTGCGGCGGCAATAGCTTTGAAATCCACGGCACCAGAATACATCATGTCGCGCGTTCTGCCGTGGACGGTTATCATATCCGCTCCCGAATCTTCGCACATCGCGGCAAACTGCTCCGCGATTATCTTGTCGCGGACAATGCCCGTTCTGAATTTCACCGACACGGCTTTGCCGCTTTTTTTGCATGCCGAGATTATCTTCGAAGAGAGTTTCAAATCGTTCATAAGCGCGCACCCGTCGCCGTTTTTGTAGATTTTCGGCACGGGACAGCCCATGTTTATGTCTATTAAATCGAATACGGAAAGATCTTCGCTCTCCGCCGCGCGCCGTATGTATTCCGGTTCGTGCCCGAATATCTGACACGCTTTTATTCCATTCGCGTGTTCCGGAACCGCGAGAAGCCCGCGGGTTTTGGCACTGTCATAGCACAGCCCTTTCGCCGAAACCATTTCCGTAAACGTCAATCCGGCTCCCGATAAGGAGCACAGCTCCCTGAAAGGCGCGTTCGAATATCCCGCGAGAGGAGCCAAAAAGACGTTGCAAGGCGTTTTCAGTCCGCCTATGCTAATTTTCTTTAAGAGCATTTTTAGCCAACATCCAATAATAATCGAAATAAGCGCCGTCTTTGGTTACTTCGTCGACCGTTCTGCCGGCCGCGGAGACTATTTTCTCGAATTCGAGAAAACGTTTTATGAACTTATCCGTAGCGGCGCGAAGAGCTTCCTCGCAATCGACTCCCGCAAGGCGGCACGTGTTAACCGCGGAAAAGAGAACGTCGCCGGCCTCTTCGAATACGCCTTCTTTATCCTCTTCAACGAGTTTGTCTATCAGTTCGTGCACCTCTTCCCACAATTTTTCGGAAGCCGATACCGACGAAAGAAAATCAAATCCGCATTTTGCCGCGCGTTTGCCGACTTTCTGAGCGCGCATGCACGCGGGGAAATTTTTAGGCACCGCAAGCAACGTTTCACCGTAAGTTTTCTGACCTTTTTCCGCGACTTTATTCTTTTCCCAAACGCCCAGAGCCTCGTTCTCGCTCGCAGCCTTATCCTTGCCGAAAATATGGGAATGTCTGAATATGAGTTTGCGGACAACGCGCGAAAGAGCGTCCGAACCCGTAAAAGCGCCCCTCTCTTCCGAAAGTACGGAGTGGAAAGCCGCCTGCAACAGCACGTCGCCCGTTTCCTCTTCCATTCCGTCGTCGTCGGCGCGCTCTATGGCGTCGACGAGTTCGTACGCTTCCTCTATCATATTGTTCTTTATTGTTTCGGACGTCTGCGCTCTGTCCCACGGACAGCCGCCGGGAGCGCGGAGAAGCCTGACCATCTCTTCCAGATCGGCAAAATCGTAGCGGGCGCGCTCCAAAAACGCGCTTTCCTGCACGGCCACCGCGCAAGTGTAGTCGTAATCCTTTTGTCTGTCTATTTCATAGACCTTGATTTTTTTAACCGCTCCTTTACCTATGAAGAAGCAATCCGTTTCCTCTCCGAAAATATCCGAGAGTTTCATCTTGACTTCGGAAGCTACGAGATAGCAATCGATATCGAAGATACATGCGGCGCGGCAACTTTTCATGTCCGACACGGAATATGCCGACACGCTCGTATATGCGCTTTTGTCGAGCCGCCCGGCGTTGTATGCGTTAGCCGACTTGGAAACCGAATCCAAAACCTCGCAATCGCGCGCTTTCGAAAGTATTATTTTGCATGCTTCGTCCTCGCTCACGGAACCGTCCACGCAATAGCAAACGGGCGAAACGCGCGAAGCCTTTATGACTTCCGCCGCGAGTTTTTTGTTTAATGAATCGAAATTGCGACTCTTTGAAAAAAGCTCGTCGAGCGTGCGTACTTTATATCCCGAAAGACTTTTGAAGCTCTCCGTCGAAGAAGTGCGGGCAATGATGGCGGGCGCGCCGTCAAGCGCCTCCTTTGCGCGCAAAGTTAAATCTCCGTTTGAAATTCCCAAACCTATCAGCGTTATTTTCATTCGTGCCTCCTGCCTTTATAATATAACAGAAACTCAAAAGGCTTGCAACAAAATAAGCGCAATTTGCGGCCAAAGCCACGCCGTTTATCCCAAGCGAAGTAAATCTCAAAGCCGCCGCGGCGAGAGACACGCGCAGCGCCGCGCACAGCCAATTCGCAAGCGTCGCCGAAAGCGGTCGGCCGAATGCCGTAAGACACGCGCACGAAGTTTGCAAAACGGGCTGGGTTATTGCCGATATGCACATTATCCTCACAAGATTTATAAAAATTTCGCGCTCGCCGGCGGAAAGCGCGCCGAATATCGTCTTTGCCGCAATCGGAGCGAGCACAAACAGACCGACAGCCGCCGGAAGGGAAATAACGAAAGTCAACAAAAGAGCTTTCATTGCCCCCTCTTTCGCCGCGCGCATATCCGTTTCGGCAAGAGGCGCTATTTTCGGAATGGCCGAAGCGGCAAGCCCGTAGGTTATCGAAACGGGCAGATTGACGATTGTAACGGCGCAACCGGAGTATATGCCGTAAACGGCCGTCGAACCGAGCGAAGCGTCTTTTAAAAGGCGAACCACCGCTATGCTTTCGGCAAGTCCGGCAAGCGGCACCGCCGCGGCCGAAAGGGCGAGGGGAACGGTGTATTTCAATACGGCAAAAACGGGCGGCGGGAAAACCTTGTATAACGGCGCGCGCGGACGTTTTTTAATATAGTATGCATATGCCGAAAGGGCGCAGACGGCTTCGCTCGCGGTTACCGCGAACAGCGTGGAAGCAACTGCAAGCTCGAAATTATCCTTAAAATGCCACGCAAGAGCGCAACCCAACAGAACTTTCAAAAGCTGTTCGGCGACTTCCGTTACGGCCGTGGGATACATATTGCTCCGGCCCTGGAAATATCCTCTCGCCACCGAAAGCACCGAGACGAAAAAAACCGAAGGGCTGAGCATCTTACAGCAAAGTGCAACCGAGGGCTCTCCCTGTAAAGCGGCCAGAGCGTCGGAAAGCGCAAACATCAAAAACGAACCGAGAGCCCCCAAAACGCCGTAAAACGCAAACGCCGTTTTTTCGGCGCCCTCGCCCTTGCCGGAGGCCGTAAGCCGGGCAATGCCCGAAGGTATTCCGGAAGCAGAAACGGTCAGAAGCATGCAGTAAAGGGGATAAACCATCTGGTAAACCCCCATTCCCGCTCCGCCGAGTATGTTGGTAAGCGGGATTCTGTATGCCGCGCCCATCGCCTTGGATAAAAATCCGCCGATAGAAATTATCAGCGCGCCTTTGATATATCCTGATTTCTTTTTGCTCATAAAAATAAAGCCCCGCGCAGAGCGGAGCGGTTTATGTTATTCGAATTGCCCCGCAAGTATTTCGGCGGAAAGCTGAGCGAGTTTACAGCTCGAAGGCTCCACCCTCGCGCCTTTTTCCGCCGATACGAGCGCCACCGCGCCGAGGCAATCGCCGTTACATACTATGGGTACTATTATCTGCGCAGTGAGTTCCTGCGTCTGGCCGTCGCATATGGGGACGACCGCGCCGCCCTCGGAAAGATTGGCGACGTAACTTCTTCTTTCACGGAGTATTTTGTCCATATCCTGCGAAAGGGTTTTTCCGTCGAAATCCTTTTTTTCCTTTCCGGAGGCATGCAGCACTCCGTCCGTGTCGCAAATCACCGCCACCAAGCCCGAAAGATCCGAAAGGGATTTTGCCGTCCCCTCCGAAAACTTTTCAAGCGAAGCTATCGGCGAATATTTTTTGAGCATCAGCTCGTCGCGTTCGGTAAAAATTTCGAGCGGATCGCCCGATTTGAGTCTCAGCGTGGAGCGGATTTCCTTGGGGATAACCACCCTGCCCAACTCGTCTATTCTTCTTACAATTCCCGTTGCTTTCATACGCTCTCCTATACACGTTACAGAAGAAGTATGTGAAAGCACAATAAAGTTATGCAACCCGGCGCGTTTTTATAAAGCGCCATCGGTTTTGTTCCCAGAATTTAAAAGGAAATTTTTTTAAATAAAAAGCGGAACCCGGAAAAGTTCCGCTTTTCGAAAACATGAGTATAACATATTATTTATACTTAACCCCATACGCACTTCCATGCAAAAATGCGCACTGTTTATTTATCTGTTTTTAATATGTTACGAATTCCCGATTTTTTCAGTTCGTTAATTAAATTGCCGTCATTTTCATAAAATTTTAATTGCGATTTTGTGCATTGAAAATACTGACAGATTTTCTCCAAGTCATATTTTATATCGGTCTTCTTACTATAAAACACATATGAAAAAACATTTGTCAGATTAAAGTGATTTAAAATCGCATTAACTCTACATTCCTCTGCGCTCGTCCATAATATGCATTCAGATGATTTTAAGCTCGACAATAAGTTTATCAAATCAGCATTTGCCTTCGTCTTATCTATATTGTCGATAAAATATTTTTGTTTGATTTCTACCAAAATCTTTTTCTCTTGATTTGTTAAGTCGTATCGGGAACAGACAATATCTCTTGTTATTCTGCCAACATTCTTAATACGCTCTTTACCCAATATACTTAACGCATAATTATATGCTTCGCTATTCAACTCATCCGTAAAGACAAGCGTATTGTCCAGATCAAAAACATACTTATACATAAATCAAAACAACTTCATTTGCTTGGGTTTGCCGTCGGAAAGTTTCACCGCTTTGGGAAATTCCGAATTAACTATTTCGTCTATTGAACCGTTTGTTAAAGCTATAACCTTTTTCTGCTCGATAAAATCTTTATTCAGTCCGAACTGTTTATTGAATCTATCGGTTTCGCTGTTATACATAACATACCGAGCGACGTCATAATTTCCCGCATATTCCATAGCATGCCTCGAACCGCTATCGCCCTGGCCGTTTCTGTAACTTGCTATCATTATAACCGCTTTTGAAAACATTGCCTGCAATCTATCTCTTTCAATGTAACGATTTACCGCATCGTTTTTGCTTAACGGCTCATTATAATACTCGGTGAGCAACAGTCCGCCCTTTTCAACAATACTCTCGGCTAATTCCCTGTTTGACGCAGGATAAATTTTATTTAAAGTCGAAGGCAGAATTGCAATTGTCGCAGCATTATTTTCAACACATGTTCTGTGGGCAATTTCGTCGCAACCCTTTGCAAGACCGCTGACAATTACAACTTTTTTTTCAATAAGTTTTTTTGCGATAATCCTTTCGCGTTGTTCTATTTCGTCCGTAGGATCTGTTACTCCTATGATTGCGACGTTGTTTTTTAGCTCTTGCAATAAAGAAATATCTCCTCTATAAAAGAGCAAATACGGCTTCTCGCTCTCTTTGGCTTTGATATTTATCAGAGGGAAATCGTCGTCAAAAGCGCAGACTATTCCATACGAATCCCTATTATCATTATCAAATTGACCGCGCAGAAATTCGATTTTTTCTTTTACCGCTTGCTTTTCCGCAACAGCCTGTTCAATTAAGGATATTTCTCCGAACTCACGCCAAAATTGAGCATTGGTTTTTATGTATTGGCACTCGACAAGCGCCAGAATTTCCAATGAAATCTCCGAATAATTCATTAATATCTCCTAACTGTTTTAGCCAAAGAATAGAAAACAACTTCTTTTGCGCCGACATTATACAAGGCTTGAATACAATCCTCGTCAACATGACAGTTCTCAGTATATATATCGTCAACTAAAATAATGGTTTGGCCTTTGATATATGCTGAATTTATATTACACGTATCCTGCGTTATGCCGGGATAAGGTTCGGGGCCGTCATTGGCATTTTCCCCGGAAACAATATAGCCTTGTGCCGTCATACGTCCGACTTCCCTACTGCGAATATGCGTTGTTTTTGTATTGGCATGCCGCTCAATATATTTAGTTCCGTCAATTACGTTATTGAAAGATTGCGCGGCATTGCCGATTGCGTCAATCAAATATAGTTGCCGTGGTAAATAGGTATTAAACGCTTTTGATCGGGGAACAGCCACAACAGTGCAAATATCAAATTTCTCCCTTCTCATTATCTCTTGCAAGGCGGGGCGCAAAATCCTTTCGGCTCTTGTCTTTGCGTTATTTAACTCTTCAATCTGCTTTTCGTCATATGTATTTTTGAATATACGGATGAATTCGGTATCCTCGCTGTACTTGCCGCCATAATAATCAAGCGTATAATATGCTTTTGTATTCTTTTTTAGATAATAATTATCTGCATAGATTATGTATTCTTCCATTGTTAATACCTTATACTTCAACCATTTGCTTTGTTTACTTTTTGTATACTTCGCTCTTTAAAACGCCTATATACGGAAGCGAACGGTATTTTTCGTTATAATCAAGGCCGTAGCCTATAACAAACTCGTTTTCTATATCAAAACAGTTAAAGTCGGGCTGTATGTCATACTCCCTCCTCGACTTTTTATTTAACAGCGTTACTATACGCACGGAGGACGCGCCGCGTTCGTTGAACAACGCTTTGAGATTGGAAAGCGTAAACCCGCTGTCTATTATATCTTCTATGATTATGACGTCCCGTCCCTTCACGTCGGCGTCGATATCCTTTTTTATTTTAAGTTTCCCGGAGGAAACCGCGCCGGAACCGTAAGACGACACCGCCATAAAATCAAGCTCCGCCGGCACGGAGAGGCAACGGATAAAGTCGGAACAAAATATCACGCTTCCCTTTAAAATCCCCACGCAGAGAGGGCGTTTGCCGGCATAACATCTGTTGACTTCACCCGCCACTTCCCTTACGCGCTCGTGCAGTTGTCCGGCCGAAAACAGAACGCGTTCGCAGTCGACGTCCATAAAAAATCCTCCGTTATCGTTTCTCAAAGTCAAAATGCGTTCAGAAATTGCCGCCGTTCCAGCCCCAATCGCTTACACCGTGATAGGTTATGTAAACCGCGTCGGAAGGCACGCCGAGTTTGGCGGACAGTATGCCGCAGATTTTCGCGGTCATTTTTTCGTAGTCGGAGGACGACGCCGAACCGAACAGACTGACTTCGACGTATGCGCCCTCGGCAAGTTTTTTGCCGGCAAAGTATAAATCATAGCCGTCGTTTATTCCGACCATAAGATAACTTTCGGGCTTATGCAACAGTGCGACCGCCTTGCCCAATTCGGACTTTACTCCGTCTTTCTGCTCTTCAGTAAGTTTTTTCGTAATCTTCAAATCGATAAAAGGCATAATTTTTCTCCTATATTTTTACGCAAAACTCAATACGTATGCGCTATTTGCTCATTTTTATATAGTCTTCCGCAACGCATACGGCGGGATTTCGGGTTCCGTCTTCAAGTCTGACCTTTTCCGAAATCTCCACGCCGCAGACTATCAGAATATCGTTGCCGTCTGCGACGACGGGCACATTCGAGCGTATGCGCGCGGGGATTTTCAAATCGGTGAAGTAGCTGCCCAGATTTTTCGTGCCGCCGCCGAATTTAGTAAATTTGTCGCCCGGGCGCATGAAGCGCACGACGGCGGTCGAAGGTATCTTATCGCAGTCGAATTTAAGGGTTTTGGGGTGCGATATGTCGAGTTTCGGCTCGCTTCCCTGACTTCCGATATACAGAGGCCGACCGAGAAAGACGGGCGAGGCGTCATGGTTGAAATACTCGGAAAACGGGCAACCGTCTTCCTGCATTTTTAATGCAGAGCTGCTGCAAAAAGCTATTTTATTGCCTTCGTTAAAGACGGTATAGCCGCAAAATTCAAACTTTTTGCCGCGCCCGGCAAACTGCAATGCATAAAGCGCTTCAAAATGCTCGAAAGAGTAATCGCGAACGTTGAGTTCTCGCAAACAGCGGGACACGCAACGTTTGAATACGGATTTTTCGGCGCAATATGAGATTTCGCAACCGAGGGGCGTGCGCTTTATCAGACCGCGCTCCTCAATGATTTTTTTAAAATATTCCTCGTCCTCGGCGGCGATGCGCGAAAAACGATATATCGCCCCAGACGCGCCCGGCACGGCTTTTTCAAGTTCGGGCAAAACGTTGTGGCGGATTTTGTTGCGCGTGTAATCGTCGGTGAAATTTGTCTCGTCGTCCACGTAAGGAATGTTGTTTTTTGCTATATATTCGTCTATTTCAGCCCGTGAAACGGCTATCAGAGGACGGATTAACTTAAACGGTTTCGGTGCGACGGACGAATACTCCTCGTCGGTAATTCCCGTAAGCCCCGCGAGTCCGCTGCCGCGGGCAAGGTTGAACAAAACCGTTTCGGCGTTGTCGTTTAAGTGATGCGCGGTTGCGACGGCGTCGGCCCCATCCCACTTATCCCCGTTAGAAAGAGTCTGCGGTTGAACGGCTTGGGTATATTTCATAAAACGCCAGAAATGCGCCGCGGATTCCGTTTTTGCGCCTTCGTCCGTCCACTTGTAAAAGATGAGCGGCACGCCGTTTTGCTTGCAGTATTCTGCGACGAAAGCGCTGTCCCGCGAAGAACTCTCCGCTCTCATTCCATGGTCGAAATTCACGGCGCAGACGGATATACCGTATTCGCCGCCGCGGGAAATGAGATAATGCAGAAGCGCCATGGAATCTCTGCCGCCGGAGACCGCCGCGCAAATACGCATGCCGGCGTATTGAGTCAAATCTATCCTCATAAAAAAATTATAACACACCGCAAGGGATATTTCAACGTATTTTTGAAATTATTAAAATTACGGCAATTCAAAATAAAATTGTCGCAAAGGCCTAAAACAGTTGACAAAACCGATTATATTTAATAAAATTATATAGCCTTTTGAGGAAGGCGCATATCGCGGGGTAGAGCAGCCAGGTAGCTCGTCGGGCTCATAACCCGGAGGTCGCGAGGTTCGAATCCCGCCCCCGCAACCAAACTTCCGCACTATTGCGGAATATGGCGATGTAGCTTAGTTGGTCTATAGCGGCCGGTTCATACCCGGCAGGTCGGCGGTTCGAATCCACCCATCGCTACCAGAAATTTATGCGGCATCGCCGCACAATCCGGCCCGTTGGTCAAGAGGTTAAGACATCACCCTTTCACGGTGGTATCGTGGGTTCGATTCCCGCACGGGTCACCATAGTCAGTCTAAATCGAATTTTTCACAATATTCGGTTTGGACTGATTTTTTTGTGCTTTAAAAAGCCTTGTCAAAACGCTTAAATTTGCTCTCTGCGGGGTTTTAAATGTTTTCCCGTCAAATAATCAGCCTGACTAAAATCAGCCTCTTAATGAGCCTTAAATTTCTCATAATAAAGCAAAAGCCCTGACCGGTTCCCCGGTCAGGGCTATATGTTAAAGGGTGGTTAAATTTTATATCTATTCTGTCGTCGTAAAGGATTATCTCTTTTACAAAGTAACTTATAAGCATTTGCGGCTCGTAGGTTAAAGCCTGCCGGTAGTATGAATATATCTGTGCTTCCGTCAGCTTTACGGCTTGTTTGCTTTGCTCTATGAGTATCAGCTTTTCAAGTTCTTCCTGCCGCGCTTCAAGTTCGCTTAGCCTGTTTGCCGTTGCCTTTGCAATTATGCCGCGCTCCATATTGGCTACGATATTGTTAATTGACTTTTCATTATTGCTCTGCTCTTTCAAATAGGCAATTAACAAGGTGTTTGCATTGTCTTGGCTGTCTTGCAGTTCTATCAGATGTCGGACTATGTTATCCATTACCTGTTGCTTACCGAGTTCGGATATTATGACGTCTATAACCAAGTTTTCGAGTTCGTCCTTTGGCAACACCGATTTATGGCAATCGGTAAGTTTCATTTTGCGCCCTCGGCATTTGTAGTAATACTTGCGCTGTCCGCTCTTTGTAGTGCCGCACTCGCCTATTATTGCCTGTCCGCAATAGCCGCATTTCAGTTTACCCCGCAAAAGGTAGGTAACTTCTATGCTGTTCTTCCCGTGTTGGTAGGTTTTTAATATTGCCTGTACTTTTGTAAATAAATCTTCGGATATTATCGCGGGATACATATTGTCAACTGTTTCGCCGTTTATCGTATAAACGCCCGTATATCGCTCACAGCGCAGGATATTATAGACGGTATTCATAGGGAATTTTTTGCCGTTTTTGTAGATGCCCTGCGCAGTCAGACGGGCTACGATTTGCCTTACGCACAATCCTTTTGAAAATTCCTCGAATATGCGCTTAACGACTGCGGACTGTATTTCGTCTGCGACTAACTTCCTGTTTTCCACACGATAGCCGTACAGCACTTTGCCGCCTTGAAAATTGCCCTTTAACCGAGTTTCCCTCATACCTCGTTTTACTTTTTGTGAAAGCTCCGCAGAGTAGTATTGGTTCATACCTTCAAGCAAACTTTCAAGGATAATACCTTCGGGAGTGTCGAGGATATTTTCCATTGCTGATAATACCTTTACGCCGTTCTGTTTTAGCGTATGCTTATACATTGTGGCGGCGAATTTATCACGGCTAAATCTGTCGAGCTTATATACCAATACAAGCTCAAATGTCTTTTTTGCGCTGTCTTTTATCATACGCTGGAAGTCGGGACGGTTGTCCGTCGTACCCGATATTGCTTGGTCTATGTAGGTGTCGATAATGAGTATGTCGTGGCTTTTGGCATAGTCTTGACATACCCTCAACTGCCCCTCGATAGACTGTTCTGTCTGTTTATCACAAGAATATCTTGCATAAATCACTGCTGTTTTCATTGTTTTTAACTCCTTTTGAAATAAATTTTTATTTTGCCTTTCGGCAAGGTGCGAACAAACGGAAGCGCATTATTTCGCGTTTTACATTTCGTGCGTTCTGCGCCGATGCAAGGGCGGCGTTAGCCGTGCATTTACCCTTGCATCGGCGTGCGTTTTCGTTTACGCTCCGCTGGACGAAAGGAAAAAGATTAGTTGCATATGGCATAGCTTTTATTTCCCGTCCTGTTCATTTATTTGTTTGATATGTGCCAAAAGCGTTTCAAAGAACGAACGCTGTTCGGCTTCGGGCAATGTTTGAATATCGGGTTTGCCTATTGTTTCAACCTGCAATTCAGTTTTCTGCACTTTTGGCACCTCCTTGGCTGCTGTTTTCGTATGGTATAACACATAAACATGCAACCTAATTTCCTGTTTCAAAAAAATTTTTTATTTTTTTATTTGCGGGTTATCCACATAACCTCTCATATCTTTCAGTACAAAAATTTGCAAATGACAACCGATTTCGGAAAAAAAGTTTAAAAAATTTTTAAAATTGAGAGTTTATGACCGAAAAGCGTTCAAAGTAGCCGCCTTACAAAATAAAAAAACGCCCTATGCAAAAAAGCATAAGGCTATGAAACGTGCCGATTTAGTTTTTGATACAATTTTAATTACTGCCCATAGATAGCGGAATACCTCTGCCGCATTTTAACGAAGTATTCAAACACGGTGGCTTGCGCTCGCTCTAATATCCTGCCTATTTCGGGATAGCTCAATCCCGCCATACGGCATTGCAGAGCTGTTTTCATATTGTCTGTTAGATTTAAGTTCTCTATGATATTATCTGCAACGGTGTAGTCCTGTTCTGATTCTTCCTGCATCTCGGTAGCAGGCTCGCTTACGGGTGTTAGAGCTTCAAGGCTTATGTTGCGGTAATAATCTCTTGAATTTCTATTGATAAGTTTTGCCATATTCCTTATACAAGCCATTTTGACGGTTATCTTTTTGCCTTTCTTTGAATAGCTAATTACATCATCCAAGCGTTTGCCGTAATGTTTGCATAGGAATAACGCTCCTTCCTGTACTAAATCATAGCCGTCGCTCAATATATGGCTAATATCAGTTTTGTACCTTATATCCCAATAGACGTAGCTGTGTAGTTTTTGCATTTTAGTGCCTACATAGCCTATTAGATATTGCGTTTCAGAGAAAGCTATTGCCTCTGCCATAGATAGTACATTTCCCCTTGTAATTTCTTCGTTCAGAACACTGAAATCCAATACTTTGCTCATTTGTCTTTTCCTCCGAGTCGTTTTCTCGCCTTTCGGCGCAACCCAACCTAAACGGAAAGACAATTTTGGGTTTGATTTGCGATATGTTTGTCTTGCGATTTGCAATTAAGATACATCGCCAAGCGTAAGGCTTGCCTGCCGTCAAGGGCTACGCAAGTAGTGCATTTACCCTTGACTGCGGGTGGCTTTTCGTTTACCCTCAAACGCCGAAAGAAGAATTGTGTTTCAGAGTACAAAAAAGACGTAAAGGTGTAACAATCCCTCACGTCTTACTAAACGGTTATTAAGTTTATCAGTAGTGTTGGCGGCAAAGGTAATAGCGTAACCGCGTGAAAACAACTGAATTAAGGCGGGAAATAAGGCTGCATATCGGAACGGGATTGGCGGGCGATTCGCAAGCGGATTAGCGGCGAACGGCCGCCTCTGTCCGATTGCGCCTTTTACCCCTTTTCAGTTGGGCGCGTGTGCTTGTCTTCGGCGGCGTCAGCCGCCGACTTGTATCAAGACAAGCACACGCGCCATTCTCATTCCCCGCCTCAACCGGTATTTCCCCCGCCTGAATTCGGATAAATTTAATGATTGGATAAGTAGAATGTGAATTTCTCGCATATACCTTGCGTTAGCCTTTTTATTTTGCTATAATATTGTCAATGTAAGGTTGTACCTGACAAAATTCAAGGCGCAAGTTGGTGGGCTTTTTGCCATAAAAGGCGTAAAGTGTATATCGACAAAATCAAAACGCCTTAAATTTATTAGGGAGAAACAAATGAAATTATCCGAAAAGATCAGGATTCTGAGAAAGGCGAGAGGGATGTCGCAGGAAGAATTCGGCTACTCCCTCTCGGAAGCCACCGAGGGCGTAACACGGCAGACGGTATCCGATTGGGAAAACGGTAAGTTTGAACCCAAGCTCGACAACATCCGCGATATCGCACGGGTATTGAGCGTGTCTTTCGACGTGCTTTTGGATGAAGCCATAGACCTAAACGACGCGGAAACACTGAAAAGCGTCCTGCATAATGTTCCGTTGGACACCAAAAAAAGTATTAACACAAAGATACGTTATAATATCTGCCAATACAAGCTCGAAAAAAAAGATTATGTCAAACTTGCGATATACATTAACATTCTTGCCGCTTTTGTAATTTCTTTGATTTTAATTACAGTAGGGATTTTACTTTCGATTAGCCCCTTATATTTTGTTGGCGCGATTCTCGGTGCTGTATCTTTTGTTTTAACTCCAACAGCAATCATTCGTATTAACATTTTTATTAAGCATTATAAACACCCGCATGGCGTATCGTTTGGAGAAATCAACAATACGCATTTGATCATTCATACGTATCAAACGGCGAGCAACGTTGTATATCTTCCACTTGAAAAAATCAAAGAAATCAAGGTCGCAGAAAATGCCACGGAAAGGCGCGGGAATGTAGTGATATCTCTCATCGGGCGAGAAAAGCCAATCACGCTGCTCAATGTGGCGTTCCCTCATAAAGTGATTGAATTTTATGAGCAACTTCAAAAGCTCGACGAGGATGGTGATCCCGTAAAAATTATTTAATACTGTATTTAGGAGCTATTATGGACATATACATCAATTCTATATTGAAAAATCCATCGCTATGCGACGGCACGGGATATCGAACGGTGTTGTTCGTACAGGGGTGTGATCTGCATTGTAAAGGCTGTCAGAATCAAAGCGCGTGGGATATTACAAAAGGCGTAAAGCGAGAGGTGTCGGAGCTTGCGAAAGAGATTCGCTTGCGCTGTCCTAATAAAGAACTTACCATTTCTGGGGGCGAGCCTCTGATGCAAGAGGATGCGGTTTATGCTTTAATTACACTGCTGAATGATTTCGACATTTGCCTTTACACGGGACACGATAAAAACGAAGTGCCTCAAAAAATACTCGATAAAATTCGGTATTTGAAATACGGTCCCTATATTGAAAGCCTAAAAACGACGACAATGCCGTTCGTCGGTTCTTCCAACCAAATCTATGAGGAGGTTCGTCATGAGACTTCAAAACAAAAATGACAATGCGGCGAACAGAAAGAGCTATGTAGGTAGCATCTACAATGTCGGCGAGAGAGATGTCAAAAATGCCGTTCTTAACTCCATCCCCGAGGAATGGGCTGCTTTACATAGGGATGGATATATCCATATTCACGATCTCGATGCCTATGGCTTAACTTATAATTGTTTGACTTTTGATATTCTGAAAGCCTTCCCCTATTCCGATTTTACGGGGCTATCCGATATAAAAATTATTCTCGGCGTGTTTGATTTTTTGAAAGAGCTCTTCGAGCGCGTGGGAAACGAGCAGAGCGGCGGAATGGCTCTTGCCAATTTCGATAATGATTTTGCGACAATCTTTACAAAACTCGGCGTTGATTATCACGCAAACGAAGAAGTGTTCCGTGCGGCAATCCGTGACCTCATTCTTTGGTGCAACAATACGCATACCCGCATGGGACAGACAAGTTATTACACGTCTTTCAATATCGGACTTGCGGAAAACGATTTTGCACGGTTCTTGGCGTTCACTCTTCTCGATGAGTTTTACTGTGCTGGGGAACTTATCTATAAGCCGAATATCATCTTTAAGGTCGCCCGCGGAATCAGCAGATTTCCCAATGATAAGAATTATGACCTATTGATGAAGGCGCTTACCTGTACGGGCAAAAAAATGATTCCGACATATCTTCTTTGCGACTGTGAAATGGACAAGGATACATCGCCCGAATTGTTATCGATCATGGGATGCAGAACGCGCGTGGTCGCGGATAGATTCGGAAAAATCGGTGCGATCGGCAGGAGCAATATTGATAATATCACAATAAATTTGCCTCGACTTGCTTTGGAAGCGGTATGTGATTATCCTGATGCGCAACCAAACGAATTGTTGGAAAAAATCAAAGAAAAATGGCTTGGCGTTGCCGACTCTGTTACGGAAATTCTTCTTGACCGTTTTCATAAGACCTGCCGACAAGATGTCGATTTGTTCCCTACAATGAAGAAATACGATCTCCTCTGTGAAAACATGAACAAGTCAGAGCTTTCGGAGATTTTCAAGCACGGTACGCTTTCGATAGGGTTTATAGGACTCAGTGAAACGTTCGATGTCATTTATCGCGGTAAATATTGGGAAGATGCGGTAATTTATCAAGCGGCGCTCAATTTTGTTTCGTTTATGCGGGACTATACCGACAGGCAGTCTGAAAAATATAACTTGAATTTCTCTCTGCTTGCTACAAGCGGCGAACTCATCAGCGGAAGATTTGAAGAGATCGATCAAAAGAAATTCAAATCAGATATTTTCGGAAAAGGCTTTTATACCAACTCCTTTCACGTTGAAGTTGACAGTAGGATTTCGGCGCGTGAGAAAATCGAAAAGGAAGGGAAATTCCACTCATTCTGCAACGGCGGATGTATCACTTATGTAGAACTTGCGGAGGCGCCGCTCGGTAATCCGCAAGGACTTGATGAGCTTGTGGAAATTGCAATCAAGTCGGGCGTTCACTATCTTGGTTTCAATTATCCGAAAGATGTCTGCGCCGATTGCGGCGCAAGCGGTACTTTTGATATTTGCCCTGTATGCGGTAGTACACACATCACGCGCATTCGCAGAGTCAGCGGATATCTTGAAATAGAAGATTATTTTACTTCGGGCAAGAAGCACGAAGCGGCAACGAGGGAAGCAAACTGATATGAAATTTTATATAGCGGATTTGCATTTCGGGGATCAAAGAGTTTATGATAAGTGTTGGAAATATAATATTTTCAATGGCTTACAAGACTATGAAAGCCGCCTCGTAAAAAATTGGAACGGCGTGGTTTCCGACGAGGATGACATATATGTATTAGGCGATATCGCAGAAGATCATTATGACTCGGCTATCGATATTATGCAAAGTCTCTCGGGCAAGAAGCATCTTATTGTGGGAAACCACGACTTACAATTGTTGCCCAAATATCGGGAATCAAGTTTGTTTCAAACGATAGCGGATAATATGTTGATTGACGACAATGGACGAGTCATTCATTTATCCCACTATCCTATTATGGACTGGATGGAATATAATCGAGGCGGCTATCTCATATACGGACACATTCATAATAAACATTTGCCGCAAATCAAAGAATACTACAAGGATAAACCGGCATTTAACGCGGGCTGTGATGTTACAGGATACACGCCAAGGACATTGGACGAACTCATTGCCTTGAAGGAGAAGAATAAAAATGAACCATTTATCAATTGAGGGAATGGACGGCATCGGAAAATCTACAACTTGCAGATTGCTCTCCGAGAGACTCGGCTTTATGTTTGTTGAGAAACCCCTGCATCTACTATTCGATAAGGACGGCGGCTTTGAGGAATATATCAGAATACGCGATATCGTCAATGCAAATCCGAACAGAGATTTCACATCTCTCTTTTACGGTCTCGGAAGTCTTTATCTCTACGAAACATACAAAAACGAAAACATCATTACAGACCGTCATCTTGCATCCAACTACGCATGGAGCGGTACGGATACAAACGAGGATATTTATGAGCTTCTTTTGAAAAAACTCGGAAAGCCGCGTCTGACGGTCGTTTTGACGGCCAATGAGGAAACTGTGATCCGCAGATTGCAAGGCCGTGATCCGCACGACAGCGATATCAAAAAAGCCGTCAAGACGAGGGAAATTTGCGAAAGGATGATCTTCTTCTGCGAGAAGTTTTCTCTTCCATACCTTGTTGTTGATACAAGCGATATGACTCCGGATGAAGTCGCAAATCATATCATTGCCGCTTGGGAGAAGTGCGAATGAGTTTGAGCGATTTGAGATTAAGCAAAAATATGAAATATACCGCTTTGTATTGGGCAATGCGGTTTTATGAATATGCTCCCGAAAAGTATCGGAAACAATATCAAAGTGGGTTTCCGGCAGAAATCGACTCCGAACGGCAAGACGCAACGTTTGGTAAAATCGTTGTGCCTTTGAATACGCACGAGAGTTTTGTCGTGTTAGAGCTTCTCGATAGGCTGTTTACGCTTGGTTATGAGCCTTGCGATATCGAAGTCGATGGAACGCAAATAAAGTTTCGCAATTTTATCGTCGAATGCCGTGTTTGGGACGACGAAACAGATTATCCTGCGACAGACAGACGAATCGTATATCAATCGCGGCTTGTAAGCGGCGTTTTGGAGTATGTTTCCAAAATCCGTTTTCAGGGGCAAAATTACGATTACGGCGCGTTTGAAGAATATGATAAATTTTCTTTCACGGCAAAAAAGAAAAACACATTTTCATCACCCGATTTTATTTACAGTGGAAATCGCTTGATGAAATATATCGGGAAAGAAAAAGTTGTCGTTATCCCCGACGGAACGGAAGAGATTGAGTCGTCCGCATTTTGGGACAATCAGTTCATAGAAGAAGTTGTTGTTCCCGGAACGGTTGTCAATATGGGCGGCGACACGTTTTATAACTGTCATAATTTGCGAAAGGTAAATATTCCCAAAAGCGTTCGGCAAATGGGGAATAACCCTTTTGCGGGCTGTCCGAAACTCGTTTTGACGAATGAGTCCCCGCATTTTATATACGAAGACGGCATTCTGTACAATCGAGAAAAGGATAGTATTATCTACTGTTCTGTCATCGGTAGCGATGCGGAGTTGGCAATTTCGGAGGGCGTGCAAATCATTGGGAAACACGCATTTTACCTTTGCGACCGTTTTGAAAAAATTTCGCTTCCCTCGTCCCTTCGTAAAATGGAGAATAATCCGTTTTCGGGCTGTTCAAAACTCAAGCTTGTTTGCAAATCGTCCGCGTATATCATCAAAGATGATGTGATCTATAACGGATATCAAACAGCTGTCGTGGGCACATTGAATAAGATCCGAACGGAGCGGCTTGTAATACCCGAGGGGATCAAGACGATCAACCGTAACTCCTTTTGGAATTGTAAGGGAATCAAAACGATTGTATTCCCCGAAACGCTTGAAGATATCGGCTACAATCCTTTTGTCGGTTGTTCTAACATACGGTTTGAAAGCAGCTCTCCCCACTTCAAGGTGGTTGACGGAATTTTATACAACCGCGATTTATCCAAACTCATTTGCTGTCCCGCATGGAGAGCGATTGGTGAAATATATTTGCCGGATACTGTAATTACATTGGAGCGAGGCGCATTTTCGGGTTGCGAAAAAATGACGGGGATCCATTTTCATAACGTCAATATTATCAACAAATCCTGTTTTACAAACTGCATCGCACTTGATAAAGTGTATTGCTCGGATCTGATTACATATATCGGTGAGTGGGCATTTGCATATTGTAAAGGATTAAAAGAAATATCGGTCGGAAAAGATACCGTCATCGACAACAATGCATTTTCAAACGCCGCGCCTAAAGTCACCGTTCGGAAAGCGCCCGAAAACTATTTGATAGAATCGGATAATTTATTTACGCTTTCGGCAATGGACAGACATTATAGAGAAAAAATCGATGCTATTTTGATCGATCCTCCGTACAATTCCAACATTGACTATATAGGCTATCAGGATACGGCGTTTGAAAGCGGTTATCTTGCTTTTATGCGGGCAAGGATTGAAAAAGCCTATTCGCTTCTATCCAAGCGTGGATTTATGGTCATCAATATCGATGAAGGCGAAGTTGACGAGCTTGCTGACTTGTGCAGAGATATCTTCGGCATGGATATGGTCACTGTCCATCGCTGGGAAAAGAAACATCCAATGTTTGACCAAAATCGAGTTGTTCTCAATCCCAACAAGGTACAAACCGATTACGAATACATTATTGTTTGCAGAAAGAGCGCGTTGTCGGCTTTGAAAAATATCCGTCAGCCGTATTATGAGAATGACATTTGGAAAGAGCGTATCACTCCCTTCCCCGAAGAATTCGATTGTTTTGGTACGACTTCTTCCGCCAAAGACGAAATTGCCGAAATTTTCGGAAAACGCGAATATTTCTCTACGCCGAAACCCCTAAAATTGATGAAGGAATTGGTGCGCGCAACGACGGAAAAAGATTCTATCGTCATGGATTTCTTTGCGGGGAGTGGAACAGTCGCGCACGCAGTCAAAGCCCTTAACGATGAGGACGGCGGCACACGCAAATTTATTCTCGTCAATAACCGTGAAAGCAACATCTGCCGTACTGTTACCCAAAAACGTCTGGAATACATAAAGGCAGAATTTACGTTTATAGATTGACAGGAGATTACAAATGAGATACTTATTTTTTGATATAGAATGTTGCGACGGGGCGCATATATGCGAGTTCGGGTATGTAATAACGGATGAAAATTTCAATCCGATTGAAAAGAAAGATATAACTATAAATCCGAAAGCAAAATTTTATTTGACGGGCCGCCCTAAACGCCCCGATATAGAGCTTTTTTATACGGAAGAGCATTACTATAAAAGCCCCGAATTCCCCGAATTTTATAAGGAAATAAAGCGGCTTTTGGAACACGACAATCAGATAATTATGGGACATGCTATATCTAACGATGCGGATTTTATAAACAGGGCGTGCAAAAAATATGATTTAGCGCCTATCAATTTTCAATTTCACGACAGCCAAAAAATTTACAAAGAATTTTTCGGTATTAACAAAAGCATATCTCTTGAAAAAGCCGGAGAAAAGTTGAACGTTGAATTTCCGCAATATCTGCATAAAAGTGATGAAGATTCCGAACTGACAATGAAGCTTGTAAAAAGTATGTGCGAGCAATTGGAAGTAACTTTGCCTGAATTGATTGACTTGTGCCCTTCGTGTATAGGGCGAACGGAAAATTTTATCGTCCGATATAACGAAGCAAAAGAGAGATGGGATAAATTGCTTCTTGCCGCCCAAACCGAGCCGGACGCATTAAGTGAAAATAAAAAACGTTATATATTGGGAAAATTTTTAAAAACGGTCAAAAAGACAGAAGAGCTTACGCCGATTTTTAAAGGCAAGAGCATAAGCATAAGTCTTAATTACGAGCTCACGCATTTCAGAGAGGCGTTTGTGCTCATTCAGTTGATTGTCAACCATGGAGGAAAATACAAATCCAAATCGTCAGAAAGTAATATTTTTGTTGAGTATCCTCTCTTTAATGAAAACGGAGAAAAACTTTTCTGTGCACGCCTAAAATACGTTGAGGAAGCAAACGCCGCAGGCAAGGAAATTCAAATAGTTTCGCTTGACGAATTTTTAACCATATTGGGAATTACCGAAGATAATCTTAAAAGTTCGAAGTTCCCCACTGAATCGTTTTATAAAAAACCAAAAATCAAGCAACAGCTACCGAAAGTTGAACATATAAGCGTCTCTATAGGTGATTTGTTGAAAGCTCAAGTAAATACATAAATTCAGGTTGTAAATGTGTAGAGATGAAATTTATAGAGCAAATATAAATCACTTGTATCAAGACAAGCACACGCGCTGTCGTCACTCCCCGCTTAAAGCGGAATATTCCCCGCCACAGGTGGAACAGATTTTATTCCGAAAAAATCATAAAATATTGGTATTCGGTTAAGGCTGAAATCAGTTCACCAGACAAAGTAAAGGCGAAGACGTTTCCTTTGGGAGACGGCTTCGCCTTTTTTGTATGTCTTTTTTTATATTTTATATTTAGTATATTTTATATTTAGAAAGAAAAAAGTGATAAGACTTGAAGATTTTTCATTTTTATCACTATTTTTCATTATCATTTAACTTTAACTTTTTTCAACCTCGACAAATTGCCGATAAACTCATACGCATATTTTATATTCTGTTTAATAAATCAAGCAAACAATCCCGCATCAAAACATAATATTTATTTGTGAGGCCATATACTTTCACATGTCGCATTTAATATTGTCGTCAATTGCTTGATAAAACGTGCGGTATTTGGTATAATCGTTACAGTCGGAAAAGCGAGTTTACAAAGTTCAATCTCGCGAACGCAACTTGGGATAATGCGATAAAATGTCTGTTTTTTTGTTGGTAATAGCGGGAATATTGCCCGTAATAGTTTGTGCCGGATTTTATCTCCTCGATAAGAAAACGCCCTTCAAAAACTTGAAATACATTATAAAACAGTGTATTTTCGGCGTGGTTTTCGGCGGGCTCGCAATACTTGCGACGGAAGTTTTCAGCACCGACGTCGGCAACGGCACTCTTTTAAACGTGCGCGACGCCTCTCCTATCATTTGCGGTCTTTTGATGGGCGGCCCGGCCGGAATCATTGCCGGATTTATAGGGGGCGCGGAAAGAGCGCTTTGCATACTCTGGGGCGGCGGAAGATACACGGTTATAGCCTGCTCGGTTGCCACCGCTCTTGCCGGTGTGTTCGGATTTTTATGCCGCAAATTCATGTTCGCAAACAAAAATCCGTCGTGGTTCTTCGCCTTTCTCATAGCTCTCACGACGGAAGTCTTTCATATGCTTTTAATCTTTTTGACGAATATGACGGACGCGCAGTATGCATTCACTTTCGTCAAAAAGGTATCCATTCCGATGATAACCGCGAATACGCTTTCGGTTACCGTTGCGGCGATAGTAATGTCGCTCATAAGCCGCGAAAAAATCATCATTCGCGGCAAAAGGACGATTGCTCAGATCTTCGAAACCTTGCTCTTCGCCTGCGTGCTCGTCGCCTTCGGCGCAACGGGCACATTTACATATTTTCTGCAAGACAACATAGTAAAATCGGACACGGAGAGAACGCTTTCCATGGTCGCCCATGACGTAACAGAGGATATACGCGAGGCGTCCGATTTGAAACTTTTGGAAAGCGCGCGAAGCGTTGCAAACGAGTTGCAAAACCCCGATTTCAAAGTGGTTCTCGATATGTTTGACGAATTGTCCGATGGGCTTGGCATCGATATGCTGTTTATAATACTTCAAGCGTACGCCGACGAGATTAACGTAGTAGATACAAACGGAATCATAGTCCAATCCACCGAGGATAATATCGGCTTTAATATGCGCGAAGGCGAACAATCCGCGGAATTTTTGTGCCTTTTGGAAGGTACGGACGAATATGTGCAGTCCTACGGCCCGACAGCCAAAGATCCCGATAAATATATGAAATATGCGGGCAAAAAACTGCCAGACTGTGATATTCTGCCGGGCGGCGGGTTTGTGCAGGTGGGCTATAATTCGGATACTTACTATAAAAACCTTGAAGAACGCGTTAAAATTGCCGCCGAGAACAGACATATCGGGCAAAGCGGTTACGTTTTGATTTTGAATAAAGACTTCGACGTCGTCAGCGCGCCCGAAGGACACGTCAACGATAAACCTGAGAATCTGGGCAGAGACGGGTTTAAATATGCCCAATTCGAAACGTTCCTTACGGAAGTTGCGGGCGAGAGTTGCTATTGCCAATACAGTTATACCGAAGGTTACTATATAGTTGCCGTACATCCCGAAGCCGACGCGATGTTCCCGAGGGATATCTCTGTTTACATACTCGTATTCGTTGAAATTATCGTATTTTCCGTGCTGTTTATCTTCCTATATATGCTTATCAAAAAGCGCATCGTCGACAACATAGACAAGGTAAACCTTTCGCTTGCACAGATAACCGGCGGCAACCTCGACGTGGTTGTGGACGTAAGAGACGGCGTGGAGTTCTCCTCTCTTTCCGACGATATAAACGCCACCGTCGACACCTTGAAGCTGTACATAGAACGGGAAGCCAAAAGGCTGGACAAAGAGCTTGAATTTGCGCAGAGAATACAGCTCTCCGCTCTTCCCTCCGTGTTCCCGCCCTATCCCGACCACGAAGAGTTCGATATCTTCGCCTCGATGGACGCGGCGAAAGAAGTCGGGGGCGATTTCTATGACTTCTATTTTGCGGGCCCTCACAAATTCGTGTTTATGATTGCCGACGTTTCGGGCAAAGGTATTCCCGCCGCCATGTTCATGATGACCGCCAAAACCCATCTTCGCAATATGACCGAAAGCGGCATGGATATTGCGGACGTATTCACCGAAGTAAACCGGAAACTTTGCGAAAACAATGCGGCCGACATGTTCGTAACCGCCTGGATGGGCGCGATTGACCTTTCTACCGGCGTGCTCTCGTACGTAAACGCCGGGCACAATCCTCCCTTGATAAAGCAAAACGGAAAATTCGAATATCTGCGTTCGAAGGCTAACTTCATCCTTGCCGGAATGGATATGACGCGCTATAAAAAGCAGGAATTGCAGTTATCGCCCGGCGACGAGATATTCCTCTATACCGACGGCGTTACCGAAGCCACTAACCCCGAAGAGAAACTCTTCGGCGAGGAGAGGTTGCAAAACTGCCTCAACAACGCCGAATCCTCGTCTCCCACGGAGCTCTGCAAAAAAGTCAAATCGGCGGTAACCGATTTTGCGGACAGCGCGCCGCAGTTCGACGATATTACGATGGTTGCGGTTAAATTCAATTGCGTGCAAAAAGAATAAAACGTTAAAAAATAAAAACCCGATTTTGAAATCGGGTTTTTATATTTCCGGAAATATTTATTTGGAAACTCTTATGCCGTTGCGGCGGCGATTGCATTTATAGCAGAAAAAACCGCCCTCGGACACGTCTATTCCCAGCACGTCTCCACATTCCTCGCATACGTATTTCTCCTGCCCCGCTCCTCCGTAACCGCCGCCGACGGCGTCGAGTTCGTCGTCGTCGAGTTCGTATCCGCCGTGCCAGCGGTCGTAATAAATACGCGCGTCCTCTTCGGAGAGCTTAATCTTTTCCTTGCCGGCGAGCGCCGTCAGTTCTTCAACCGACTGCGCTTGTTTAGCCAATTTAATCAAATCAAACAACTCCATATTCTCACCATATTTTCCGTTCATCGGATGTTTGCGCATATATTTTAACATATGTCAGCATCGAAAGCAACAAATATATGCGTATATTGCCTTAACGTTTAAATAGTAATTTGATTTTTTCGTTAAGACGTGTTATAATTACCGCAGTCGATTTCGGAGACAAGACAATGTACGGCAACTTCAACCGCAAAATTCTGATAATAGACGCCGACGAAAGTTCCGATGCCGCAATTTCGGAGTATTTCGGAGGGCTCGGATACGTCTGCCGTGCCGTAACGACGTTGAAAGAGGGGATTTCCTGCCTTTCCGAAGAAAAATTCGACGGCGTGATATCGGAATTCAATCTTCCCGACGGCGCGATATGCGATCTTCTCGGCAAGAGCGGCTTGCCGCCGATTATCGTATACTCTGCGGAAAGCGGAGACGACGCAATCGTGGAAACTCTCAATCGCGGCGCCGCGGACTACGTGTTGAAACCGTGCTCTCCCCGCGTTATGGCGGCGAGGCTCGAATCGAGATTGCCAGCCGAAAACAAGACGATAGAATGTCGCGGACTGTCGCTCAACGTAAATCTGCGCGCCGTTTCATATTGCGGGCAACCCGTAAGGCTTACTTCCTGCGAATTCAACATACTCCGGTTTCTGATGACAAATCCCGGCAAATTCTTTACCGCCGACGAAATTTACGAAAAAGTCTGGAATGCCGTGAGCATGCAGACGAGCGTAATAAGATTTCACATATCCAATCTCAAAAAAACGCTGCTTGCGGCAACGGGAAAAAACCTCATAGTTTCGGAGTTCGGCACAGGTTATACTTTCGCTCCCGACGACCGATAGACGACAACGCCCCTTGACGGGGCGTTTTTAATATCGTCCCCGCGGCCGAGCGGCGCGCCGAGTCAAAGAGTGTGGCCCGTCAATTCGGATATCGCCTCTTTGCTCCAAAAGGCATTCTCCCAATAAAAATACTTATCCTTGCGCTTTTTGAAAATTCTGAAAGGCATATCGGTGTTGTCGTATATATGACATATATCGCACACTTCCAGCAACTCCGGTATGAGCGCAAGCGCGCGCTCATAGCGCGATTTTATCTTTTCGACGGGCACGTTGTGTCCGCCGGACGCGAACCTGCGCATAACACGATGGATATTTATGTTCACGTCGGACGTGAGGACATAGATGCAACGTATGAAATAGCCCTTTTCCTTAGCCCTTCTCAAAAGTTTTATGTTGCGGTCGGTGGACATAACCGTTTCGAACGTGAAATTCTTGCCGATATCGAGAACGTACTCGCGCATATCCTCCGCAAGTTCGGCCGCCTCCAAATCCGTACAGTCGGTGGCGCGCTTTATATCGTCTGCGTTGATATACGGCAGAATTATTTTGGCCATTTTTGTAACGGTGCTCTTACCGCTGCCGTTGGGGCCGGCAAAAACTATTATCTCGGGCTTGATTTCCTTCCCTTCGGAAACTTCACTTTTTGTCTCCATAAACGCGCCTCCCGTCGGGATACTCTATATACGACTGTTTTTTCTCTTTGTCATAACCCGTAACGGGCAACCCCTGCGCTTTGCTCTGCTCGTTTTCCATTTCCACGGCCGCACGGAAGCGCACGACGAGATCGTCGTCGGCGACGCCGCACGTCGAATCGAGCTCATTGGGCTTTTTCGGCTCGTTTTCCTGCGCGTCGAGAGCCTCTTTAAAGCCCTTGAATATATTTTCTCTGGCTTTTTTATCGGACATATTTCAACCTCGATAAATTGCCGGCAACCTCAAAGGCCGCCGGCAACCGACTTTTTTGTTTTTACACATGAACTTTGAAATTTATTATTCTGCCGCCCGAAACAGCTTCAAGCTGTTCATCGGATATCTCTCCGCCGACGGCTTCTTCAAGCATCTTTTCGGCTTCTTCGTCGGAAAGCTCCTTGCCGTATTTTTCCTTAACGAGCTTTTTTAATTCTTCTACCGTCATTTCAGTTTCTCCGTGAACAATTTTTTTGCAATTTATATTGTCCGTTACAAAAAAATCACAATTTTTTAGCCAATTCTTCCAAACCTACACCAATCATAATTTCGGCTGCTGCTTTCCAATTGAATCCGCCAGAAACTGCGTCAAGTGCTTCGTCCGAAATCTCGCCTTTGGCGGCTGCCTGCGCATTATTGAGGACTTCACGGGCTTGTTCATCCGTTATATCCTTGCCGTACTTGTCTTTTGCAAGTTTTTTTACATCTCCTACTGTCATTTTTATTGCTCCTCGGTATTTTCTTGAATATTGAATTTCAAAATTTACATAAATACTCCCGGCAGCGGACAATTAAACAAGTTTGCCCAAATTGCCGAAAATATCCTGAATAAGCGACAAAACTCTGCCCATGCCGCCGGAAACGCCTTCGAGCGCGTCGTCGGGGAGTTCTCCGCCGGCGACGGCTTCGTTTGCCTTTTCAAGCACGGCGCGGGCTTCGGCTTCGGATATATCTTTTCCGTATTGCTCTTTTACCGTTCTTATGATCTCTTCTACGGACATAATATCACCCGTATACCGTTCCCCGTCGGTTAGCGCTTGATCGTGGGAAGGGTTTTAGGCATAACCGCTGGCTTTGCCTTGGCGTCGCATGAAGGCGTTTTGCCTTTAAGCTGTTTCGATACGAGGCTGTCTGCCGAAGTAACCGCTCCCGAGAGACGAACGCCGCCCGAAACCTCGTCGAGTTCTTCGTCGTTCAGTTCTTCCATTTTATTCTTTTCGTTTTTATCGGTTGTCATAGATATCACTCCTTGATTATTATTTTGAATTTTATCGTTTAACGATCTTTGTACTTTCATTGTAGCATAATCGTTGCAAAAATGCAACGACCGCCGGAATATTCAAACAAATTCTAACAATTTCATCTTTTCACACGCGTTCAATCGCCGTTTTCAATATTGTCGAGGCGTTGCCTTGACACAAGTTCGGCGAATTTGCCGTTCTTCGCTATCAGTTCTGCATAAGTGCCGTCTTCAACTATACGGCCCTTTTCGAGAAAGATTATCCTGTCGCACTGCTTTATTGTGGAAAGTCTGTGCGCTATTACTATTCTCGTGCATTTCAACCCATCGAGCGATTCCGAAACTTTCTTCTGGGTGAGATTATCAAGCGCGCTTGTCGCCTCGTCGAACATGAGAATTCTGGGCTTCGGAGCGATGGCGCGGGCTATCATAAGGCGTTGCCTTTGGCCTCCCGAAACTCCGCCGCCGCCCTCGGAAATAACCGTGTTCATGCCCATAGGCATCTTGCGGATATCTTCGGCAATGCCCGCAAGTTCGGCCGCCTCCCACGCGTCGTCAAGCGTGAGCCAAGGCGCGGATATGGTTATGTTTGAGAAGATATCGCCCTGAAACAGCTTGCCATCCTGCATGACGGTGCCTATGCTTCGGCGCAGAGATTTCAAATCTATGCTGTTGATATCTTTTCCGTCAAAGTAGACGGCGCCCTTTTGCGGTCTTTCGAAGCCGAGCATAATGCGCATAAGCGTGGATTTTCCGCAACCGGTGGCGCCAACGACGGCGACGTACTGTCCCGGACGTATTTTTAACGTGATGTCGTCGATTACGTTCGGCATATTGTCGTTATATCTGAAAGAGACGTTGTTGAGTTCTATACCGCCGGAAAGACGGGTTACCACCTGTTTGCCCTCGGAAATCTCCGGCACGGCGTCCATAATCGGCTTTACTATTTCGAGAATGGGCTTTATGTTGGCAAATGTAAGCGTTATCCCCGCCAGAGAGATAAACGCGCCCGATACCATTCCGTAAGCCGTGTTGAACGCATAATAGTCGGAAACGGAAACGCCGCTCGTTATCGCCATATAGTACATGACAAACGTACCTGCAAGAGTTATGAGCGTCGTTACCACGTTGCCGTATATCAGAATTGCCGGTTTATGGTAAGTGTGCTTTGCGTATTCCGCGTACAGCTTACCCCACCGCGAAAACGCACGCTTTTCCGCGCCCGTGAGTTTTATCTTCTGCACGCCCGAAATCAAGGCGTAACTCATGCCGCTCTCCTTTGTTTCGAGCGCCATCTCCTTTCTCGATACCTGCACCTGAACTACCGTTGAAATCACGGAAAACAGCAAGGTAACCAAAATCACGACGACCGCGGGAATTACCAGCGCGGGCGCAAAGACGAAGATTTGCGAAATATAGATAAGAGAGAACAGCGAAGTCAGACCGGTTGAAAAAATCGCGTCGACGAGCATTGTGCAGAGCACGTTCAGATACTGCGCCCGCGCGGACAGTTCGCCCGAACCCTGGTCCTTGAAAAAATCCGCCGGAAGAGACATTATGCGCGCCATGGACGCCGCCTGAACGGTAACGTTCAGTTTCGTGGATATCCGCGCCATGACGAGAGATTTCGCCGCTTCCATGAGAATGGACGACAGCGTTACGCAAACCATAAACACCGCTATCGAAACAAGCAACAGAATATCTCCGCTTTCGGCCACGAGTCCGAAGAGCAATTGATTGAGTTTGGGAATGAACAGGCCTATAAGCGTTACGGCGAGAGCGGCGACGCCGACCATAATATAATCCGCGACGGAAAGAATACCCGCTATGTATTTCAACAGCGCGCGGGCATTGAGCTTTTTGAGGGGAAAGGGCTTGCAAAAGGCAATGGCCTCCGATTCGAACAGCTCTTCCGTTTTGCCGGAAATCCTGACGCGCTTGCCCTTTTCGGCGTCGAAATACGTATAGCCCGAAATACCAGACGGAATGAGCGCAACCACCGTGCCGTCCGACTTTTTGACGGCGAGCATTGCTCCGAATGCGTCTTTATGCCAACCCTTTTCGAGATTGACCGTTCTGCGCATTATTCCGTAAGGACGCATAAGATATTCGAGTTGCTCGTTTGTATCCTTGATTGTCTCCGGGACGTCCCGCGTTTTTACGCGATAATACGCGAGTATCTCGTCTATGGCGTCCTTGGCCTTACTGCGCTCGTCCGCGAGGGCCGCGGAAACGTGCGAACCCGTTACCGCGTCGGAAATGCCGATAAACGTCTCTTCGAAGGTTTCGCTGTCGCGCTTTTTGCGTTCTTTTATCTGCTCGTCGAACCAACCCATATCGGCGCCTCCTTATTCGTTTGAAACGAGCTGCGCATAAAAGCCGCCCTTTGCATACAGTTCTTCATGCGTGCCGCGCTCGACTACTTTGCCGCGGTCGAGCACTATGATTTCGTCGCAATCGCGTATCGTGGACAGTCTGTGCGCCACTACTATGCACGTAATTCCCCTGTCCTTTATCGACTTGACGACTTCGTATTCGGTTTTCGCGTCAAGCGCGCTCGTCGCCTCGTCCAAAATGATTATGGTCGGATCCTGCGCGAGCACGCGCGCTATTTCCATGCGCTGCCGCTGGCCGCCGGAAAAATCCTTGCCGCCCTCGGAAATGACGTAGCTGTAACCGCCTTCGCGCTGCATTATGTCCTCGTGAAGCTGCGCGTCCTTGGCGGCGAGTATCATCTCGAAATCCTCTATGGAATTATCCCACATCTTTATATTGTTTCTTATGGTATCTTCGAAGAGAATGATATCCTGATCGACCACTGCGAGCGAGCCCGTGAAAATACTGCGGTCTATATCCTTTATCGGTTTGCCGTCGAACAATATTTCGCCGCTCCAAGGCTGATACAACCCTGAGATGAGTTTGGAAAGCGTGGACTTTCCGCAACCCGAGCCGCCGACGAACGCCACGCGGCTTCCGGGTTTCAACGTAAGATTGAAATGCTCGATGAGAGGCTCGGAAAGACGGGAATATCCGAATGTTACGTCCTTCATTTCCACCATGCCGGAGAGCTTATCGTATTCGGCGTCCTCGGCTTCGCCGGCAGAATAATTGACGTCGGTGGGATACTCCATTACGTCTTCGACGCGCTCCATCTCGGTGCGCATTTCCTGTATGGTCTGACCTGCGGTAATCATAGTCATTGCGGGAGCCGTGAAAGATTCGAGAAAGCCCTGAAACGCCATTACCATACCTATTGTGAAATTGCCCTGCATAGTGAGCCATACGCCGATAACGAGAACGGCTATGTTGGCAAGCGATGAAACGAGCGTGGGGATTACGCCGAGATATTGGTTCAATCTTTCGAAGCGAACCTGCTGAGTGTTTACGCTCGCCTGATATCCCGCCCATTTTTCGAAATAGCCGTTTTCGGCGCCGCTCGCCTTTATGGTTTCAATCATCTCTATTCCGGCGACGGTTGCGCTGGCGAGCTTGCCCTCGTCGCGCATCTGCACGCGCGTTATATTCACGCGTTTTTTGGATATGACGCGAGACATAAACACGTTGAGAATAATGGACGCCACCCCGATAAGGGAGAGAATCCAACTGTAACGTATCATAACGACGAGATAGAATATCATCATCGCCGCATTTAAAACGAGAGGCGCGAAGGTGTTGACAAGCGTGCTCGCTATCGTGCCGTTCGACTTCTGACGCTGCTGAATGTCTCCCGCCATGCGCTGGGAGAAAAATTCCATCGGCATGCGGAGCACTTTCCACATGAACGAAGTATCGCCGACGGCGGCGAGTTTGCCCTCTATCTTCCACATTGAACGCGCTTCTATAAACGCAACTATAATCTGAACGACCGAGACGGCGGCGAGCAAGCCTAAAAACGGATAAAACCACTCCGGATTTTCGCGGGTGAGCAACGAATCAAGAAAAACCCGGGCGAAAACCGGTTGGATAATGCCGAAAATCGACGTTATGAGCGTAGTGATTATTACGAACGTCAACGCGACGCTCGCTCCCACAAGCCGTTTTTTCGCAAACGAGAGCACGCTCTTCGGTTTTCCGCCGGGAACAAAATCCGCCGACGGCTCAAATAAGAGACATATGCCCGTAAAGCTCTTGTCAAACGTCTCCATGGAGACGGTGTAGTTGCCCTTCGCGGGATCGTTCAACACGACCTTGTTTCCCTTGAAACCGCACAATACTACGAAATGATTGAAGTTCCAATGGACAATACATGGAAATTTGCCGTTCTCTTTGAGCTGTTCGGGCTCGTATTTATAGCCCTTGGCGATAAGGCCGTAGCTTCTGGCGGCCTTTAAGATATTTCTTGCGTTCGAGCCGTCGCGCGAGACGCCGCAATCGGCGCGCACCTGTTCGAGCGGCAACCATTTGCCGTAATACGCAAGTATCATGGTAAGCGCCGCGGCGCCGCATTCGAGCGCTTCCATCTGCATTACCACGGGCACTTTCGCAACGCCCTTCGTTACGGGCTTGTTCTGCTTCTTATTCGGCATACGCTACCTCAATTGAACAGAAACGAAATGGGAGACACGCTGCCCGTAATCACGGAAGCCTCGTAAACGCCGGAAGGAAGTTCGGCGTTCAATGTAACCACGTAAACCCATTCGCCCACGGCGAGCCCGCCTTTATTGTAGGTTTTGGCAATGAAACTCTCGTCTACCTGTATACATTCGGCAGATATGGTTTCAACCGCATATTTGCCGTCGCCGATATATACTATGTCGCCCTCGGAGATATCGCCGCTCTTATCGCTTCTCACATAGCACGACACCTTCCCCTCTTCGGAGACGGCCACCATGCTCATTCTGGTTTCGAGCCTGCCGACGGTTCCCCAAACTATTAATCCGACGAGCAACAGCAATACGACCGTAAGAATTATCCATACGCCCGGGCTCGTTACCCTTATGTAATCGTTCAATTGCTCCGGCGACGATACGCGCTCCAAGCTCTTTTTTCTGAAAATGGGATTTTTCATTACAAATCCTCTGCGTTTAAATATTTTTGGTTATTCTGAGAATGTTCCGGCCGTCTTTGTATTCGTAAGATACGCCGTCCATAGTCTTTTTGACCATATATATACCCAATCCGCCTATTTTTCTCTCTTCGGCGGACAGCGAAATATCCGGATCCTCGTTTTTCAAGGGATCGTAAGGCACGCCGTTATCGATGAAAGTTATCACAACGGCGAGCGGATCTTCTTTGAGTTCGACGCGCACGGTTGCCGGGCCGACGTCCGGGTTGTAGGCGTATTGCGCGATGTTCCCGAAAAGTTCGTCTATCGCTATGTCTATCTGCGTCTGTACTTTCAAAGAGCAGCCGTGAAATTCAAGCTGTTCGTTCACGAAATCCGTAACCGCGCCTATATTCTCCACCGTTGCGTCTATGTTAAGCTCTTTCATAATCAACTCCGTTTTCTCCCCTGCGGGATTTAAGGTTTGCCGTTTACTCTATAGTGAGAATTTCGGAAAACCCGGTGATTTCGAATACTTCCATGATAGTTTCGTTTACGTTGCGAATTATCATCTGCCCCTGTTTGTTCATGACTTTCTGAGCGGCGAGAAGCACGCGTAGACCTGCGGACGAAAGATATTCCAATCCCGAAAAATCGAAATCGAGACGCGTTACGCCGTCTATGCTCCTTTTGAGTTCCGCTTCGAGCTGAGGCGCCGTAGTAGTGTCCAACCTTCCCGAAACCGAAATTTCGAGTTCGGATCCCTGTTCTTTTTTATCGATAGTCATTGTTTTTTAACCTCCGAAAACGGTGATTTATTTGAAGTTTATTATAATATATCGTCCTTCCGTTGTCAATCTTGCCCGTCAAAAGAACAGATAGATGAGAACGACTACAACTATTACCGCAAAATACAATAGCGAAAAGACGGAGAAATCCTTTTTTAGCGTCGGTTTGCGATCGTCGAAGAAGAATAAAAACGGGATACAGAACACCATATAATAAGATTTTCCGAAGCCCCAATTTACGGCATATGGAAGATAACCGAAGAAATAGTCGATAGCGCTCAACAGCACGAGGCAGACGCTCAAAAACACCGCGGCTTGAAGCGACCGTTTTTTCGCCGCCGCCGGCGTTTCCGCAACCAAGGGCGTGGCGCGGTATTTTTTATCGCGTATGTACGTGTACTTCATATCCGCCGAATTCCCGAGCGATCTTATCGGCTGATGGCGATTGCACAAGAGAATACAGCCTATAAAGAGGAAATGCGGCAATCTCCTTGCGGGGAACGCACTCAAAAGCAATATCCCCGGCGACATTATTCCCAACTGCGTCAAGCCGTTCACTATAAATGCGCCCAGAATATACAGAACGGGGATAATTCCGAGGCAGCGGTAAGCAATCAACTTTGCCCTCGTGTTTATACGCTTCGGACGGAAGCAAAAGAATATGCACAAAAGAAGGCACAGCAACTCGTCGATGAAAAAATTGAACGACGGCACGTTTCTTATGAGAATGACTATAACCTGATTTACCAGAAAGTTCTGAGCGGCGTCCAGCGTTTGACCGACGTTTTCGAAGGGAATCATATTCGCCTCGCTGTTCAGAGCTTTTATCAACCTGTCTACCGCTTCGAGAATATCGGCGTATTCTCCCTGTATATATTCAAACAGACTGCCGACGATAACGTAGACGGCCGCAATCATAACCGAATAGACCAAAAACTCGGCGACGAACAAGAGCAGCGCAAAAAGCGCGGTGCGCTGCGTTATTTTGCCTATTCCCTTGCGGTTGAGATTCAGAACGAACGAGACGGTGGCGATAAAGTAGAGCGGAATGACGAGAACGCCCAAACTGCGCATTATTTCCACGAACACGCCCAGCGCTCCCGGTATTTTAAACGACGCAAAAGCGCTCAAAAGAGCTTCCGCGTCTCCCGATCCCAATGCCTGAACAGCGTTATTCGCCTGCGTAACAAAATTGAGAATTACGAAATACGTGGCCACCTGAGAAATGAAAAAGAACGCCATGGCGACATAGCGCAGATATACGAATCCGCGCCTTTTTCCGTATGTCAAAGCCTCATAAACGTTCATCTTTCGTTTCCTTCCGTATATCTCCCGCGGGAGTTCCCGCAAACTTTACAGATAGCATAATTTATTATACGCCCGCGTTTCCAAGTACGCAAGCAAATAAAAAACCGACGCTTTATTTAAACAAATTTTAACAAGTCCCGAACCGCGTTCAACGCGCGTCGGGGCAATAAACGCCATAAAAGGCGAAACTATTCTATGGCTTTCAGACTCTCGTTCATATCTATGCGCGTGATTTTTCTGCGCAAAATCAAAGTTACCGCCGCGGTGAAAAGAAGAATGACGAACGGAGCGACCGCCCACATTACGGTTGCATATGTGCCGGCGTTCATAATACTGAACAAAAACATCATAATGAGTGCCGAAAGAGGATATCCGAAGATTATGCCCACTGCGGTGTCGATGTAAATTTCGCGGTAAATATATCCCGCCACCTCTCCGTTCTGATAGCCGAGAACCATAAGCGTCGCCAGCTCGCGGTTGCGTTCGCTTATGTTTATGTTCGTGAGCGTATATATCACCACAGCGGTGAGAAGTCCGGCAAAGACGACTATTACAGTCGCTATCATTATAATCGACGTGGAATTTACGCCGCGGAAAAGGCAAATATCGAGAAGCGCCAAACCTGCCATGACAAGCGCCATGGAAATCGCCACGGCGACTACCGTCATAATAAATCTGCTCTTATATCTCAAAACATTGCGCGTCGTGGATTTGTATTTGAAACTCAGCCTGTTCCAGATAAAAGGTATCTTTTCTATTATAACTTTTTTGCCTGCGCGCGGCGGTTTGGGGCGAAGGAGATCGGCGGGCGTTTCGGAAGTGAGCTTTCTGCCGCATATGAACGTTGCGAAAAGCGTTGCGGCGACTATAACCGCGAAAGTTATCGCAAAGAAGAGCATCGCCACGTGCCCTGATACGGGAGGCATCGCAAACGAATAATTGAAAACGTTGTATATCAGATTGGCAAGTCCCATACCGATAAAATAGGCGCCCACGCCGCCTATGCCCGTAGCTACGGCGGCAAACAGAAGATATTTGAATATTATTCTGAACGAGGAATAGCCGAGAGTTCTGAGACACGCCACCTGAGACCTCTCCTCTTCGAGAAGTCTCGTCATAGTAGACAGCACCACAAGCGCGGTTACGAATAAAAACGCGAGCATGAGTATATAGCCTATAAGCGTTACCTTTTCGCAGTAAGAATGGAGAGCATTGAAAGAATAGTTGTCGTAAAGGGTTAGAATTTTCACTCCGTCTGCAAAAACCGCGCCCTCTTCTCCCGAAAGCGGAAGCGCTTTGACTTTCGCGATTTCGCCGTCGACATACTCGCGATAGCCCGCGGAAAAATCTTTGAACCTGTCCTTATCGGGGAAAGATACGTGTATATCGGTTACGGGCAGAAGTCTGCCAAAATAGGGCAATTCGGGAATGACTTTGCCGGAGATATACAATATGTTGTCGAGGCAAATCAAATCGTTTATGCCGTTCGTGGTTTCGGGAATCTCGACGTCCTCGCCGTTCTTCGTGCTGGGTTCGCCGTCCTGACCGAACGAAAGAGGACCTTGAACTTCCCCGCATATTTCCAACTCGACCGGCGGCAAAGGCAGTTCCGCCGGGCTGCCGAGATCGGAGAGAACTTCGTTGAAATCTATTCGCACGGTTTTGCCCGTTTTCACGCCCGAGATTTTTTTATCGCTTCTCTCGGAAAGGGCGTACCCCTCTCCTTCCGGCATTCCGCCGCTCAATATGCCGAACTCCGGAACGACGTTGACGCTCCAATTTTCGAAATCGATGAAATAGAGGCGCACAAGCTGTTTTTTACCGCCTTCTTCGAGAGTTATGTTTACGTCGACGGCGGTGAGGGCATTGACGTTTTCCGCGCCGTAGATATCTTCGAGGGCGGAGACGTCCGCGGCGGAAAAACCGCTTTGAGACGTGCTCTTCAAAATCAGATCCGAGGCGTTTGCTTCTTTATAATAGTTGCTGAGCGAATAGCTTATCTTATCCGAAGCCGAACCTATCCCCGAGCAAAAACCCACGGATATGAGCACCATGAATATTATGGAGAGAAAGCGCGTAAGGTGATTTTTGAACATCTTCGTAAGCGTTTTCAAATATGTTTTCATTTTATCACCACTCTATTTCGTCCACCGGAAGAGGATTGTCGTTTTTCTCTATCCTCTCTATTCTGCCGCTCCTTATGTAGATAACCTTGTCCGCAATATCTTTGAGAGCCTGATTGTGAGTTACCGCTATGACGAGCTTTTTACGGCTTCTTGAAACGTCGTACAAAAGTTTTAAAACTTTTTTGCCTGTGGCGTAATCGAGCGCGCCCGTGGGTTCGTCGCAAAGGAGCAGTTTGGGGTTTTTGGCGAGCGCGCGGGCAATCGAAACGCGCTGTTGTTCGCCGCCCGAAAGCTGAGCGGGGAAGTTGTTCAAACGCTCTCCGAGCCCCACTTCCGTCAGAACGGTTTGGGGATCGAGGTGATTTTTGCATATCTCAACGGCTATTTCGACGTTTTCAAGCGCGGTGAGGTTTGGCATCAGATTATAAAACTGAAATATGAAGCCCACGTCGTTTCGGCGATAATCAGTAAGACCGCGCCTGTCCAAGCCGGTTATGCGCTTTCCGTCAAGAATTATCTCGCCGCCGGTCGCGCCGTCCATGCCGCCGAGCAAATTCAACAGCGTGGTTTTGCCCGCGCCGGAACTTCCTAAGACGACGGCGAATTCGCCGTCGTCAAGCGTGAACGAAACATCGGAAAGAGCGTCTACCGTTACGCTTCCCGTTTTATACCGCTTGCTTACGTTTTCGAGAGAAAGATAACTCATCCGCATTACTCCTTACGCCTATTTTAAAGGCCCACAGCGCCATTGACTGCGAGCCGCAAATTCTTAAAAATCCGTTAAAACCCCACAAGCAAATTCATGGTCGCCTTTACACAAATATAATACCACGGACTGCCGTATTTGTACAGTTTTTCAAGCTAAAATCTGTATTATTTTAACGCTTCATAGGCTTGCGGTTGACAAACAATCGCAATTTTGTTAAGATATATTGCATACGACATATGCGTTTCAAAGCGTATATCTTGCCGCCGTGGCGAAATTGGCAGACGCGCAGGACTTAGAATCCTGTGGGCAACCTTGCAAGTTCAAATCTTGTCGGCGGCACCACGTCCCCGCAAGGCGCATATTGCAAGAGGTTGCCAAATTAACGGCAACCTCTATACCTCTTACGCCTGCGGCTCCTCTTCCCGAAAATCTCGCTACACTGCGATTTTCGGGAGCCCGTATTCGATCAGCATAATCATCTGCTTAACCCGTTGCCTGAATCTCAGTTCAAAAAAATAATCCCCTTTAAACTTAGTCCACGCAGAATTACTTTGCGGGGATATTCTTTTTTATGTGCGGAATTATCGGAAATCTTTTATGATATAGAGAAAAAAGACACAAAAAAATAACGACGCGCTAAACGGGAATCGCCGTTACTGTACAGGGATATTATGCAATATTTTGAGTTTATCAAGCAAAAAAGAATCTCTCGTCAGAGAAATTCTTTAAAAGCGAGACAGATTTACCAAATTCAATGATCGAGGTTTTCAATAGGTTACAAGACGCCGGATTGAAAACCGAAGTGCGGAACAGATTATTGAGTTTAATAACAACGGCAATTGCTTGATTTATTTAAATCCGCCTTAACCGTCAGATACTCGGTGCAATGAGCTTTCATAAAGTTTTATGGGAAAATTTTAATATATTTGCTTATTTTTTGCATGTCTGCGGGCGGCGGTTCACCTTGCACAAGGGTTTTAAAGGAAGGTGCAGCTTGCTCGGCGAAATCTTGGCGTTATCCGCTGCAATCACCTCTTGCGGTGGATTATCGGGCGATTTGCAGATTGCAATCTCGCCCTTTTGCCAATCCGTCAGGAGTGTACGTCGTCAAGCTCCCGCGCGGACAGTTACTCAACTTCCGCATCTTCCTCTGCCGTTTCGACGATAGGTTCTTCCTCGGGCACTTCTTCGGATACCGCTTCCTCCTCGTCAGCTTGCTCTTCCTCGGCCTCCTCTTCAACAACTTCCTCGGCGGAATCTTGCGAAATTATTTGGTTCGGCGTTATGTTGACTACCTTAATCAGCCTCTTTTCAATCAAAGCCTCGGTATCCTCGTAAGGGAGATTGTAATCTTCGGATACATATCCATCATTCCGCTCTGCGTCGGCGATTTTCATAACCATGGCAATGAGGTCTTTCGCGTAGCGCACACGCCGCTCATTTTTTATGCGGTACATGCAAGGAGTATCGGCATAAACGGCGTAATCGGAGGCTTCAACCTTGTATTTTGACTCTTCAAATTCGTTGGGATTGAGAGCAAAGTACACGCACAACGTTTTCCCGCGGAAAGAGAAACACACAATATTTTTTCTACCAAAGTGGTAGTTTTCGCGCTTCCAACTCATGCGCGCCTTGACTTTTTTATAGGACAGAAGCTCGTTTTTGAGGGCGGCATACCAACTTTTCACCTTGTCGCCCGATTGAA
>CANRAD010000016.1 GCA_947628505.1 uncultured Clostridia bacterium
CGCTGTACTGCTGAACAAAAACGCTCCTATAATATAATAAAAAAGGAGTCAAGTATGTACTACGGTTACATAAGAGTAAGCAGCGATAAACAAACAGTAGAAAACCAAAGATTTGAAATTAATAATTTCTGTGAAAAACACGGAATAATTATCGATGGTTGGATTGAAGAAACTATAAGCGGAACAAAAAATTATAACAAAAGAGCGCTTGGAAAATTATTGAAGAAAGTTTGTAAAGATGATGTTATTATTTGCTCCGAACTTTCTCGTCTTGGGCGAAATTTGTTTATGATAATGGAAATTCTAAATATCTGCATGAATAAAGAATGTCGCGTATGGACTATTAAAGATAATTATAGGCTTGGAGATGACATACAAAGCAAGGTGTTGGCTTTTGCATTTGGTTTGTCTGCCGAAATAGAAAGAAATCTTATAAGCCAACGCACCAAAGAAGCATTGGCAAGAAAAAGAGCGGAGGGCGTTGTTCTTGGTAGACCAGCGGGACGTAAATCAAGTCACGTTAAATTGTCCGGTAAAGACGAAGTCATAAAAACTTTACGTCAACAAGGTGTTTCGATTGTTAAGATTGCTGAAATTTTTAAAGTAGATAGAATGACTGTGGCAAAATATATTAAGGACAAACAGTTATATTTGTGAAGAAAGCAAACAACAAAACGATTAAATAATTTTATGACTAAGTGGTTGCACAATAATATTCGCGTTTATAAATAAGGTATAAGGGTGAATTATGCCTGTTGTTTAATAATGAGGGAAGTTAAAATTTTACAAGGGAAGCAAATATGAATGTTACTTTTTTGATTGGAAACGGGTTTGACATTAACTTGGGATTGCGAACGAAATATACTGACTTTATTGAAATTTACCGCGAGATACAACCGCAAGACAATGAAATTATAAAAAAATTTAAGGGAAATATTATTAAAAAAAATCTTCCACATTGGTCTGATGCTGAACTCGCTTTTGGTGAAGCAACTTCATCAATATCGGAAAATTTCACCGTTGAAGATTTTTGTTATTGTCATACCCATTTTTGTACAACTTTGGCTGAATATTTGCGCAGTGAACAGAAAAGGCTTGTATTAAATAAAGAAAATTTGCCTGTAATATCGTCAAAATTTTCAAAAGCTGTAAATAATTTCACGCTAGGATTTAGAACTGTACAAAGCGATCAAATACGGGCATTGATTTCATCCTATACTCGCGGGGCCATATCATTTAATTTTATTGACTTTAATTATACAGATTCTTTAGATTTGCTGTGTGGCAATACAAATAATTTAGTTGGATGGGGAATCCATAACAACGAAAGAAACTCGGTGAACAAATTCATTCATGTGCATGGCACGATAGACAGAAGTATGGTTCTTGGGGTGCATGACGAATCGCAACTAGCAAATACAGAAAGTTTTAAGTCTTATGATAAATTTTGTATCGCACAAATGATAAAATCACAGACAGATACTGCCAATGAAGAAAATACATATAATAACGCTTTACAAATTTTAAACAATAGTCACCTTATTTATATTTATGGGATGTCGCTTGGCGACACGGATAAATATTGGTGGGGAAATATATGTCGCCTGTTGAGGGCGAATAGCTCATTAAGAGTAATTCTGCACTGTTATAATGCTCCAAAAAATGAATTATTGCCATTTGAAATTAGGAGATTTGAGGATAAGCAACGTGATAGGTTGCTTAGTTTTGTAAATGATGAAAAAGAACGAACTGCTTCCTTGCGGGAGCGTATTCACATTACGGGGGCAAATATTTTCAGGGATTTAGAAAATATAGCAGTACCTTTAAGCGAAAATCAAGCAAAAGCGAGTTAGAATTAAGACTCATTTATAGATTAAATAGAATATGATAAATTGATTGGAAAAAATTAAAGCAAGTAAATTTCGGTAAAAGAAGAAATAAGCCGATAAAAATTTTGTGACTAAATTGTTTGATTTACAATTTATGGTGTTATAATCAAATTATAGATGGGCGGAGTATGCCCTTGCCGCAATGGAGTGGTGTTATGATGAGAAGTATGTCCTACTTCTCACTCGGCAAAATGTGTTGCCGAGCTGCCTCGCACTTTTAAAAGGTCTATGACGTGACCTTATTGTTTTTTGTGTGTGCGAGGTTGGGCTTTGTTGTTGTACAATTTTTTAGAAATTTGCCAATAGTTTTTTGCCGCTGTGTGGTATGCACCTATTGACAGTGGTACATAATTATGCTATAATAATTGCACAATAGCATAAAATATATTATGGAGGTGCATTATGCCGCAGATAATTCCAATCAGAGATTTAAGGGATACTACTAAAATTTCAGAGCTGTGCAACGCCACGAACGAGCCGATTTTTGTAACCAAAAACGGTTACGGCGATATGGTGGTGATGAGTATGGCGGCTTACGAACAGCGTATTGCACAGACAGAAATGTACTCGAAAATTATGGAAGGCAAGGCGCAGGCAGACGATGGTAAACTTATAGACGGTTCTGCCGCAATGGCTAAATTGAGGGCAAAGTATGTCAAGTAAATTCGACTACTTTTTAACGCCGCTCGCAGAGCAAGACATAGACTCGGTGCTTGCTTACATAACGGACGCGCTTTGCAACGGACAAGCCGCAAAGAAGTTGTTCGGGGATATTGAAAGCGCGATTGATAGAATTTGCGAGTTTCCGTATTCCTCAGATGACTGCAAGCTTTTTCTCATACAGGACGAACACATCCGGCACGTCATCATAGACAATTACGTGTTAGTTTACGAAGTTAAGGAAGCGGAAAGCAAGCTGAATCTTTTGCGGTTTTGCTATAACCGCATGGATTTGACAAAGCTTATGCTTGGCAAAAAAGATTAAAAATTTTTTGATTTTTTGAAATTTTCGGTGATAATTTTATCTATTTATATGAGGGTAATATGAGATAATCTCAACCTAAAACTTTATAGAATGTCTAACCAACATAGAGCAATTTGAAGTTGTTAAATACGGTTAAAGTCGGTGATTTGCGAGAAGCAGTCAGCGGCTTTTTCGTTGTCTTGAAAAGTAAAAGTTGGGTGAAAGTTTTATAAAAATGTAAACTTTTCGGCTTGTCATTTGGCTACCACTTGGAGGGAATTACGATAAAAATTTTCTTGTTTAGGATATGGCAAAAACACAAATGCGGGTTTCCCGCAATTTGCCCCCGAAGGTGGAATTATCCCACCTTCCTTATCCTGCTTACCTTTTTCCTCGAAAAAATCCCACTTTTTGCTCTTTCCAAAAGCTATAAAATTGAGGGAGTTCTATGCTTTGAGTGGACTAAATGAATACCGAAAACTGTTGCACTTTGGCAAAATTTTCAGGCAGGTTAAGAAAAATGCAACAACGACATTTTTGATAAAGCAAGCGGGAAACCCGCCGCCAAAAAAATAAAGGAGGAAACAATGAAATATTCCAGAGGGCCATAAAAATTTTTATAAGAGCAAGTCGCAAAATGAAGTAAAAAACTTTACTTTTGGGTCTTGACAAATCAAGCGAGCTGTGATATATCGTATTAACAATCTGTTACGGTATATCTTACAACTTAATCACAACTGAATACTTTTTAATAAAATAAGGAGGAACTTTTGTGAATATGGTGAGAGGACATAGTAACTGTATTTCGAGCGGTAGAACATACCGCTTCACAAATAAAACAACAAGGAGAATTGAACGATAGAGAATTACAAAAAGTTTTAAATGCAATAAAGTATATACCCGAAGATGGGCGCGACGAAGTAACTCAAATCATACTGAAAGCGGCTTCGGAAAGCATAACGCTTGAAAGGCTGAAAACGCTCACTTCGAGGGAAGTAAAAAGTAACGGAAAAGAACACGGGACAAGCGGATTCGTCAAATTTACTAAAAAGGAGATAGAATCCATGTCCGACAATTTAAAAAAATTATTTGTCGTCAACGACAAAATTGTAACCTATCGCTACATAAACGGCGTGTATCAGGCGAGATTTCGTCGTGACGGCTACAATATCGAGGTTGCCTCCAAAAACTTCGATATGATGAAGCAAAAATTTTTGGAGCGGCTGATTAAAGACGAAAAGGCAAAAAAGAACGCGCAATATCCTCTGCTCAAAGACTTTTTAGCCGAATGGCTGAAAGTCAAAAAACAGACGGTGAAAACAACCACTTACACAGGCTACTGCACATTGATAGATTACCACGTGTTGCCGCGCTTCGGCGATATGCACATCAACGAGATAACGCGAAGTCATATTCAAAATTTTTTGTTTGAGCTGACCGACGCGGGCAAGAACCGCACGGCGGCAAAGCTCAAACAACTGCTTTCGGCGATATTCAACGTTGCATGCGAGGACTACAACCTCAAATCCCCGATGACGAAAATTGCCCTCTCCCACTACGAAGTAAAAAAGGGCAGGGCGTTCACCAAAGACGAGGAGTGCAAAATTGTGGATTTCTGCAAGCGCAATCCGCACTACGAGGGCAATTCGGCAATGCTGTTGTTAATGTACACAGGTATGCGCGTGGGCGAGCTGAAAAGAATGAGGTACGACGGAACGTTTGTTACCTGCGAATCGGAGAAAACGCGCAAGGGCTATGCCACCGTGATAAGAAAAATCCCCGTTTCGCCGATGCTGAAAAGAGTGCTTGACATGATTGACTTCGACCTTGCACGGGAAGCGAGTAAATATGCTGTGCGCGACGCGGTAAAGCGAATTTTCCCCGACAGACATATTCACGAGCTACGCTACACCTTTATTACAAGGGCGAAAGAGTGCGGCTGTGACCCCGAACTGATAATGAAATGGGTCGGGCACGAATTTGACCAAGACGTTAAGACTTCGCGCGTGGACAGAGGCTACACAACCTTTTCGGAAGAATACAGTTTGAAAGAAATCAACAAAATCGACTATTTTTTGTAAATTGCTCACAACATCGGGCTATTTGGGCAAAAACAGGGCAAAAATCGTTTCCCAATTATTTCCCAAAAGTAACAAAAATGAGAGAAATCTCAAAAAATTCCTCTCATTTCGCTGGTGCCCGAGATCGGATTTGAACCGATACGCCCTTGCGAGCTCTGGATTTTAAGTCCAGTGCGTCTGCCGTTCCGCCACTCGGGCACGATTTTTGTGAAGTTTTCATTTATAAATGTGAAAAAAGTGTTAATTTCTTTCTGTCAATGCTTTTAAGTCCCTTGCGTCTGCCTATTCCGCCACACAAGCAAAATATTAAATTAAAGATTTTTAGCTCTTCACGTCATGTCGACGAGCTTATTAAATTTATAACGCCTTGGCTTACCGCCAAGGCGTTATTTGGAGGCGCCACCCGGATTTGAACCAAGTGGCGTGCCGAAAATTCGCCTTGCCAAAGTGCCGTTTTTGAGCAAATATAGCCTATTTATTATATAAAAACCGCTATTTTACGTCAAGCATTTTTAGCAAAAATTTTTACTCCCCAATTACTCCCCAAAATAAAACCAAATTTGCCGATGATGTTAAGCAAAAAACCGAAAGGCTCTCTTTCGGTTTTTTGCGGTTTAATTTTCAAATTACTTTTTAAGCAGAATTCAATTAATGTTAATTCAGAAGGATGACATTTTATCTAAGTAAAAGCCAACTTGCAATTTCTTTTAAAAGATTATATTCATCTTCTTTGACGCTATAAGTATGGAAGTTTTGATTTCTTATCTCATTTAACTTACATAACCATTCTGTACGCTTTTTCCTGTCGCCTTTAACGGTGGGGTCGGCAAACAGCTTTTCGAAAAATTCGGACCAATTAGAGGAATGAAGCATGATTTCTCTATAATCTATTAAATGCAGTTGATCTTGAGGTAAAGCATCCGGTTCACCATCTTTTTTATTATAATTTTTATCTGATGTTAGCTTTTGAACACTATCATATACAGATTTAGGACATCCGAATCTTAACCAATTTTCACCATATTTCCCTTTTAAAGTATCAATAACTTTTTCTTTAATGAACAACTCTATATCTCTAATAAGTTTAAAAGCTTCTTCATTAAACTTCATTGAATTATCTCGCCAATACTCTTCTAGCCCCTCGGGGTTAAAATCGGCAAATTTATCATGTAATGTTTGTTGCAATATTCTCCAAAATTTATTATCCCCAACTCTTCCATATTGTTTGCGAAGTGTAACTCTTTCTGCTGAGGTCAAGTCTTCAATTTTATAAGCGACAGTATCAATATAAGGCGAGCAGTATTCAACCAAATCATCAATTTTTAGAGTTTTAGGATTTATACTTTGTGTTTTAATAAGAAAATCAATAATATCAGAAAAAATTCTTATATAACCATACACAAAAGTATTTGCAACTATACACCTATCGTCATTTGTGCTGATATCCCAATCATTTTCAACTAAACAACTTAATTTGTTAAACATTTTAAGCAAAAACTCGTATAAAAAGTTAAAAGTTACATAGTTATCAGCCCTATCAAATGTGCCATCCTTTGTAACCGCATTATTTTTATAGGTGTTATAAAAATTTGTTGCTTTTAAAGATTTAGATATATAGTCTAAAGTAATCGCACAATAAGGCGTGGCAGAATTTTCTCCCGTAACAATTCGGTTATATAAAGAAGAGTTTTTATCTTCACCCAAACGTTGTGCAATTCTGGAGCTAATTGCCTTTCTTTGTTCATTCAAATCTTTTGCATCCCACAAAAGATTTGCCTCCAGGGTTGTCCTTAGATTTTTAGGAACGGCTTTTTGATTTTCATTTATATCCATAAACAATTGTATTTGTTCGGTAAGTTTTAAATTAACAAACGCAACGACAGGGATTGTATTTTTATCTTTCCATTCTGAATCAGAATATCCATACAAACGATGTTGCCCGTCAATTATGTAAACGGATTTATACTCTTGAGGTAGATGTAAAATACCTAATTTTGATATTGAATTTTCAGCTTGGAGGTCAGATTTATCGAATTGCAATTGTTTTTTTGTTGCTATATTTATAATTATGGAATTAGGGAAAAAACCTCCGTTATTTACAAATTCTTGTATTGCCTTTAATCTTCCCTTTTTTATAATCCTTTGATATGCGGGCATTTCGTCTTTGTTTGCGTTATCATGATGTAAAACGAATCCAAGTTTTAGAAGTTTATCGGGTTCAATTGAGAAGGAGTAATATGTATGGTTACCCATTTCACCCTGAATCGCAGGGACAAGATTATTCATTTCCGGGATTTTTTGCCCTGCAAAAATATTTCCTAATAGTTGATAACGTGCAGCCAATCCTATATGATTTAGAAGTTCATTATAGTATTTTATAGTATCCTCATCAAAATGAATAATTTTTAATTCGGCCATTCTTGCTTTATCAGGTGGTGAAATTGCATAATTATTTGTTGCAAAAATAAATCCGACTTTCAAATTTTTGTTTGGGAATAATTTTCTAACAGCTTGAATTAGTCCACCTCTTTTACCACCGATAGCCTCTATCTCCGTTTTAAAATTTGTCTTCTTATCTAACTTTTCCGACGACTTACATTCTACAATTAAAATAGACTCATCATCTGCCGCGAAAACATCAATTTGCTGTGTTAACTCGTTGCCGTTTGTTGAGTAAGTTAATTTAAAATTTCTTCCCTTATTTAAAATGGTAAAGCCAAGTCTATAAAATAATAACCAAACTTTATTTTCAAATTGTTCATCCTGTGGAATGATTTTTTTCTTTTTTAACCTTGCAGTTGCTTTACTTTTTTTGGAAATCTCCCACCCAATAGATTCCATATTGCTGATTTCATTGAGTTGTACTTTGATATAATCATATTCTTCTGTTCTTATTTTTTTCTCCGCGATTAAATTTTCACCGGTGATTAATCTTTCGTGTTCCATATGTTAATCCTCCAAATCTTTAATCAAACAATGAATATATTCTACTGTTCTATTGGTTTTATGTTTTCTGTTCTCATTATTATCAGATTTAAATCTTTGATAATCTTTCGTAAAAACATAATATTTGCCATATTTTTTCATTATAGATTCAATTCCTTCTGTACTCATTATTCCCTCATTATTATAGCTTAGAAAAATATACTTGAATTTTGCGGCGGCTACCATGTTTTCTAGTGCACTATAAACCTGTGATTTACTGCAAAATAAACTCTTTTGACTTTCATAATTTCTCAAACCGGTTTTACCATGAATAATAGGCTTGTCATTTCTTGCTATAGTTTCTAATATATGATAATTAGAACAATATTGCCTATCGTTATAAGGTGGGTCTAAATATAAAATATCACCCCTAATGTTGTTTATCAATTTGCAAGCATCTTCATTATAAACTTTACAATTTACTTTGCCATGCATAATTTGCAGTGGCTTTAAAACCATTTTTGTTTGAGCTTTTGGTTTTAGCTTTTTTAAGTATGCTCCATATACCAACGCCGTGTTGGCACAATTATCTATGCTATTAATAAGTGAACCTAATAAAAAATAAAATTCATCTTGATTAATAACTTCGTCTTCTAACCATTCATCAAGCGTATTGCGAATTGCATCGCATTTCTTCGCATTATAATCTGAAAAATATTGTCGTCTGTATTCTTGCCCTACTGTTCCGCCGAAAGAATAATTATTGTAAATAAATCCCTCTGTCCCATCTAAATTATTTAGGGTATTGATAAGCTCATTACATCTTTTTTTATCAAGATTGCCATTGTTCTCAATCATATGTTTTGTAATTACAAAGCTATAATATTGAATATCGTTTGCTATGATAGAATATCCGTCTTCTTTAAATGACCCACCAACAATACCTGTACCTGCAAATAAATCGGCAAAAATCATCTCATTTGGTTTACGAGTTTCGCCATTTTCATTTAATACTTTATAAATGGACGATTTTAAAAAATCTATCAATGAAAATTTTGAGCCTATGTAATTCATACCTTTATATGTCCTTAAAACTATATAACCATAATAACATTTTTGGATAAAGCAGTAAAGTAATTAAATAAGTTATTATACATTCGTCAGTGTTATGTTTTCAACCCCATTTTCACATCTGTGAAAAAGACAAAATCATATTATCGCTTAAATTCCCTCACAACTCCAAGCTGTCGGGGTTGAGGAGGAAATCCATTATGTTGATTATCAAATATCCCTTCTCGTTATGCCAGGGGGAAGTGTAGTCATGTACGATGATTATCTTTTTAAACGAATCTCCGATTCTGTCAAGCGAAGCCGACTCCTGCGCCATTTTCTCTTTGTCGGGTATGGCATAGGCGACTTGTATATAATATCTTTGACTGACTTTATTGCACACAAAATCGACTTCGTTGCGCACAACGATATTCCTACCGTTTTTGTCTTTTGAATAATGCTCCACAACTCCTACATCGACATTAAACCCGCGCATTAAAAGTTCATTATAAACGATATTTTCCATAGCGTGAGTCGGTTCTATCTGCATAAAATTAAGCCTTGCGTTGCGAAGTCCGATATCGCTGAAATAATACTTTAACGGAGAGCCGATATACTTCTTACCTTTTATGTCATAGCGTTTGGCTTTTTGTATGATAAATGCGTCGGTAAGATGCTCGATATATTGCGATATTGTTTTATCGTTTGTCTTTATGCCGTTGGAGTTAAAGGTATTGGCAAGTTTGGTCGGATTTGTCAGTGAGCCGATCGATGAAGAAAGTATATCCACAAGCGCGTCCAGTACTACGTCGCCTTTAAGGTTATATCTTTCAATGACGTCGTTTTTATAGGTGTTTTTGAACAAATCGTTTAGATATTTTGCTTTACCTTCGTGAGTCTTTTCACTGAGAGTTAAGGGAAGACCGCCGTACACGGAATATTCTTCATAACCTTCGAATTTACTTTTATCATAGACCGACATAAACTCCGCAAAGGAAAGAGGATTTACTTGAATTTCATCGCCCCTTCCCCTGAATTCCGTCATAACATCAGAAGATAAAAATTTGGAATTACTGCCGGTGATATAAACATCAACATTGCGCTTGTGCATGAGTTCGTTTAAAATGCCGTACAATTCAATGGGCTTATTACCTTTCAGTTCCTCATCGGTTATGGCAAGTTGCGCTTCATCCAACAAAACAAAGAATGGCTTGTTATCGCTTGGTATCCGGCTCATAATGTAATTGTACAGATTATCCGGAACACGGTATTCCGCATTGGCTTTTTCATCCAGGGCAAGTGAAATTATCCTGTCTTGCGGAACTCCGTTTGACAACAAATAATTTTTAAAAATATTAAAAAGCAAGTAGCTCTTTCCGCAACGCCTTATCCCCGTTACGATTTTAATCAAGCCATTGCCCTTTCTGTCTATCAAACGTTTAAGATATCGTTCCCGTTTAATTTCTTGCATAAGTTTTCCTTCTATTTCGAATTTTTTAGAATAACCAACTTTTTCCGAATTAAGTATAGTCTATTTGCGGTCATTTGTCAACATTATTATTTCGAATTTTTTGGGATAACCAACTTTTCCCGAAATAGAAAGTTATTTCTTTGATATTTTTTCAAGCGTTCACGGCAAGTGCCAAAATGGCACTAAATTTTCAAAAGTGCCATAATTTCTTATTTCGGATTTTTTGTGATAACCAACTTTTTCCGAAATGGAAAGATTATTTCTTTGATTTGTTTTTCAGTTTGAAATACTGTTCAAAGCGGGCGATTATCTTCTGCTTGCCGTGGGGGAACAGAATTTTATCGCGGTATTGGGCGACGGTCATTCCTTTGGATGCCGCCGCTTTTTGCACAATCTTGATAAACTTCTCGTTTGGTCGGCTATCCTTAATGCCGTATCGCTTCACAAGTCTGTCAAGCTCAATTTCCAACACAATAAAAAGCTGTTTCGCCCAAACTTTCATTTTTGCAGCGTGCTTTTTGTAGAGCTGTGCGCCGTACTTGCTCAATTCGTCCCTCGCGTGGGTAGGCTGTCCGTCATACAAAACAAGCCACTTGAAAATAAAACGAATGAGATTTTTTTGTCCCCGAAAGAGGAACAAATACCTCAAAACTATTTCCTGCGGCAGGCTCGTGAGGTAGTCATAGACAAACACGTCGGCAAAAGTTTCCGTCTTGCCCGTCCTCGCATACTTTCGGTATTCAAGCTCGGCAAAGATTTCTTTGGGCGTAAGCTCGCCGTCGTCTATCATGTCGCGCTCTATTTTGTCCTCGGTAAACTTCATTCTGCGCGTTATGTAACTTTCGGACTTGCCGATAATACCTGCAATTTGCTTTTGCTTTAAGTGCTTTTCTTTGGCGTAGAGGTATATGCCCAAGTCCTCGTCGGAAAGACTGTTCAGCACCCGCTCCAAGTCCATTGCGTTTATCCAAAACTGCTCGTGATTGTGGTTGTCCCACTGCTGTAACATGAAGTCAAAGACGTTGTAATACCTGTCGTTTTTGTGGACGTCGTACTCCGTTCCCTCGTACTCGTCGCGCGCCGTTTCGTAATCTTTCAAATCGAAATAGTGCAACTGCTTCCATTGCTCGATGGGGACTTCAACAAACTTTTTGCGCGAACGGCAGACGATGATTTTTTGTTTTTTACCGCCGACAACGCGCTCCTCCACGGTGTTATAGCTTTCCATATAGAAGTATTTGCAATACCCTTCTCTGTCTGCGGGGACGGGCTTTTTGTTTAAAAGATAGGGCGAAAAATAGCCGTTCTCCGTCTTGAACATCGGCTTTAACTTTGCCTTTACGTTTGAAGGTCTTATTTTATAGACCGGTTCGTCCCGATAATACTCGTCGTTCATAAGAGCATTATAACAGAGAAAATAAGACAGATACGGTTATAATTAAAAAATTTTTTAAAAATTTATAAAATTCCTGAAATTTTCGGAAAAAAAATTATCTACTTATTTGAGGGGTAAAATTATTTTTACGGGGGTCAAATATGTAAGCAGAAATATTTTGACAAATATAAGAACAAATGTTTGTTTTATTTAAAATTCGGTTATATATGAAGTGTAGAATTTTAGGGGTGTTTGGCGTGGAAAGCGAAGAATTAAAAAAGGCTTGGGAAGAATCTGAAAGAGAGCGCATAGAGAATAATGATAAAATTTTACAGCTTCCATGCGGCTTATCCGAAGAGGAAAAATCCGCATATATTTCAATTACTGATAACTTGAAACGGAGCATTAAATATCGTCTTACGCCAAGCGACGCAGAGCTTATTTGGCAATATTGTCAATTAAAAATTATGCGCGACAGAGCTTGGAAAGAATATAATCTCAATCCTCAAAGATACATCAGGATAGTTACAGGAATCAGTCCCGATGGTAAAACGCCTAAAATAACGGTTAAGGAAAATGAGCACTACAAAACTTTACAAGATTGTAACCGCCATCTTGAAAGAATTTTAAAAGATTTAAGACTTACGCCAGATGCAAGGAAATAATATGAACGAATTACATATTGAATATATGCCCGTTGAGCAACTTCAACATTATTGCAAAAATTCAAAGATACATACTAAAGAGCAAATTCGGCATATTTCAAATTCTATTAAAGAATTTGGATTTAACGACCCTATCGGAATAGCAGGAACTGATAATATAGTTTTGGAAGGAAACGGCAGGATAGAGGCGGCAAAATTACTTGGAATTAAAATGCTTCCTTGCATAAGATTAGACCATCTTACAAAAGAAGAACAGGAAGCTTATGTTATTGCACATAATGCATTAAATCTTGAAACGGGATTTAACGACGGTGTTTTGTTTGAAGAGATAAAACGGCTTCAATCGTTTGATTTTACTGATTTTGGAATCAATCCCGAAAAGTTTCTTCAGTCATTTGTTCGTGTTCAAAAACGTATTCTCTATCCTGTTACGAAAGTACATTATTTAATTAGTGCAGATGTAAACTTAAATAATATCGTTTTAGATGCTATTGACTCTTTGAAGAATATAGCGGGGATTGAAATTGAATCAACAACCAATTAAAACCGACAACAAATCAATTTACGATAAAATTTTTATTCGCAAGCAAGCGATTCAAGGATTGACACATGTCAGGGTTCTTGATTTGTTTGCCGGCAGAAATGTTCTATGGAACAACATTGTAACCGAAGATTATTTTGGTATAGACAGAGAAAAATATAAAGGAAAGAATTTAGTCGCAGATTCACATAAAATTTTTGATTCTTTGGATTTAAGAAATTTTACCGTGATAGATGTAGATAGTTATGGCATTTCTTTTGATATATATAAAAAATTATTTTCAAAAAAAGATTTGCAAAGTGGTACGGTGATAATCTATACGGCTATCACAAACGAATTTACAAAAATCAGGAACGAAGCAAAAATAGAATTTAATTTCGATAAATTTTATAATAAAGCACCCTCACTATTTAATGCCAGAGCAATAGAATTTTTCTATGAAATGTTGGCAAAATACGGGATTAGTGAGGTTAATTATTATGAAATAAGAGATCATTTCCTGAAACATTACGGATATTTTATAATAAACAGATGAAATTGCCGGCGTTTTATGCTATAATCTGCTTATGAGCGTAATTTACAAGCCGACGGGCATGGCGCGGGAATACAGCCCCTATGCCTTAAACCTCTATATCGGGTGCAGTCACAGGTGCAAATATTGCTATGCGCCGCACACCCTTCAAAAAAAGGACGAGGACTACTTCGGCGTCCCCTCGCCCCGAAAAGACATATTGAAATATCTCCAAAAAGATTTACGGCAAAACGTCTTTAAGGAGCAGATTTTGCTGTCCTTCGTGGGCGACGTCTACTGCAACAATGCCGACGACAGCCGCACGACGCGCGCCGCGCTTGAACTTTTGAACGAGTACGACGCGCCCGTCGCCGTACTCTCAAAGGGCGGGAGCAGAATGTTGCGGGATATTGACGTTTTTAAGACTTTCGGCGACCGCATAACCGTTGGCACGACGTTGACTTTTATGGACGAGAGCAAGAGCCGCGAATGGGAGCCGTTTGCAAGTCTGCCCGAAGAGCGGCTGGAAACATTGAAGATTTTGCACGACAACGGAATCAAGACGTTTGCCAGCTTTGAGCCGACTATAGAACCTGCGGAGAGTCTGAAACTTATCGAGAGAACGCTTGTGGACGACAGCGTGGACCACTACAAAATAGGCAAAATAAATCACTGCGGCGATGCGGATAAATGGCAGGATTGGCGACAATATCTGATTGAATGCATCACGCTTTTGAGACCCGCGAATAAGCAGGTTTACTACAAGTTTTGCCTGCGCCGCCTCGCCCCCGACGTTGCCTTGACCAAGCAAGAAAAGAACCCCGACGAGTACATAGTCAAGGCATGAAACAAGTTAAAAATTTAATAGAATGTCTAACCAACATAGGGTAATATAAAATACCAAATTCGTTAAAGTCGATGATTTGCGAGAAGCGGTCAGCGGCTTTTTTGTTGCCTTTTTTAAGTCAATTACTGTCACTTTGAACGGTAAAATAAAAATATTTTAGGAGGTTAAACAATGCCAATCAGACCGCCATAATCGTTAAAATTTTGCACGCCGAATGAACACCGGTTACATGCCGAAATTACTAAACAGCCCCGCAGGGCGAACGGAACTTATGGAGCGAAGCGCAACTAAGTGTAGTGAGCTACACTTCCGCAGGAAGGTGGCCACTACACGACAAGCAGGGTTCCCGAAAATCGCAACGAGGCATAATGTTCAAAGTCAAAATAAGGAGGGAAAAAATTTATTTCATATTTAGTTTGTCATATGGAAAAGTACACCCGGCAGGAAGTCTCGCCCGTCGAGAAAGAAAATGAAAGAGACGAGAATTACGAGGCGGCAAATCCTCAAATAGATAGTAGCCGCACAAGCCGCAATTATCATTTGGCTGTGCCGCTGCCGACGTATATGGAGTTTATAAACGCAAGGTTATCAACCTTGACTTTAAAGCGCAAGTTGCGGTCGGACGCCATTTATATGAATTCCTTTGTTTTGACTTCCGACAGGGAATTTTTCGACAGCCTGCCGCCTGCCGTAGAGAGAGAATTTTTCAGGGACTGCGCGAAGTTTTTTGCGGACAAATACGGCGCGGAAAACATAATCTCTGCCGTAGTCCACAAGGACGAAACAACACCTCACCTACACCTCAACATAGTGCCGATAGTAAACGGCAAGCTGTGTTCAAAGGATTTGTTCGACAGGCAGAAACTCTCTCAACTTCAAACGGAGTTTTACGAGAAGGTCGGCAAGAAATGGGGTTTGGAAAGAGGGAAATTTAAAAGCGGAGCAAAGCACCTGAAAGCCGCCGAATACAAGGCTCAGAAAATCGTAGCGGAAGCCGAGGAGCGCACGGCGCAGGCGGAAGCGGCAAGCAAGCCCTACCGCGATGCGTTGGAACAGGCGCAAAAGGGCAACTATGCGTGGACGCCCGGCGGTCTTAAAAAACAGGCGATAGCGGCGACGGCTGAAACAATTAAAACCAAAAAGGAAAACGAGGATTTGACGAGGCGTTTGGATATATCTATGCAAGAAGCCTTGCATTACGCGAGGAAAGCGGAATCGGCGGAAGAGAGCGCGGCGCAGGGCAAAAGAGCAATGGAATTGCTTGCAAAACTGCGGATAGAAAACCCTGCGGCATACGCACAGCTCATCCGCCCCACGCCGAAACCCAAATCAAACAACAACTTCAAATTTTAAAAAGCGGCAATTTGCTTTACCGAGGGCGGGACACTCAAAGTCCCGCCCTTAAATTTTTTCAAAAAACTATTAAATACTACTTGAATTTTACGAATAATTGGGGTACAATGGGACCCACAATTCAATAAGGAGGACAATGACTTATAAACAATTACAGGAGATAACAGAAATTTTAAAGGATATTCCCGACGGCGAGCGGCGCGACAAAGCCGTACAGCTTATGTTGCAGTCGGCGGCGGAAACAATCACCGAAGAAGTCGTAACCGAGCTGATCGGGAAAAGCAACAACGAGAAAAAAACATCATCGGCAGAAATCAAATTCACAAAAAAGGAAATTGAAAGTATGTCGAAAACATTTAAAAGAGAATTTATAGCAAACGGTATGGCGGCTCATATCATTGAGCGACCAAGCGGTAAACACGGGGTCTTTTATGAAATTCGTTATCGCAGAAACGGGTATGACATAGCCGTATCCAACAAAGAGCTGAAAAGGGCAAAGGCAATGTTCGTAGAGGCAACGCAAAATCTTCCGCCGCCCGAAGTAATCGCAAAAAACAAATTCACTTTCGGCTTTATCGCGGACGAATGGTTGAGATACAAGCGCGGCAAGATTGCCGAGGACACGCGGAAGGGCTACGAAAGCCAGATACGCAGATTCATCCCCAAAACGTTTATGGATAAGCCCATTAAGGAAATACGCACTTCGGACATAGACGAGGTTATGAACGCGCTCGACACTCCGCGCAAGTACGAGGACATGCGGACGGTATTCAACAGCATTTTCAAGTATGCAAAGGCGAGCGGCATTGTTACATACAACCCCGTTGAGATGATACCTTTCAAGCGAGCCGAGCGTGAAAACAGAGACAGACTGACCGACGAGCAGATTAAGATTTTTCTTGCCAACCTGCAAACTCCGTTCTTTAATAAAACAAGGAATTTTGCTTACGCCATGTACTTCTTCGGGCTTCGCCCGTGCGAAATAGACGACGAGGCGCACTTTGAAAACGGATTTTTGATTTGCAGGAACAGAAAGAGAAAAAACGGGAAAAAGGCATACAAAAAGATACCTATTCCCCGTCAGGCGGAAAAATTATTCGATTTTGATTCGCCCCTTAAATCCCCGCTTTCATACGACAGAACGCTCGATATAATGAAAAAGGCGTTGCCCGAAGGAGCTATTCCCTACCAACTTCGCCACACTTTTGCCTCTGTGTGCGATGAAAAGGTGAAAAGAGAAGTCGTAGAGCTTTGGATGGGCGACAGCCCCGAACGGCTTGTAGGCAAAACCTATGTGCATTACAGCGACGATTTTATGCGGCAGGAAATGGACAAAGTCAACTTTGTCGTAGCATAAATAAGCGATATTTTATTAAAACGGCTTTAAAATAATTAACGGCGCAAACGCGGTTTTACTCCCCAAATTACTCCCCAAAAGGTGAGGTTTTTGAGTAAAAAACAAAAAATCAACCCCATATCTTGTGGATACGGAGTTGAAATCAACACAATATATTGTGTTTTTGGAGGCGCCACCCGGATTTGAACCGGGGAGTCAGGGTTTTGCAGACCCTTGCCTTACCACTTGGCTATGACGCCTTATAAAAAAACAGCGCAACCGAAATATTGGAGCGGGAGACGAGATTCGAACCCGCGACATTTACCTTGGCAAGGTAACGCTCTACCACTGAGCCACTCCCGCATATTTTCAGCCGCACTGTTTTCGTTGGTGGGAGCTACAGGGCTCGAACCTGTGACCCACTGCTTGTAGGGCAGTTGCTCTCCCAACTGAGCTAAGCTCCCAAACGCTTAATTAATATATCAAATATAAATTCAAAAATCAAGCGATTTTTCAGTTAATTCTGTAAATTCCGTAAATTTTTTGAATATTAGTTGCACGCCGCGCACGCTTCCACAATATATTGTATTCCGCGCTTTTTGAGATTGTTCTCCGGCTTCAACTTCGCTTGAACATTTCTTCGGATATCGCCGTCCCCCTTCCCCCATCGCGGAAAATTAAACCCTTTCCGCCTCTTCATTATCGCCGCCCGCCGCCACTTCGCGGCGGGCGGCGATTTACATAAATCAATCGGCGAGGAACGCGCGAATATTCGACTTTCCTACGGTTGAGGGCTATATGCCTTACGCCTCTCCCGCCCTTTTAATTATACGGCAAGCAAAACCCGAAAGGCAGTACATTCGGAAATTTTAAATATGAACGTATAAATAGGCTCACCGACGGCAATAACACTGCCGTAATCAAAGCGAGGCGAACCATGAAAAATTTTTGCATAACTTTTTTTGTATTATTCATAATAATTGCAACGGTAGTTTGCGCGGGCGTTATTATGCCCGAAGCGGAATCCGGAACGGACTATCTCAGAATACACGTGCGCGCCAATTCGAACAGTCGCGAGGATCAGGCGGTGAAATATAAAGTCAAGGACGAAGTGGTAAAATTCATAACGCCTTTCGCCGCCCAATGCACGGACTTCGAAAAGGCCGAAGAGATAATCTCCGGGCAACTCGAAGAAATCGAGCGCATATGCGATAAAACGCTGAGAGATAACGGCTTCGATTACAAATCGAAAGCGTCGGTGAGAAGCGAAAATTTCCCGACTCGCGTATACGGCGAATTGACTTTGGAAGCGGGCATATACGACGCTCTTATAATCGAATTGGGCTCGGGCGCAGGCGACAATTGGTGGTGCGTTATTTACCCGCCGCTATGTTTTACCGCAGGCAACGGAAAACCCGAATACCGTTCCGCCATATTCGACATATTGCGAAAATTTTTCAATTGACGCATACCTAATATAAATACGCTCGCCGTTCGCGGGCAAGGAGGAAAAATGAAAAAAGCACTTAGAATGGGCGTGGTGGCTCTTGCGGCCGCCGCAGTGAGTTGCGCCACCGCCTTATTCGATTTGGGACACACAAGCGAAAATACTGACTTGCCGCCCTACGTTCAGACTGCTGTTTTAAAGCAGGGTGCAAGCGGCGGCGAAGTTAAGGAATTACAAAGGCGCCTCAAACAGTGGGGATACTACACAGGCGCGGTTGACGGCATTTACGGCAAGGCCACGGTGGAAGCGGTTAAATATTTCCAACGCAAAAACGGCTTGAAGGCCGACGGCATCGCCGGAAAAGCGACATTCGAAGCTCTGGGAATGAACGATTCCGCCAACGCGCTTAAAAACGACGGAAGCCAAAGCGGCTCGACCGGTTCGGATTATACGAGCTCCGACACTTATCTCCTCGCAAAATGTATATATGCCGAAGCCCGCGGCGAAAGCTATGCCGGACAGGTTGCCGTGGGAGCGGTCATTTTGAACCGCGTGCGTTCAAGTAAGTTCCCCAACACTATCTCGGGCGTAATATATCAGAAAAACGCGTTTACGGCGGTAAGCGACGGACAAATAAATCTCAGTCCCGACAAAACCGCAATGAACGCCGCGCAGGACGCCATCAACGGCTGGGATCCCACCTACGGTTGCCTTTATTACTACAATCCCGCGGTGGCGACGAGCTCTTGGATATTCGGCAGACAGACTGTTACCACTATCGGTAAACACGTATTTGCAATTTAGGGGGTAAAAAATGAGTAAAAAACAAGTTTCAAGCGGCGCCGAAAAGGCGGAAAAACTGACCAAAACAAATTCCGCCGCAAAAAATTCCACAGCCGAAAAAAATAAACCCGTAAAGGAAAAGAAGGTTAAAACCGCCTCTTCCAAGGGCAAAAACGTGAAAAAGAACAAGCCCGTAAAGGACGTTTCTTCGAAGAAAGCGCAGAAAAAAGAAATCCGCGAGCAGAAGAAACTCGAAGCGGCCAGAATCCGCGCGGAAAAAAAGCAGAAGAAACTCGAAAAGAAGCTCGACGCAAAGCAGAAGCGCCTCGACAGAATAGCCGCCTCCAAACAGGCGAGAGCTGACAGAAAAGAGGCTCGCCGCGAGCGCAAAGATATGCTCAAACACGAGACAAAAGAGGCTCGGATCGAGAGAAAACGCAGCGAAAAAGAGGCTAAGATAGAAGCTCGCGTGGCAAAACGCCAGGCCGCTCTCGAAGAGAGAAAGGCAAAGCGGGAACATCGCCTCAAAGTGCGCGCGGAAAAGCGCGCGGCCAAAAACGACAGACGTCATGCCCCCGGCTTCGGCGGCTGGCTCGCCGCGGTGATTTCGCTCGGCGTAACCACCCTCGCTCTCGGAACCATGCTGACGTTCGGCTGGATATATATGAACGGCGTACAGGCGGAAATGACTTCCGCGCATACAGAAAGCGTATACGAGCTCAACTCCGTTGTGGATAATCTCGATACCAATCTTTCGAAAGCGCGCGTTGCCAACACCCGCAACGAACAAGTGAAACTGCTCTCCGAAATAGCCGTGGAAAGCGAAATGGCCGAGACTATATTAGAACGTTTGCCCGTGGACATGACGTTGACGCGCAACATGACTTCGTTCGTCAACAAGATGGGCGACAGCGCTCAGACAATGCTCTTATCGGTTGCCAACGGCAGAAGGCTCACCGAAAGTCAGATAGCCACGCTCGACTATATGTACGAGACAAATCTTCAACTCAAAAAGATACTCAACGAGATGACGACGAAAGCGGACGGCGGAGACATTCTCGAAATGATACGCGGCAACGAAAACGGCCTTATGTACGTTACGTTCGGCGATATCGAGAACACGCCCGTTGAAACGCCGAAAGAAATTCACGACGGGCCTTTTGCGGAAAACCTCGAAAAGGTAAGTCCCAAAAATCTCGAAGGCCTCGAAGAGATAACCGCGGCGAAAGCCGAGGAACTCGCTCAACAGTACTTTGCCGACTACGGCGTGAAGAGCGTGGACTGCACGGGAGAAGTTGCGGCCGAACAGCTCGACCTTTACAACGTAACCGTTAAAACCGAAAACGGCAACATGTGGGCGCAGATATCCAAAAAAGGCGGAAAAGTAGTTGAATTCAACAGCTACAAAAACTGCTCCGACAAGAATTTCTCGGTTGAAAGATGCATTGATATTGCCGAAGATTTCCTCGACGACCTCGGATTCGACGATATGAAGGCCGTATGGACAAGCGAAAACGGCACGACGTGCAATCTCAACTTCGCATACGTCGACGACGGCGTTATAGTATACTCCGACCTCGTAAAAGTGAAAGTCTGCGAAGAGCGCGGCATAGTTACCGGAATGGAAGCGCTGAGCTATGTGCTCAACCATACCGACAGAAAGACGCCCGCCGCCAATATATCCAAAGCGGAGGCAAAAACAAAACTCAATGCCGATTTCGACATCAAATCTTCGAGACTCTGTCTCATTCCCCTCGACGGCAACGAAAGGCTTGCTTACGAATTCTACGGAACTTACGGCGAAAACGACTATTATATCTATGTGGACGCGCAAAACGGCCAGGAGATAGAGATGTTCACCGTTATAGGCACCGCTCAGGGCAGAGCTCTGATGTAATAAAAAAGACGACGCTATATCGCGTCGTCTTTTTGTTTTACTCAATAATAGGTTGCCACCGTCTCCTCGGGGGGCTCGGCTCTTTCCGCGGCGAGCGCAACCAGCACGGGGCCCTCGGAACGATAGACGGAATTGTATTCCATTTTGATTTCAGCGGTTATTATAAGCCAATCCCGCGTTTTGACGTTGTCGACAAGCCCGTTGAGCTTAACGGCAAAACCGTCGTAAGCGATATCCGCCTCGCAACAAGTCATAATGTGTCTGCCGAGCACGATATAGCCCGCGGGCACTTTTTTCGAAACTGCCGCCATGCCCTTGAATTTTACCGTTTTGCCGATATATTCTGAGGTTTTTTCCGCCAAATCCCGATAAAACCACGCAAAATCTCTGTCGGCTATTTCTATTACGGGCGCGTCTACGTCGAAGGGAAGCGGATCCTCTATTTCGTCGAATTCGGCCTTGCCGCCGAGATATTCGTAAACTATATCGGGACGGCGGGAAATGCCGCGCACGATTTTGTGAAATTCGTTTTTATCCGTTCCCGGTTTGAAGCGGTTGAACACAACCATCTGCGTCATCTGGATTTTGTCGAAAACGAGTTGACGCATGTTGGCGTTGTAATTCAAGAACGTGGCCGAATCGAAAAAGGTCATCATCTGGTTTATAACCCAATTTTCGGGCATAGCGTCGAAAAATTTCTGCAAAAGCCACGTGCCGTTGTATTCCACGACCACTCTCTCGGCATTATGCTTTTCGGAGAGCGCCGTGAGATTTTCCTCCGTAAGCTCTTCCGCGCTTTCAAGCGTTACCATGGCCACGTTTTTCACCTGAAAGAGATGCGGATCGTATTCCTCTTCGCCCTCTTCGCAGACGAGCAACATGGTCTTTTCGCCGTTCTCCATTCTCGGATCTTCGAGCGTTTCCTGTATAAATTTCGTCTTCCCGCTTTCGAGGAAGCCGAGGAAGAGATAAACGGATATTTCGCGCATATATGCTCCTTTTTAGCGTTATACTCCGAAAAGTTCTTTGAGTTCGTCCTCGTCGAGCGCGGAACCTATAACGCAAATTCTGCCCGTATACGCCGCCGCGCCCTCGCGCACGTCCGTCTCTCCGGGCACGTAGTCGAAGTGCAGCCATTTGCCGTCTTCGCCCGCAACAATGCCCTTGGCCCTCAGCACGGTTCCGAAACGAACCGCGTCCGCAAGGTGCGAAAGCGCCTCTTCTATGCCTGCGCGCGTGAAAGCCTTGCCCGTCTCCGCGCCCCAGCTCGAAAATACGTCGTCCGCGTGATGATGATGGTGGTGCTCTTCGCCTTCATGATGGTGGCAATGTCCTTCGTGCTCCTCTTCTTCGTCGTCATGATGGTGATGGCAACAATGTTCTTCGTGTTCTTCCTCTTCGTGGTGGTGATGGTGATGGCAATGCTCTTCGTGCTCGTCCTCGTCGTCGTGGTGATGGCCCTCTTCTTCGAGGAGGCCGGCAAGTTCGGCGGCAAGCGTGTGCGTTCCCTCTATCGCCGCGAGCAGCTCTTCGCCGGAAAGTTCGGAGAGCGGAGTGGTAACCACCGTCGCGCGGGAATTTCTCTCGCGCACGAGAGCTACGGCTTTGGAGAGCTTCTCTTCTCCTGCCATGTCGGCGTGAGAGAAAATTATGCACGAAGCCGTGTCTATCTGGTCGTTGAAAAATTCACCGAAATTCTTCATATACAGTTTGCATTTGTTGGCGTCCACTACCGTGGTAAACGAGTTTACGACGCAGTTTTCAAGCCCCGCGCTTTCAACCGCGCGGATCACGTCGGAGAGCTTGCCCACTCCCGACGGCTCTATGAGGATTCTGTCGGGCGAATACTCCTCGTAAACTTTTTTAAGCGCTTTGGCGAAATCGCCCACAAGCGAACAGCATATGCATCCCGAATTGAGTTCGTTTATCTTTATGCCGGCTTCGGAGAGAAATCCGCCGTCTACGCCTATTTCGCCGAATTCGTTTTCGATGAGCACGAGATTTTCTCCCGCATACGCCTCTTTAACGAGCTTTTTTATGAGCGTGGTTTTGCCCGCTCCCAAAAAGCCGGAAAAAATATCTATCTTTGTCATTGTCCTCTCCTTTATAATAAGGTATTTTTATTCGCAGTATATTTTATAACCTTTAATCGCCGTTGTCAAACGCGCAAAGTCGCGCAAACAGAAAAACCCGCGCGGAATATTCCGCGCGGGCCGGAAAACTCAATACGTCAGTTTTCTGAACGAACCGTCTTTTTTATGTATGACTATGTTTGCGTCCTGATTGAGCGCGAGAGGCTTGCAATAATCGATTGCCTCCTGCTGGGTTTTGAAGAGCTTGACGGCCTTTGCGCCGCCGGCCGCTTTTACCTGCCACATGTTGTCGCTCTTTCTCAACGATATGTGATAGGTTTTCGAAGCGGGCTTATCGGTTTTTGCCGCCTCTTCCTTCTTGGGCTCGGTCTTGGTTTCTTCTTTCTTTATGGGCGCCTTTTTCGCCGCGGGCGCTTTCGCGGCTGTCGTCTTCTTTGCCGCGGGAGCCTTCTCGGCGGTCTCCTTCTTTGCGGGAGCCTTCTCGGCGGTATCTTTATTTACGGGCGCTTTTGCGGGCGCGGGTTTTTTGGTTTCTTTCACGACTTTATCCTCTTTCACTTTTTCTTCCGCGGGTGCGGGTTTTTCTTCGGGTTTTTCCTCGGGAACCTTTTCCTCTTCCCGTTGCGCTGCGGCGGGCTCTTCCTCTTTTTCTTCCTCCGCCGTCTCTGCCGCCGCTTCCTCTTTCTCCTCGACGGGCTGCTCTTTTTCGGGTTCAGCTACGGGTTCGCTCGCCGTTTCGCGAACGGGCTCTTCCGTCTTTTCGGCGACGGGCGTCTTAGCAGCCTCGGCGGAAACTTCCGCGCGCGCCTTTTTGTTATGCCTTACGATTATTATTACCGTAACGAGTATTATGCAAAGCACAACCACGGCGGCTATCGCAACCCATGCCCAATTGGGCAGAAAATATTCTTTTTGTGTAAACCAATCCAAAAACGCTAACATATTTCACTCCTTATGCTTATATATCTTTATTGTATAACAAATTGCGGCCGATTGCAAGCGTTGAAATGAATTTTCTCGCCACAAAACGACATTCCCGCCCGAAAATTCATACGCCGTCGGGCGAAGTGTTTTTCACGAACACGCGCGAAAGTTTTTTTACCTTGTATTTCTTTAAACTTCTGAGATAATAAAAGTAGACGCCCAGCAATCTTTCCGCAAGATATCCCGAAACTCTTCCCTGAACGGGAGTGTATTTACTGCAATCCACTTCCTTATCGAATTTGGCGAGAATATCGAAAAGCCACTTTGAATATCCCGCGAACAGTTCCTTTTTCATTATGAACATATTGCACGTATAGCTGAACGGACTGCGCATATATTTCTTCGCCGCCGCGTACATATGCGGATAATCGCGCTTTATGACGTTCATGCAAAATTTCAGATCCTTGCCGAAGCCCGACGGAGAAATCTTATACATGAACCTGTTGGTTATGAAAATATAATAGGGTTTCGGCATTATTATGTCGTATCCCTCAATCGTCCCGCGCATTTTTTCGGGCGTGAGACCGTATCTCGCGGCAAAACCGTCGTCTATTTTATCGGCCGTATATGCCGTAAGCCGGGAATATTTTTCGGAAAAACTGAGATATCTTCTGTAATGGAAAAAGCCGTAATAATCGGCTTCCACGTTTTTATATACGTAATACTGCGCGGTAAGTTCGCAATATTTTCTGTTGAGCGCGGATATGTTTTCGCCCTCGTCGTCGCGGTAAGCCATGCCGTCGAGCCGCTTGTCGGTGAGCGCGGCGCCCACCTGAACGGGATAAATCAAAGGACAATCGACTTTTTTCACGTCTTTATGGCAAGACACGAATATCTTTATATCGCTCATTTTTCCTCCCCGCTTTCACCGGGCTCTTCTTCCGCCCGTTCCTCTTTTTCCTCCGCTTCGCCGCCGCTCTCCGCGTTCGCGGCGTTTTCCGCAAGAGCGGCCGCTTTTTCACGTCGGCTCTTTATTATGCCGCGAGTCAAATCGTACAGATTCATTCCTATGCCCATAACGATGTATATATAGAAAGTTATGAATCTCCATACTAGCACAACCCAGAACAGCACGTCGCCGCTTATCGAGGCGAACGCGAGCATAAACACCATCTCAACCGCGCCCGAATTGCCGGGCGTGGGAATATAAACCGCCGCGTAAGTTGAAAATGTCGTGAGCGCGGCTATCGTGAAAAATACGCTCGCCACGCCCGGTATCGCGTCGCCGCACAGCGACATGAACACGAAATAGGGTATGACGCACAGCGCGACGGGTTCGACGAGGCAGAGCCCGAGAAGCTGTAAGAATTTAAGCGGATGTTTGAATATGAACTGAGAGCAGACGGCAAAATCGTCTATGCCCTTGTATATTCTCGCTTTCCGCGCTTCGAATTTTTTTACTATGTGTATTTTCCTCAGAAATACGAGCAGCCAATACACGAGCCATTTCAAAAACTTCGGGCAGAAAATGATAATCGTTACAAATACGGGCGCGCACGCGTTGACGGAGAAACCCACCCAGCCGGCTATATATATCGTGCGGCTTATCGCCATATCGCCTATTACGGAGAGGGTGTAGCCCCAAACGCCCATTACGACGGCGCCGACTATTGCGGCGGCGAGCATCTGCACGGTATATTTCATCATCACGACGGACGAGCTCTTGCCGCCCGAAACGCCCTGAGAATGGAGATAGAGTATCTGCATGGGCTGTCCGCCCGTCGCGGTGGGAGTTATACATTCGTAATACTTGCCCGTAAGTCCGAGCTTGGCTGCGCGAAGAATGCCCACGGAACAGCCGAACGTCCGGTTCAAAAGGATATATTTGAGGACGTCGCATATCATTACGAACGCGATTACGCCGAACGCCGCGAGCAGATACCAGCCGTTCATTCCGGCGAGCAAATCGGCGAAAGTGGCCGTGTCGTGCCCCTGAACGACGTCGCCAAGCTCCCAAAGCACTATGACGACGCAGATGAAAATGACGATAGTCAGAATAAAGCCCCAACGGTTGCCGCGCTTCCGCTTGGCGACGTCGACCTGCTTTTCGGGCGCGCCGTCTTTTTCTTCGCCGCTCGACAAAGCGGACGAAGGCTCCGCAACGGATTCTTCGCCGTTTTCGGGTTCGTTAAGTTTTTTCTCTTGTTCTTCAGACATATATTGCGTTTATTTACAACCGGAACACTGCGAGCACTTGCCGCTGCACTTCCGTTGCGGTTTTCCCGTTGCCGAATACATTGTGCCGCTCCACATTCTTTCGGCTTTTTTTGAACAGTTCGGGCAAACGACCTCGTCGCCGCCGTTTTTCACGAGCTCTTCGAATTCGAGCTTGCAATCTCTGCAATAATACTGTAAAATAGGCATATATATTTATTTTTTGCGCTCTTTGCGCTTCCGGTTTTTTGCTTTTTTGGGACGGTTCAACGCCGAGCTTTTCACTATAAAGACGGCGATGGCCGCGGTAAGCGCAACCGCTCCGAACACAACCAGCCAAAACCAGCCCGTCTGAAAGAACGATATGCCGCTCTGGAAAGGCACGGGCATGTTCATTCCCCAGAATCCCGCTATCATTGTGGGCACGGCGAGCAATATGGTTATTATGGTGAGTTTGCGCATCGTATCGTTGGAATTGTTGGATATCACCGAACCGTATGCGTCCATCGTAACGCTCAGAATATTCTTATATATGTTGCATGTTTCGATGGCCTGCTTGTTCTCTATGCTCACGTCGTCGTACAGATCGCTGTAATCCTCGGAGTCCGCGACAGCCTCGGTCTTGAAGAACTTTTCGTGCACTCTGTCGTTCGCCGAAAGCGAAGTGGAGAAATAGACAAGCGAATTCTGCAAATCGAGCAACTGAACTATTTCGGCGTTTCGCATCGTTCTGCCGAGCTCCGCCTGTATTCTGTGGTTTTTTCTGTCTATCTGTTTGAGACAATACAAAAAGCGCGTTGCGTTGCCGAGCATGAACGTGAGCGTGAAGAGCACCGGAGAGGCGGTTCTGACGCTCTCCCTGCCCGTTATGAAGTCTTTCAGCACCGTGTTGCCTTTAAGACTGACTGTTATAATGCAACAACCGTTATAAATTACGGCAAGGGGCAAAGTTGTGTAGCTGTCGCCGTTGCTTCCCTCTTCTATCACGGGGCAATCGAGAATGAACATAGAGCACCCTTCGTCGAACTCGCTGCGGGCGCGCTCCTCTTCGTCTAGCGCCGCCTTTATCATGTCCTCGGGCACTCCGGCGAGAGCGGCTATTTCACCGCACTCCTCGTCCGTGGGGTTGACCATATCCACCCAGCAACCCTTCTCGAACAGTTCGCTTCTTTGAAGTTTGCCTTCCCCGTCGTTCAGAAAAAATTTTACCATAAGCACCTCTCTTTCGCACATATTCCTGCCGGGCGGCAAAAAAAATGCACGGAATCAATCCGTGCGTGCAAAATCGTGCTGTTACGCTTACGTACGGATCGAAATTATTTCGTTGTGTTTTGTCTTGGATCGTCCATAATTATTTCCAAACTGAAAATTCGTATAATAATTATATACCATTATATCGTATTTGGCAAGTATTTGTTAAAACTTTACTATATTATAATTTTGCCGTCTATAAAGGCTCTGAAAACGCCCTCGACGTCGGCGCCGGAAGCCGCGAAAACGCCTATTATGTCGTCCGAAGAGGCGATTTTGTATTTATATGTCGAAAAATAGTCGGAAAGACAGTTCATAAAGGCCTTGTCGCCCATGCTCCGTCTCAGCATATCGAAGAGCAACATTCCCTTGTTGTAGGAAATATAGCAGTATTCGAGATCTCCCGAATAGGCTCCGAGATTTCTGTTCATAGAGGTGTCGGTTTTGCCGTTCAATTGGCCGTAAACGGAGAAAAACGTTCTGTAAGAGCGCGTTGCCGTGCCTATCATCGACGTGCGGGTATATCCGTAATCCGGATTGTTTTCGAAGAACATGAGCGAGGAATATTCGGCGAGCCCCTCGTCCTGCCACGCGTCGGTCAACTGATTGTTGCCCACCATTGCATACCACCACTGATGGGCGTTTTCGTGCACTATAGTGTAATATCTCTCGTCCTCGGAAAGCCCTTTAGCTATCATAGTGAGCGCCGGATACTCCATTCCGCCGTAGCAAAAGCCCGTCTCGACGACCGAAAGCGAAGGATATACGTATTTGCCGAAAACGTCGTTGAAATATCCGAGACTCTGCGCGGCCGCGGAAAGGCTCTTCTCCGGACTGCCGTCCGAAAGGTAATAATATTTCACGTCCACGCCGTCTTGTTCGGCTTCGAGAACCTTGAATTTCGTCGAGAGCACCAAAGCGAAATCACGCGCTTTTTTTAATATATATTGATATTTTTTGCGTCCGTTGGCGGCGCTCGAACTCTTTTCCGTGCCGCTCGACGCTATTATGTAATTCTCCGGAACGTCGATTGTTACGTTGTAATCGGCACATTCGGACATGAACGGATCGCCGCAGGAATAATAGGGACATTCTATAAAGCCCTCGGCGGTATATGCGCACAGCACGGGATAGAAGTTGCCGAGATTGACCGCGTCCGCCGTAACTCCCGTCCGATGGTTGACGCGCGCGAGTTTCAAAGTATAGCTTATTTTGAGTTTTACGCGTTCCTCGGGATACAAGGGCGAATTAAGGTTGACTATGAGAATGTTTTCGTCCTCTCCCGCCACGTTCCAGCCCGCGCAGTTTTCGACGTTGCTTATCTCCATATCGCCGTAATCGGTTCCCGCATAATATGCGCGGTTTTTATACGATTCGGAGACGGGCTTGAATTTCGATTCTTTTCCGAACGCCGCGCCGTAAAGATTGAATTTGAGATCGCTCAGTTCGTTTTCCGTGGAATTGAAGTAGTCGAAATCCACCGTTCCCGTAAGTTTGCGTTCCGCTTCGTCGTAACTGACGTACATGGTATACGAGCTTACGCTCCCGCCGCTCTTGTCGGGGGAACACGCGGGGACGAACGTTATGCAACCCGCGGCGAATATTATGAGTAGAAGGGCACAGATTTTTTTCACGTTTTTCACCTCTTTATACAGCTTATATTATGCCGTAAAGAGGCCGGTTAAGACATTTTTCACAAAATCTCACACCGCAAAATAAAATATACGGTATGGTATTCTGCGTGGTTGGCGGCGAGGACCTGAAAGACGCGCACATTCCCGATTGCGATTTGGCCGTTTTCGGGTTTTCGTGTCTGGGCGAAGTGGATTACGAGCTCGAACTCGAAGGCCGCAGCGAAAAATTCGAAGAAGCGGCTAAGCTCTCGAAAAAATACTCCTGCGGGCTCGTCGCCGGCTGTAAGACGCTCAGCCGCGGAATAATCCGCAAGTCCGTGGCCGCCGCCGACCGCGGCAAACTGCTCGGCATTTCGGACATGAACCACGTTCTCGACGGCGAAAACTACAAAAGCGGCGCCGGATTGGGGTTTTACAGAATAAACGGCTGTAATCTCGGCGTGTGCGTGGAAAACGATCTGCTGTTTCCCGACACGTTCAACGCGCTCGCCCTCTGCGGCTGTAACGCCGTTGTGGCACTGCTCGAAGAACTGCGCGACAGCCTCCCGCCCCTCGTAATAAGGGCCTATTCTTATCTCTACGGCGTGCCCGTAATAATGTGCGCCGGCAAAACGGCCTATTTTGCCGATCCCTCGGGAGAAATAGCCACTTCCACACAGCCCGTAACGCTCTTCGAAGTGAGCCCGAAAAACAGATACCGCCTCGTTACCACCCGCACCCGCGGAATCTTCTGCGGAGAAAAGGCCGACTATTGAAATACAACGAAAAAGGAGCGTTCCGAACGCTCCTTTTTGATTTTTATTTTCCGTCCACTATGTCGAGTATCTCGTATATCCTGTCGAGGTCGTCGCGCGAATAGTAATCTATATAAATTCTGCCTTTTTTGTCCGTACCTATGAGACTGACTTTCGTGCGGAAAGTAAATCTCATTCTGTCCACGAGCTGTTTGAGCTCAATCGAGGCAAGCGCGCGCTTTTTCTTCTTTCTCTCTTCGAGCAGTTCGGGCGGTATGTTGTACGCGCGAACTTTCTTTTCGAGCTCGCGGACGGAGTACTGATTTTTTACGGCGTCCTGAGCAAATTCCAACTGCGCCTCGGCGGGAAGGGGAACTATCGTTCTCGCGTGGCCGGCGGAAAGCCTGCCTTCCGCAACCATCATCATAACCTCGGGACAGAGGTTCAGAAGCCTCAAAGTGTTGGCAACCGCCGGACGCGATTTGCCTATCCTCTCGGCCAAATCGTCCTGCGTGAGCTTATAATCTATCATAAGCTGCTTCATCGCCGTCGCCGCTTCTATCGGGTTCAGATCCTCGCGTTGAAGATTTTCGATGAGCGATATCTCCTTTATCTCGCGCTCGGAATACTTTCTGATAACTACGGGTATACTCTGTCTGCCGGCAAGCCGACATGCGCGGAAACGCCTCTCGCCCGCTATTATCATATACGTGCCGTCGCCGTTGTCGTTTACGACTATCGGCATTATGACGCCGTGGCGTTTTATCGACTCGGCAAGCTCTCTCAACGCCTGTTCGTCGAAATTTTTTCTCGGCTGGTTGGGATTGGCCGATATCTTGTCAAGCGACATTTCCTCGGCGTTTCTTCTCTCTTCTTCGGTAGGCTCAAAAGCATTTCTGTGCTCGAACGCTTTTTCGTACGCCGCTTCGGTATCTTCGAATAACGCGTCTAATCCTTTGCCTAAACCTTTTGCCATATTTTCACCTCTCAATTATTCGTAAAAACACTGATTATGCTCTGCGCCTATTTCTGTTTGGATAAAAATTCCTCTGTAAGCGCTCTGTACGCGCGGGCGCCCACGCACTTGGGATCGTGCAACATCACGGGCAAACCGTGGCTGGGCGCTTCGGCCAGACGGACGTTGCGCGGAATTATTATCTCGTATAACTTATTCTTGAAAAACTTCTTTATTTCGGTGGTTATCTGCTTGGAAATCAACGCCCGACCGTCGTACATGGTTATAACAACGCCCTCTATTTGCAAGCTCGGATTGAGATGCTGCTTTACCATTGCGATGGTATTCATAAGCTGGCTCACGCCTTCGAGCGCGTAATATTCCGCCTGCAAAGGTATTATCACCGAATCCGCCGCAACCCACGCGTTTATCGTAAGCAAACCCAGCGACGGCGGACAGTCTATGAATATGTAATCGTACTCGGCGCGAAGTTTATCGAGCGCGTCTTTGAGTATGCGCTCGCGGTTTCGCTTATATACGAGTTCGACCTCGGCGCCCGAAAGATCGACGTTGGCCGGCAGAATTTCGAGCAGTTTTATCTGCGTGGATAAAATGTTCTGCGCCGCCTTTTCTTCCTCTATCAGCACGTTGTACACGGATTTTTTAAGCGCGCTTTTCGAAAAGCCCAAACCCGTGGTGGCGTTGCCCTGCGAGTCGATATCGACCAGCAGGGTTTTTTTGCCGAAATCCGCGCAATACGCCGCCATGTTCACGGCGGTGGTGGTTTTGCCCACGCCGCCTTTTTTGTTTGAAAAAGCAATGATTTTTCCCATATTCACCCCCGAAGTTTCACGGGAAACATATCCCGCAAAGGCCGTCAGTTTTTCTCTTCACCGTCGCCGTCCGAACCCTCGGCGGGGCTGCTCTCCGGCTCGGAAGGCTCTGCCGGCTCGGGAGTTTCTTCCGGCTTGGGAGATTCTTCCGGCGCGCTCGCGGTTCCGCTCTGAGCGGGAACGGGCTTTTCGCTCTTGACGGCAGAATTTTCGCTCTTGCCGTTTTCGGGAACGTAGTCGTACTTTTTGAAGGGATTCTCCCTCTGCTTTTTATCCTGTTCGTCCATGAACGCGATGACTTCTTTATAGTTCTTGCCGTCCATGAGCATATCGACCTCTTCCGTATATATGGTTTCGCGTTCGATGAGCACTCTCGCCATATTGTCTAGTATCGCGCGGTTTTCCGTCAACAGCTTCGTCGCGCGGGCGTGCGCGTTTTCTATAATGGAATGCATCTCCTCGTCGATGGCCTGCGCCGTGTCGTCGGAGTACGCGTTATGCGTTTCCATATCCTTGCCGAGGAATACCGTCTGGGAGTTGGAGCCGTATGTTACAAGCCCGAGCTTTTCGCTCATGCCCCATTCGGTTACCATGCGTTTTGCCATTTCGGTTACTCTTTCGAGGTCGTTCGACGCGCCCGTGGTTATATCCTTTATGACAAGCTCTTCGGCCACTCTGCCGCCCAAGGCCATGCATATGAAGTCGAGAATTTTGTTCTTCGTCATATGCGAATCGTCGTTGTCCGGACGAGTCATCGTGTAGCCCGCGGCGTTGCCTCTCGGGATTATCGAAACTTCCTGCACGGGATCGCAGTCCTTGCACAGCCTTGCGAGTATCGCGTGTCCGGCCTCGTGATATGCGGTTATACGCTTGTCGCTTTCGGTTACCACGCGGCTCTTCTTCTGAGGGCCCATGAGCACCTTGTTCACGCCCTCGTAGAGTTCGTTGTTGCCTATGAACTTCTTGTTTGCGCGGGCGGCAAGTATCGCCGCCTCGTTCAAAAGATTTTCAAGGTCGGCTCCCGAAAAGCCCGCGGTTATTCTCGCGATGGTCTTGAAATTGACGTCGGGAGCGAGCGGCTTATTGCGCGCGTGCACTTTGAGTATCTGTTCTCTGCCTTTGACGTCGGGCAGATTTACGTATATCTGTCTGTCGAACCTTCCCGGACGCATGAGCGCGGGATCGAGAATGTCCGCGCGGTTGGTGGCCGCCATTACTATTACGCCCTCGTTGGATTCGAAGCCGTCCATCTGAACGAGAATCTGGTTCAAGGTCTGTTCTCTTTCGTCGTTGCCGCCGCCGAGGCCTGCGCCGCGGTGTCTGCCGACGGCGTCTATCTCGTCTATGAAGATTATGCACGGCTGGTTCTTCTTGGCCATATCGAATAGGTCGCGCACGCGGGACGCGCCCACGCCTACGTACATTTCAACGAAATCCGAGCCGGAAACGGAGAAGAACGGCGCGCCGGCTTCGCCGGCAACTGCCTTCGCAAACAGCGTTTTACCCGTTCCGGGAGGCCCTACGAGCAATACGCCTTTGGGTATGCGCGCCCCCAAATCCGAGAACTTTTTGGGCTGGCGCAAAAATTCAACTATCTCGGCGAGCTCCTGTTTTTCCTCTTCTGCGCCCGCAACGTCCGAGAAGCGCACCTTAATATTTGTCGAAACGCGCGCCTTGGACTTCGCAAAGCTCATAACTTTGCCCGCGCCGCCCATCGTCGAACGAATTATGAGGAAGAATATTATGCAGACGATGACGAGGGAACCTATGGTGAGAATGGTGGACCAATAGTTGTTCGCGTTGGGGTTGGCCTGAGAAATGGTAACGCCGTAACCCTCCCATACGCGGAAAGTCATACTGTCCCAGCTCTCGCTGCCGTAGGGCGAAGGGCCGTAACAGAAATACTTCTTCATAAGGTCGTTGCCTTCGCGCACAAAACCCGAATATTCGTATGCGTCCGTCTCCACGCGCCATATTACCGTAAGACGCGTCGACGTGTCGTCCACGACGTTGCCTTCCGCGTCGAGCTTTGCTTTTACGACAACGTTCTTGTCGTTAACGGTATAGCCTTTGAGTTCTTCAACCGGCTGGCCGTCCAACGCTTCCAAGCCCTCAGTCAATGAGCCGTCATAGACTATCACGCGCTGCTCATTTTCCTTGTATCCGTCGGCCAGCGTACCGTCGGAATTTACGAATCGCGCGTTTTCGACGTAAACTCTGAACTGCGTGCGCGAAATTTCGCTTGCGCCGCCGCGCATGTTGTTAACTACGAGTATAACAACCACGGTGATAATAAGCGCAAGGATAATGAGCCACATTATCATTTTGCCTTTTCTGCTCAAAATTTTGCTCCTTTATATGGAATTTACGGCTTAAAGCCGCATTTTATTTGAAAACTTATATAATTTTAACACATTCCGTAGGTGATTTCAAGCAAATTGCGCCTCATTTTGAGGGCCTCACGCAAATTTTACCGGATTATCACTTTCAAAATCGCCGCCGTCCGCAAACACCTATTATTAATATGCGGGAATACGGCTTTTGTTTACGCCCGAATGGAAGCGGAGCGCATACTTTTTTGCTTTTCGGCCCGCAAAAGACTGACGGTGGGTTTTCGCCTGATTTTACGAAGCCGGTTTGACTTTCGTTTCGCCGCGGCTCGGCCGCTCGAAAGGCAAAAATGTCCGAATTTTTTATTGTGCGCCGTTGGTTTTTGCGGTCTAAAAATGTTTCACGTTAAACATTCTCACAAATTTTTTGACGTTTTTATTGTTTCACGTGAAACGTAAAGCGCGGAATTTTGCCATTTTGTGGGCGTTGTGGATAACTTTTTCGGTTCCGAGCTCAGAAAACGGACAAAAAATCATTAAAATCTCAGGGCTTTTATCGTGCCCGTGTGGATAAAATCCGCTCTCTTTGCCGTTTGAAACTTAAAAAAGTACCGTACACCTCGTATTTTGCGTAATTTTGTGGATAAAATTCCGAAAAACCGTCTGAACGGGCATTTCAGGCCTTGCCGTCATGGTTGTGGAATTGTTGTTGAATTGTGGAAGAAATGTTGATAATTTTTTTCGATTGGCCGTGATGAGCGGCGCAAAGCGATTGAACGCCGTCGGGCCGGAACGCGCCGAGAGGCGCATAAAAAGCAAGCATTTATAAATCGGGGGGCGCAAAAAAATAAAGATTCGGTAAGCCGAGTGTATGAAATATCTGAATTTCGGTTTTTTTCACCCGAGTATCGTCGGCAGAAACCATCCGAACGCCTCTGCTCCGCAAACTCAATTTGCCGTTGACATAACTTTAAACCTCGCTATATTAGAATTTGCCATCTGCCCTATGTATCGGGGAACTCCGCGACGACAGAGGAGAACGTTTGGCTTTTATGCGTAGACTTCGCGCTTAACCGCTCGATTTATTCCGGGCGGTTGTTTTTGTATTCATAAATGCCCGAACTCGTTTACGTTCGCACCGCCGCGGAAACCGCAGGGGCGCATAAAATATAAGTCGGCATAAAATGATATGGCGGAACACCGTCTGCGCGCGGCGGCGTATAAAAACCTTAAAGCGGGCAATAATTTGCCGAGAGGATTTTTAACCTTATGGAATTTTCATTCAACCTTTACAATTCGCTCGCCGCCGACGGCGTCTGCCTTTCGCTCCGAAAAATCGCGCCGCCCGCAAAAGTTCCGCCGGTGGTCTTATGCGTGGGAAGCGACCTTTCCGTGGGCGACAGCTTGGGACCGGTTACGGGAACCAAATTAAAAGAAAAACTTGCCGGTCTCAACTGCTTCGTTTACGGCACGCTCGCAAAGCCCATAACGGCCCACGAAGTGAAATACATGAACGGCTTTATTAAAGACACCCATCCCGGAAGTCTCGTCGTGGCGGTGGACGCCGCCGTGGGGCTTGCGGGGGATATCGGACTTATTAAAATCGCCCGCCGCGGACTAAAACCGGGAAGCGGGGCGAACAAAAAGCTCTCGAAAGTAGGGGACGTTTCGGTGATGGGAATAGTCGCCGAAAAATCGGTCTTCAACTATTCGCTCTTTTCCGCGACGCGGCTTAACATTATATATAAAATGGCGGAGATAATCTCCGACGGGATAGCGGCCTACGTTCTGGAATCTTTGAAAAAGGCCTGCGAAGAGCAAGATTTTTCCGCTCCGAAGAGCGCGGACATATGATTTCGGCGCATACCGTAAAAATCAAAAAATTTTTTATGCGCCCCCTCAAAATCAAGACGGAAAAATCTTTGCGCCCCCCTTTTTTTGATATGTCCGATTTATAAAAAACCGCCCGAACCTGGGCGGTTTTTTCTTTGATTGTTTTTCTATAACTCTATAATTTTGACGCCTTTTTTCCGGGCGTAAGAAACGGTGTAATAAGTTCCTCCGGATTTCTTTCTGAGATAGCAGACGAGAACGTCGCAGTTATCTGCAAGAAATCTGTCGCGTTGCTGCATACAGCCTTTGAAATAGGTTTCGGAAAAGGTTATCGTCTCGTCGCATTCCCTTAAAATTCTGTCGTAACGGGCCTTGTCGACAGCGGAATAGTATCTGCTTTGCTCGGCGCACGGCACGAGCGCGACGAGTTGCACTCCTTTTTTGCGTTGCGCCAAAACGCTCTCGGCGGCCGCCAGATCGAAGCCTTTCGCCATGCCGCAGAAAAATTTATAACAGCCCTCGTTTATGAGATTTTTTATAACGCGGTCCAGAAGGAAATAATCCAAATCGACCATCTCCCTGTGGCCGCTGAAAGAACATGTGAATTTTGTCATTTTATGGGTGCTTTTCTCTCTTTCCCGCGGCCTCTGGGATATTGCGCGGGCGTTTTTCTTATTTTTCGCACTACAACAACCGAGCGCTTCCCGCAATTTTCGAGTTCATAGCGCTCGATTTTTTCTATTTTGCCGCCGAGCGTTTCAATCGCTTTCAAGGCCTCTTTTATCTCTTCGTCCGCGTCTCCCTTGTAAGCCGCAAAAATTCCGCCCTCTTTTACATAGGGCAGACAGTATTCCGCGAGCGTATTCAAAGGCGCCACGGCTCTGGCTACGCAGACGTCGAATTTTTCGCGCAACCGAGGCTCTCCGGCGCCTTCTTCCGCGCGAATGTTTAAAATTTCAAAGTCGGAAAAGCCGAGTTTCTCCTTTGCAAGCCTCAGAAAATCGCATTTTTTGCCCGTGCTCTCTATGAGAGTGAACCTTAAATCGTTGCGGCATATTTTGAGGGGAATCGAAGGAAAACCCGCTCCCGAGCCTATTTCCGCCACAAAAGCCCCCTCGTCGAAGAGGTATTGTGGATAAACGCTGTCGAGAAAGTGTTTATAATATATGCCTTCGTCGTCGGTTATCGAAGTCAGATTGCATATTTTATTGTATTCTTTGAGTAATTCGGCGAAAAGAGACAATTTATCGCCGTTTTTTATCCGCAAAAGCTCGTGCAATTCATCTATATACATATCTGAATTATATCAAAATTTACAAACAATTTCAACAATTATTCTTTCCACATTTCACCTCTTTTTGTAGATAACCTCTTTAATCGGCTGAATTTTAACTTTCAAACGCTTTTTTCTTTACCGGCCGTTTTTATTTTCCTTTTTTATTTATCCCCAATTAAACAAATACTCAACTTTTTATTCCCCAAAAATTTCACCCTTTTTGTGCATACATATTGGCCCATTTCGGTTGATTTTTAATCATTTTTTTGCTATTATAGTGTTGTATTTTCAAGACGGCACGAATTTTAAACAATTCCACCGCCTTTATCAATACTTTTAATAATAATTTTCTTAATATAAATAAAAAATTCATAGGGAGAAAAACAATGAAATGTGTTTGCGAAGGGATAGATTTATCCGACGCGGTGTTGAAAGTAGTAAAAGCCTGTTCTTCCAAAACGACAGTTCCCGTTCTCGAATGCGTTAAGATATCGGCCAAAAACGACGGAATAACGCTTTCGGCTACGGACGGCGAAATTTCAATCATAAAAAAGATAAAGGCCGAAGTTTACGAGGAAGGCGACGTCTGCGTTCCCGGCAGATACTTTTCCGATTTTATAAAGAAGCTCGAAGGCGTACAGATAACCCTTGTGGCGGACGGCAGAAAGATGGATATAACTTATGCCGACAGCCAGACGAGCATGATGGTGCTTCCGGCCGACGATTTTCCCAAAATCGATACTCAAATAAACGAAAACAGCTTTACTTTGAAGACAGCCGATCTCAAAAGATTTATATTGTCCACTTCGTTTTGCTGCGCTACGGACGATTCGCGTCCCATTCTGAAAGGCTGTCAGTTCTTGATAGAAGGAGACGGCATATGCGTTACGGCGCTCGACGGCTTCCGCCTTGCCACAGTCAGCGGTAAAATAACGTCCGGCACGGGGAATATGAATATTGTTTGCCCGGCGAGAACGCTTAACGAGATAGAAAAAATGCTCCCGGACGACGACGGCGAAACCACCGTTTTCGTTCAGAGGGGAATGATACTCGTATCTTCCGACAATACCGTTCTCACTTCGAGACTTTACGGCGGGGATTTCATAAAGAAGGAAAACATAATCCCCAGATCGTTCGTAACGACGGTGAAAGTAAACAAAAATCTTTTGAAGGCTTCCATAGAGCGCGCGGCTATTCTCGTGAGAAGCGATAAAAACAGCCTCATAATTTTCGATATAGCGGGAGAAAAAGTGGAAATTTCTTCGGCTTCGGAAATAGGAAACGTGCAGGAACCTGTAAAGGCGGAAATAAACGGAAAAGACGTGAAAATCGCCATGAATTCCAAGTTCATAATCGACGCGGTGAACGCGCTCGACGAGGACGACATTGTGCTGTCTTTCAACAATCAGGTTCAGCCGTTTATCTGCCAGAATGAGAAAAACAAGGACAATTTATATCTTATTTTGCCCGTCCGCACCTCGAATAACGCTTGACTTTGAAACATTTTTAATTATATAATGATAAAAGTGCGGAAATTTAAGGGTTTTTTCCGCCGATTCGGAGAAAATCTTTTCCATAAAGACAAAAGGAGTTATTATGAAACGTACTTATCAGCCTAAAAAGAGACAGAGAAGCAAAGTTCACGGTTTCAGAAAGAGAATGGCTTCCACCGCGGGAAGAAAGGTACTGAAACGCAGAAGAAATAAGGGCAGAAAAAAGCTCTCAGCATAAATTGAATTATTTAAGAATAAAAAAGAACGCAGATTTTCAGAAAGTTTTCAAGAGGGGAAAAAGGGTATTTTCCCCTAATCTTTCGTTAATCTGCTACCCTTCGGAAAAAATGAGAATGGGCATAGCCGTATCCAAAAAGCACGGCAAGGCCGTTCGGCGCAACAGAATCAAAAGACTTTTGAGAGAAGCATTCAGATTGACGTGCGGCGAGCTCGAAAGAAATTATTGCATAATAGTTTTGCCGAAAGTGCAGAGCGAATACACGTTCCGCGATTTCAAAACGAGCTTTTCTTCCTGCTTCAAGAAGATGAACAAATGCGCAAATCCTTGAAAAGACTCCTCAAAAAGGTGTACAGACCTTTTTTGAGGGGAGCAGTAATGCGTATAATTATCTTTTATCAGCGAAGGCTTTCGAGACACACTTGCCTCTATGAGCCTACGTGTTCGGAATATATGTTGCGCGCTGTCAACAACAGAGGGGTAATATTCGGCATACTTGCGGGGCTTTGGAGAATTTTAAGGTGCAATCCTCTTTCGAAAGGCGGGTACGATCCTCCTCCCGAAAGGCTTTTCAAATACAAATGGGTACTTTAAAACCATGAATACTTTGGCTTTACTTGCAACTTCACACGAATATATCGACGTAGCCGTAAGCGGAATAGGCACGGTCGATCTTAACTGGATAGGCAACATCATAAAATGGCTGTTCGACCTGTTCGCGGGCGTTCCCGGCGCCATAGGTCTGGGCGCCATAATTTTCACGCTTTTTTTAAAGACCATTGTGCTTCCTCTCGACGTATATTCGCGCGTGAAGATGAAAAAACAGTCGCTTGTAATGGAAAAAATGCGGCCGCAGATGGAAAAACTGCAAAAGCAATACGCAAACGACAAAAATATGTATAACCAGAAAGTGTTGGAACTGCAAAAAGCGCACGGATACAATCCGCTTTCTGCATGTCTCCCGACGATAATCTCTCTCGTCATATTCATGGTAGTGTTCTCGGCGTTCTCGACGTATTCGCAATACGCGAATCTCTCCATGTATAACAATATGACGGAGGCTTACAGCACGTCCGTACAGCAATATGTATACGCCGAAGGCGTCGAAGATCCCACCGACAACAAGTATTTCCTCATTGCCGGCGACGAAAATTTCAATCAGATAACGCCCAAAACCGATAAGAACGGAAACTTTGTGGATGACGACGGCAAGCCGTTGAAAATTACCGGATATTTTATAGATTACGACAAATTCGCCGCATACTATACCGCATTGAACGGTGCGGATCCCTTTGCGGAAGCCGTAAAAGAAAGCGCGAAAAACGAGATAGTCGTGTCGTTCGTGCGCGAGGGCGCGCAGGCGGCTTCGGCCGAATATTACAGAAAACACCGTCCGGAAACTTCGTTTTTATGGATAGGCAATCTGTGGTATCCCGACAGCATGTTCAATAAAGAAGTGCCTTCGTTCTCGGAATTCAGTTCGGCCATTTCCCGTGCGGCGGGCTCGGTGAGCTCTACATACGAGGCGTCGTACAACGAAGTTACTCAGGACTTGGGAACCGAAAAGAACACGTGGAACGGATATTTCGTGCTCATAGTGCTTTCGATAGGCTTTATGTTCCTTCAACAGTTCATAACGATGCGTTCGCAGAAGGCGGCAAACGAATTGAGTTCGGTGGACGGCTCGGGCGCGCGCACCAATAAAATGATGATGATACTTATGCCGATAATATTCGGTATATTCTCGTTTATGTACAGCGCGGCGTTCTCGATATATATGATAATGAACACCGTGTACAGTTTGATATCGACGTTGATAATAAATAAGCTCGTTTCGATGCGTTTCGAGAAAAAGCAGCAGAACGAAGAGATGGAAAGGGTTTCGAAGCGCGCGAGCGGAGGAAAGAGGTTAAATTAAATGGAAGAAGAAAACGTATTTCTCGGAAAAACCGAGGAAGAGGCAATCCAGGAAGGATTGATGACTCTGGCGATATCCCGCAGCGAAGCGGAAATCGAGGTAATCGAAGAGGGTAAAAAGCGGCTTTTCGGTTCCACGCGCTGGAAAGTGCGCGTAACGAAAAAGAGCGTATCCGACGGCACGCGCGCGGCGCAGTTTGTCGAAGGTCTGCTCGCCATTCTTAAAACAGACGGCAAATGCGAGGTCGTCGCCGAGGACGAAAGCATAAAAATCGAAATCAAGTCGGAAAATTCTTCGAAAGTAATCGGCAAACACGGAGACGTACTCGACGCGATACAGTGCCTTGCCGGCGCCGTTGCGAATATCGGCAGAGATTCATATAAAAAGGTCGTTGTGGACTGTGAAAACTATCGCAGTCAGCGCGAGGAAACGTTGAGAAATCTGGCCGACAGACTTGCCAAAAAGGCGGTTGCGCTCGGCAGAAAAATAGCGTTGGAGCCCATGAATCCTTACGAGAGGAGAATAATTCATTCCGCGCTCGTGGGAAAGAACGTCAGAACGGTGTCCGAGGGCAAAGAGCCCGCGAGATATATAGTTATCGTTCCCGACAACGCCGATCCCAATGACAAAGGCATACGCGACGACAGACGCCGCGGCGGAAGAGACGGCAAGAGGTACGATCGCCGCGGGGACCGCAGAGAGCGCGGCGGAAGAGACGAGAGAAGAGGCCCTCGCCCCTCCGGCGGCGCGAAACGCGGCAAGAAAGAGATACATTTCGGCGCGTTCCTCGGAAATTCCGGAGCGGGGAAAGCGGAGAATACCGCGCCCGCGACGCCCGATAAAGAACAGAAATAAAGCGGCGGCTTGCCGATTGCGCATACATGCGCCTCAGCCGAGGTGAATGTGCGCCATTATATAAAAAGTGAGCCCTTAAAAATGGCGCAAAGAGGAGCGGAGCTCCTCAAATCACGGAAAAGCGCAGGCACGGCTTGCCGAGCTTTTCGTGAAAAAACAAACTCAACGGCGCAAGCAAAACCACGCTTTTGCGCAGCGCAACACAATTTGCGCATACATGCGCCTCAGCCGAGGTGAATGTGCGCCATTATATAAAAAGTGAGCCCTAAAAATGGCGCAAAGAGGAGCGGAGCTCCTCAAATCACGGAAAAGCGCAGGCACGGTTTGCCGAGCTTTTCGTGAAAAAAACATTATATATCTGATGGTTTTCGGATAAACACATCACTAAAAAAACCGAGGAGTAGCGTAAAGCAAAACGGACGGTTTTTGACCGTCCGTTTTAATTTGAAAACGCGAATTATAAAATATGAAAGACATTTTTACGACCAAAAGACTTTGCAGAGCCGGTTTGATAGCCGCGCTGTACGTGGCGTTGACCTATGCTTTCGGCGCAATCGCCTACAACGGCATAGTGCAGATAAGGCCTGCGGAAGCGCTCACAATATTGCCGCTGTTTTATGCGGAGGCCGTGCCCGCGCTGTGGATAGGCTGTATGTTGGCAAACCTGATGTCGCCGTTTGTTATGTACGACGTGCCGATAGGCGGCGCGGCAACGCTCATAGCGGCCGTACTTACGTTCCTTGCGGGATATCTGATAAGAAACCACGCGGCGAGAATGGCGCTCGGCGGAATATTCCCCGTGCTTGCGAATGCATTTATAATACCCGTTATCATAGTGTTTTTGTGCGGCGACACCATGGGCTACGCTTCGACGGCGGCCTATTGGATAAACTTCGGCTCGCTCGCCGCAACCGAGGCGGTGTGGGTGTACGGTCTGGGCGTACCTATGTATATAGCCATTGTAAACCTGCAAAAGCGGGGCGTAAGGGCGTTTACCGACGAACCTTTAAAAAAAGAACGGCAAAAACAGACGTAAAACGCAGTGCGTTTTATTTCAATATTATTTAGAAAAATCCCCTTGAACGACGGAAAGACGGCGTACAGGCACAGGCAAGGAACTGTTGCACCAAAGAAAAAATATATAAATCCAAAAAAAGGAACTATGACACCGGGCGATTACGCGCAAGCAAAGAAATACGGCGAAACTGCCAAACAAAAATACATTGAGAAAAAAAGGCACAAAAAAAAAGTAACGACGTGCCAAATACTACAAAGAGTATTATCAGCCCGACTCCTCACGGAATCGCCGTTACTATCTAGGAGTTTAACATATAAATTTGCCATTGTCAAGCAGATTTTAAAATAATAGATTTTAGGTCGGCTGTATCGGCAGACAACGGTAAGGTGCGTTATGAATTTTTGCGAGAGGTGTAATATTGTCTGCAACGACGAAAGATGTCCCCAATGCGGACGGAAGAAGCTCAGAGCCGTAAACGAAGACGATTTTTGTTTGGTTGCGCAAGTGGATAGATACTTCGGCGATAGTTTAAAGGAAAATTTGGAAATCGAAAATATAGAATGTGTTCTTCTGCCGTACGGCACGGTAGTTAATACCAAATTCGCCTTACCGTTGGAAAGTTATTTGCTCTATGTACGATATAAAGATTCGGAGTACGTACGGCAAATATTAAAGGATAATAATTTTTGAAATTCTATTTATTTGCCTTTTTATATGCCCGAAAATATAAGTACCCCCGCGCTAAGCGCGGGGGTGTTGATTGTCTAACGAAAACCACGCGATAGTCGCGTGGTTCAAGAGAGGTTAACCGATAAGAATTGAAAATAAAACTCCGAT
>CANRAD010000017.1 GCA_947628505.1 uncultured Clostridia bacterium
ACCCTCTCAGGTCGGCTACTGATCGTCGGTTTGGTGAGCCGTTACCTCACCAACAGCCTAATCAGACGCGAGCTCATCCATATCCGATAAATCTTTGATCAAACGAAGATGCCTTCAAATGATGTTATGCGGTATTATCAGTCGTTTCCAACTGTTATCCCCCAGATATGGGCAGATTGCTCACGCGTTACTCACCCGTCCGCCATGTATTGCTACATTCGACTTGCATGTGTTAAGCACGCCGCCAGCGTTCATCCTGAGCCAGAATCAAACTCTTAAGTTTAATTTGTATAAAACCGATTGCCTTTCGGCAACCGTGGCTCTATCTCGACTAAAAAGTCAAATTATCTTTGCTGACTTTGCTTTGTGGTACTATTTGTACTTCAAAGTTAATTGACAGAAACTTTTATAAAATCGTTTCCTTCTATTCAATTTTTAAACTACGTTTAATCGGCAAATAAAGCCGACCGCTCACCAGCGAGCTTGTCTATAATACCATAACAAATCGCCGTTTGTCAACCGAATTTTAAAACTTTTTTTAAAAAATTTTAAGGTTTTAAGCTCGTTTTATATCGTTTTACGACGGTTTGAGACATAACCTCGCCGCAAGCCTATTTAAAATATCACAAAGTATTTATCTTGTCAATCAAAATCCCGAATTCCCAAAACTTTTCGGGGCAAGTTTGTTTTTGACAATTTTAGAAAAATTTATTCATTTTTCGTGCGGTTGACTTTTAACGTGCTTTATTGTATTATTGAATGCGGAAGGCGTTCCGCCCGACAATTTACGACAATATACTATAATATATATTATATGGTATGGTAAACCGAATGGTAAAGATTTTAAGAATCGTTTTCTGCATACTTGCCGTTGCGGCCGCCGCGGCGGCGATATTTGTGTTCGTCTACGCCGGCTGGCTGTGGGGCCTTATCACCGTGCTTATCTGCGTTGTGTTCACCGCAGGAATGCTCATATGCCGCAACGTGCAGAACGCTCGCGAAGCGGCCGAAAATCCGCCGCCGCCGAAGGGCGATTTCATAACCGGCAAAATCGAAAACGACGACAAGCGCGACAAATAAAGCCGCGCTTTTTTATACCCTCGCTTAAAGCACGTTCAGCAGCTTTGAAATTTTTCCGCCCCGGCTCTTTCGGGGTTTATGACTATCAGATTAAATTAAAGAAAGCCGCGCGGCAGTTGACTGCCGCGCGGCTTCGGATTATGTTTAAGCGGAAAATTTGATTTTAAGTCTGGGTTTGGGAAGGAATGCGGCCGCCAACATAGCAAGTCCGGAAACTCCGCAAAGCGTTCCGCCGGCTATTGAGCCCATACCAAGTTTAAGGCTCGCTCTGACTACGTCTACTCCCACTCCGACCTCTTCGATATATTTGGGGTTAAAAATTACCAAGTAATTGCTTATGAACAACATTACGGCGGCAACTACAAAACAGCTGCCCGAAACTATGGGGATGACTTTACCGCCAATACCGAAAATATTGAGCACGGTGCACACAATGCCCGCCAGCGCCAAAAGATATGCTATCGCTATCGGCGAAATGGTAAACACCGCAGACAGTATATTTACCGACATATAATTCGATCCCTCATACGCACCCATTTCCCGCACAACCGGCGTGCCGAACGCGACGTTTAAACCGGAGCAATCGACCGACTCTGTGCCGCCGAAGACGATATTCGGAGCGAACAGCATGAAAACCGCACAAATGCCGAATATTACAGCGCAAATATTCGGCACTCTGTTTATTGTTCTCTCGTTTACATCCATAATTTTTTCCCCCTTTACGGATTAATTGAACGTTAAAGTATATTCAGTCGATTTTTCGACTAAACTAAGTATAGTCATTTTTATGACCATTGTCAAGTATATGACGATAAAATATAATAAAATTATGATAATTTACAGACCGTTCTGGGATACCATGCGCAGTCGGGGAGAAACCACTTATTCTCTGATATACAAGCACGGTATAAGCAGCGCAACAATAGACAGAATGAAAAAGGGGAAAGGCATAAGCACCGCAAAAATAGACGATTTTTGCCGTATTTTGAACTGTAAAGTAGAAGATATAATAGAATATGTAAAATAAAACGCCGTTTAAGACGTGAATAGCCGCGGGGAGCGAACGCTCCCCGCGGCTATTTGTTTTTAAGTTTTCGGAACCAAAATTCCAACGAACTTTCGACAGGCTCTAAAAAAGACAGCAAATAGTCAGTCTGCGCATTTTTCAGTATTGTATAAGCCCCAACAAATAGTCAGCCGAAACATCGAAGATTTTACAAAGTTTGAATAAAATATCCACCGAGGACAAATTTTCTCCCTTCTTCCGATTGGTGATATTGCTTTCGGATATCCCCAGCATTTGCGCAAGTTGTTTTTGACTTATGCCACTGAATTTTAACGCTTACACTATCCTTTCTTTAAATAAGATTTCCATAAATTCAGTTTAACTTATTTCATTAAAAACGCTTGACGAATTCAGCACAACCGAATTGCTGTATTATTATCAACAAAAGGAGAAAATTTTATGCCTCTTATAAATTGTCCCGAATGCGGGCAAAGCGTAATCGACAATGCACAAACATGCCCGCCGCGGCTTTTGGGATATAATCAGACATCGAGCGCGGAAAACACCTTGCCTATGCTGTCGTTTATTACGAGCTCGGCGTTACGGTCGGCGGAAGTTGCCGACTTGTTTATTACGACAAGGTGCTTGCCGCGGAAATAGCCGATAAAACCCGCGGCCGGATATACGACGAGCGACGTGCCGCCGATAATGAGGGTGTCCGCCTTTGAAATGGCGTTCACCGCGGCGTCTGTTACGTCGCCGTTCAAGCTCTCCTCATAGAGCACGACGTCTGGCTTTATCACTCCTCCACATTCGCATTTCGGCACGCCCGAGGAATTTTTTATGTACCCGGCGGTGTAGAATTTGCCGCAACGGGTGCAGTAATTTCTCAGAACGCTGCCGTGGAGTTCAAGCACGTTTTTACTGCCCGCCGCCTGATGAAGTCCGTCGATATTCTGCGTTACCACGGCTTTCAGCTTGCCCGCTTTTTCAAGATTTGCAAGATAGATATGCGCGGGGTTGGGGCGCGCATTCAGCCAGAGCATTTTATCGCGGTAAAAATCGAAAAATTCCGACGTGCGGTAGCAAAAAAAGGTATGCGAAACTATTTGCTCGGGGGGATAGGCGTATTTTTGCGAATACAATCCGTCCTGCGAGCGGAAGTCGGGTATGCCGCTCTCCGTGGAAACGCCCGCGCCGCCGAAAAACACTATGTTTCGGCTTTGGTCTATTATCTGTTGAAGCTGTAAAATTTTATCCATAATTTATTTATGTTGTGCACAAATCCGATTATATTTTTCAGTCGCATAATATACGATTGTTATGTAAAGCAACGGCTCGGTATGCTATTATCATAAACGGAAAACGTTCCCGGTTGCAACGCCATCGGGATAACCAGCCCGAGCAACCCACAAGAGGTTCCTCGGACAACGCCCCCGCGCGAAATGACAAAGAAGTAAACGGCTCGGCATATATTTAAAGATTGCGGGAGCCGATATTGCGAAGTTGAAGGTGCGCAGATACGTAAAAATCACGAAAAATCCCAAGCACGGTTTGCTTGGGGTTTTTTGCGAACTCTTATTCCACGCCCTCGTTGAGCTTTGCGAGAAGGGCGTCCAAATCGTTGCCGTGAACGAACACGGCTTCCTCGATGGTTTCGCCGTGCGCCATTGCGCATCCGAGGCAGTGCATGCCTACCGCCTGCAAAATTTCGGCGCTGTTGGGATTGATTTTGAGGCAATCCACTATCAACGTATCCTTTGTTATCTTAGCCATAATACGATCTCCATATTTATTTATTGAAATTATTATAGCACAACGGAAAACTAATATGCAAACCGGCGGAACGCCGTCCGCAAAAGCGCTTTCCGAAACGCGTATTATCCGATTTTATTTGTTCTTTTCCTGATGAACAACAATCTGCGGGAAAGGAATGGATATGCCGTTCTTATCGAACATTACCTTTACTTCGCGGTTGAGCGCTCTGCTCACGGCAAAGATATCGCCCTCGTAGCACTCCACGGAAAATTGAAGGTTCACGCCGCTTGCGCCGAGTTCCGCAACTCCGTCGTAGCAAACGTCGCCTATCGCCCCGGGAACGTTGAGGCTCTGAATGTTCTGCGCGATTATCTTCTCTATCTTGGGCAGATCCGCGCCGTATTCGACGTCGATAAACGCCTTGGCGATGGAAGGCTTGACGGTGTGATTCAACACGCCCTGAATGGAGTTGTTGTTTATTATCTTGATATTTCCCGCCGCTTCGAGTTTCGTCGTTCTTATGCCTATATCGACTACCTGTCCGCGGAAACCGTCAACCGTTATCCAATCGCCGACGTTGAACTCGTTTTCAAAGACTATGAAAAGTCCGGCGACAACGTCCGCTATCAAAGACTGCATTCCGAGGCCTACTACCAAAGTGATAACTCCCGCTCCCGTGATGAGCGCGGTCGCGTCCACTCCCCAGACGTAGAGCACGGCTATAACCAAAACTATCGCCGTCAACCAACGGATGAGATTGCTTATAAGCCTCGAAACTGTTACGCTTCTCTGACTCTTCCCGCACAGCTTGGCGATAATGAAGAGCAACACCGTAACTATGACGAGCACTATGGATATTATCTGTATGCACGTTATGGCTTTCGGAACGAGCCCTAAAAGGTCGTTGGCGAAATCCGACCAGCCCGGCCTTGCGCAAAATACGCATTTGGTGCCGTAGATGTAGTCGTAAAATACATACGAGCACACCGTTCCGGCAATCAGTATTGCGAGAATTACGAGTTTTACGGGTCCCGCGGCCTTCATCTTGCGTTTGATTTCCTCGTTTTGTTCGGCAATACTCTTTTTGACTTTAGACAATTTTTCACCTCAATGATTTATTGCAACCGGATTTCGGGGGTGTTACGGAAAATTCCGCACACCCCCTATCCGAACATTGTAAGATTACGAGCGGCTGTTGGGTATGTCGCTGAACGCCATCTGAACCGCTACTTTTACGAGCCCCTCTTCGAGCAACTCCTCCGTAGTCTTTAACGGAAGCTGTTTTGCATAGTCCACATTCTTGCGGGTTATGGGCTTCAAACCGAGTTTTTCGCCGACTTTCGCGATAAGTTCTTTCGCCTGTTTTACTCTGTGGGGATTCTTTATGCGAAGAAGCGTGGGAGCCGCGGCGTTTACGGCCTTGCCCGATACGTCTTCCGCTTTCGCTTTTCCGCACTCCTCAACCGTAAGCGGGAGATACAGACAAAGCGTTTTGCCGCGGACTATGACCTTGGCTATAAGGCTCCTTCCGCAGTGAAGTTTTTCCTGTTTCCACGATATGGAACTCTTGGCCCCTTCGAACGAGAGCGCGGCGTTCTTGATTTCGGAATACCACGCCTTTACGACGTCGCTCGACTGCATTAAACGCGCCTTATGGCTTCTGTCGTAACGCTTGTCCTCGTCGAGCTCGGGCGCGGACGCTATCGCCGCTTCGCGCGCGGCCTTGGTCTCCGCCGTTTCGGGCGCCGCCTTCCCCGCGGGTTCCTCTTTTTCCTCGGGCTCTTTTAAAACAGCCTCTTCTTCAACCTCTTTTCCGGGTTCTTCGGCGGGCTCTTCCTTTTCTTCGGGCTCGCTCTCCGACTCTTTTTCGGGTTCCCCGGCAACGGGTTCTTCTTCAACCTCTTTTTCGGGTTCTTCGGCGGGCTCTTCCGCTTTTCCCACGGCGGGAGCGACCTCTTTCACGGCCTTTTGAGACGGTTCGCGTCTTTCGCTTTTGGGTTTAACAAAAATCGCGAAGACGAGTATAAGCCCGAACAACACAACGCCTGCGGCAAGACCTATTCCTATGCCCATAGCCGCCGCGCCGGCAAGTAAATTCAACATATTCTTCCTCCGTTATAATCCGCAATTATGCGCATTGTTTATTCAATTATATCATAAATAAACAGTTTGTCAAATTTATACGCAACAAAAATTAATCAATATATTGATTATTTTTCTCTGTTTTTGACGTTTCGGGACAAGTTGCGTCCGTTTTTTCGCCGGTCGCCGAAAAAACGCCTCCGTTCGCTGTTTTCGCCGCGGCGAGACGGAGGTCGATACGCTAAAATCAGAATTTCATCTGAATGTTGCCGTCGGGATAAAGCGTCTTGTATTTGAGCGCGACGACGCACGAAACGCTCCCGACGTCCGCGAGCGGCTTTCCCCTGGATACGCGGTTATCCAACTGTATATCCTCGCTTTCGAATTCCCTTACCGTCTTTTCACCGTCGACGACGGCAATTTTATAAGGCACGGTTACGAGGTCTACGAACATAATTTCCGCTTTGCCCTTTATATCGGCTATCATAACGCCCTTGGAGCCCCTTTTGTGCTCGTCGAACACCGACGTGGCGACGCGCTTGAAACATGCGGCCGTAGTGCCGACTATTATCTCGCCCTCCGAATAATGCTGGGCGGCGAACACCACCTCGTCTCCTTCGTTCAAAGTTATGCCCTTTACGCCCGAAGAAATTCTGCCCTGCGTAGGCACATCGTCCTTCGAGGCGTTGAGACACGTCGCTTTTTTCGTTACGAAAATCATGGTCGCGTAATCGTCCGGATCATAGTTCTCCGCCCTTACAACCCTGTCGCCTTCCTTCAATTTCAAGGCCTGGAAAACGCGCTTGCCTATGTTGTATTCCGACCACAGCGTGCGCTTTACCATGCCCTGCGCGGTGAAAAACATCAGTTCTCCCGAGAAATCCTTTTCCTTTGCGAAAACGGTTACGGGATATTCGCCCTTCTGCGTTTCCGCGAGGCTGTCGAGCTTTGTGCCCGCCGCCTTGAAGTCGACGGGTTCCATCTCGTCGAGCGGCAATCTCACGCAATTGCCGAAATTGGTAAACGCAAAGACGTCCGCGCCCGATTTGCAGTTCACAACCTGTCTGAACATCGCGGAAAGGCTCGCGGAGGAGGAAAGCGGCTTTTTTGCGTGGTCCTCGAAGTCCTCTCTCTCCATGAATTTTATGGCGTTCGCCGCGGTTATGCCCACGGTCCATTCGTCCACATGCCGCTTTATGTCCGCGCGTTTGACGTTTATCGCAGATACGTCCGAAACTATTTTCGTCTTTCTCTCGCTCTTGTATTTCGCCTTGATTTCGAGCATCTCGCTCTTTACTATCTTCATTTGAAGATTTTTATCGTCGATTATCCTTTTGAGTTCGGCGATGCGTTTTTCGAGCTCGGCGAGTTCGGCTTCGAGCTTGGCCACTTCGAGTTTGGCGAGGCGCGCGAGACGGAGGTCGAGAATGGCCTGCGCCTGTTTTTCGGAGAGCGCGAACCTCTCCATGAGTTTTTTGCGCGCGTCTGCGGTGCTGTCGGCGGATTTTATTATCTTCACGACTTCGTCGACGTTATGCACGCCTATTATGAGGCCTTCGAGAATATGCCGACGCGCCTCGGCCTCTTTCAACTCGAATTTGCAACGGCGCAAGACGACTTTCTGCTGATATTGCGTGTAATATCTGATTATATCCAAAAGTCCGAGCTGGCGAGGTTTGCCGCCCGCTATCGCCACCATGTTTATGCCGAACGTACATTCGAGATCGGTATATTTCAAAAGACAATCGATGACGGCGTCGACGTCGGCGTCCTTTTTGACCGTTACGACGGCGCGCATGCCAGAGCGGTCCGATTCGTCGACTATATCCGAAACGCTGTCCGCGAGGACTTTTTTATCTTCGCGCAACAGCATTATCTTTCTCAGAAGCTCCGCCTTGTTCGTCTGATAGGGAAGCTCGGTGATAACTATATGCTTCTTGCCGTAATCGCCCTGCTCCACCGAATATTTGGCGCGTAGGGTTATTTTGCCGCGCCCCGTCTCGTAGGCCTGTTTGAGCTCGCCGGCTATTACGTATCCGCCCGTGGAGAAATCCGGGCCGGGAATGATTTTCATCATCTCGCCCAGCGAAATTTTGGGGTTGTCGATATACGCGCAGCAGCCGTCTATCACCTCCGCAAGGTTGTGCGTGGGGATATTCGTGGCAAGCCCCACAGCTATGCCGTTGGCGCCGTTTACGAGGAGATTGGGAAATCTGCCCGGAAGAATATCGGGCTCCATCAGAGAATCGTCGAAATTGAAGGAGAACGGCACGGTCTCCTTGTCGAGATCTCTCAAAAGTTCGAGAGCGAGCGGCTCCAAACGGGCTTCGGTATATCTCATCGCCGCGGCGGGATCGCCGTCCACCGAGCCGAAGTTGCCGTGGCCGTTCACGAGCGTCATCCGCATGTTGAACGGCTGGGCCATTCTGACCATCGCGTCGTAAACCGAGCTGTCTCCGTGGGGGTGGTATTTGCCCATGCAGTCGCCCACTATTCTCGCCGATTTTTTGTGCGGCTTGTCCGGCGTGAGCCCCATCTCCATCATGGTGAAGAGTATGCGCCTCTGGACGGGTTTCAAGCCGTCCTCCACACGCGGAAGCGCTCTGTCGAGAATGACGAACTCGGCGTAGGGGAGCATTGAACCGGGCATTACTTCTTCTATTGACTGTACGTAGACGTTGCCCTGAGGTATGGAAGTCTGAAATCCGTTAGCCTTTTTTGCCATCAGTCGTCCTCCCTTTCTTCGTTGCTATCGGTTTTGAAACGCGCTTTTTCTATAAATCCGTCGACCTTGTTGAAGTTGGCGTGTAGGGCGAGAAATTCTTTTCTGCCCTCCACCTTGTCGCCCATAAGCATCTCTATGACGCTCGCCGCCTCCGCCGCGTCCTCTATCGTTACCTGAATGAGATTGCGCGTGGCGGGATTCATTGTGGTATCCCAAAGCTGTTCGGCGCTCATCTCCCCGAGACCTTTATAGCGTTGCAGAGAATAGCCTTTGCCCACTTTTTTTATCTTCTCGTCGAGTTCGGCGTCGTCGTAAGCGTATTCCACGACGTCTTTTTTATACACCTTATAGAGCGGCGGCATACCTATATATACATAGCCCGAATTTACCAAATCGCGCATATACTTGAAGAAAAAAGTCAAAAGTATGCAGCGTATGTGCATTCCGTCCTGGTCGGCGTCCGAGAGAATTATAACTTTTTTGTATTTGGTTTTTTCGACGTCGAAGGAGCGGTTGAAGCCCGCGCCTATCGCCGAAATCATTGTTTTGATTTCCTCGTTCTGAAGAGCTTGCAGAGCCGTTTTTTTCTGAACGTTCAGAGGCTTGCCGCGGAGGGGCAGAATACTTTGGAACTGCCTTACTCTCGCCTGTTTCGCCGTTCCGCCCGCGCTGTCGCCCTCGACTATAAACAGCTCGTTCATGTCCGCGTTCTTGCCGGAACACGCCGCGAGTTTTCCCACAAGGTTCAAACCGTCGTTTTCGCTCGCGGCTTTCGCGACGTCGCGCTCGGCTCTGTGCTTTATTCTGTCGTCGGCGGCGAATTTGGCTTTCTTTGCGATCTCTTCGAATACCGACTTATTGCCGCGCACCGATTGAAGTTTTGTAAGTCCCTCTATTACGGCCTGCTCCACGGCGGCCTTGGCCTCCGGATTGCCGAGCTTGGTCTTGGTCTGCCCCTCGAACTCGACGTTCGCCATCTTGACCGTTAAGACGGCCGTCAAACCCTCTTTGACGTCGTCGGCTATAAACGCGGCGTCCTTTGCTTTCAGAAAGCCGTTGTTCCTCGCATAATCGTTCACGACTTTCAAGAGCCCCGAATGGAAGCCCGTCTCGTGATATCCGCCCTCAACGGTGGAGATATTGTTCACGAACGAGAACAGGCTCTCCGAATCGTCCTTGGTATGGCAGAGGGCGAACTCTATCTTGATTTTCCCGGCGGGAGCGTTTTTGACCTGAATATCTCTTATATCGCTGTAATAGAGCGGCTCGGGATACAATTCGTTCTTGCCGTCGTCGAGATACTTTATAAAATCGGTCAGCCCGCCGTCGAATTTGAAGCAAACGGAACCGCGGGGAGGTTTTTTGACCTTTACGGCGGCAACGTTGCCCTCTTCGTCAACGTCCTCGTCGTATTCGTAGACGTCCCTCTCGTCGGTTAAAGTTATCTTCACGCCCCTGTTCAGAAACGCCAGCTCTTTAAGGCGTTTGAAGATGGTGTCATAATTCCATTCGACCGTTTCGAAAACTTCGTCGTCGGGCATAAAGCGCACGAAAGTGCCCTTTTTATCGGTTTTTTCGCCCGTGTCCAGAAGGGGCGCGGAAGGTATGCCGCACAGCCACTTTTTCTTTGCCTTGTCGTATACGGAAGTGAAGGACATTTTAAAGACGCGCCCTCTGTAAACCTCGACGTTGAGCCATTTTGAAAGAGCGTTCGTAACCGAGGCTCCGACTCCGTGCAAGCCGCCGGAAAAGGCGTAATTCTCGTTGTCGAATTTGCCGCCCGCGTGGAGTTTTGTGAAGATTATCTCCACGCCGCTCATCTTCGCCTTGCTGTTCACGTCCGTGGGCATTCCCCTGCCGTTGTCCTCTACGGACGCGGAGCCGTCCTTATAGAGCGTTACGCTTATCTCGTCGGCATAGCCGTTCGCCGCCTCGTCTATCGCGTTGTCGACTATCTCCCAGAGAATATGGTGAAGCCCGTTTACTCCCGTGGAACCTATATACATTCCCGGACGTATGCGCACGGCTTCGAGACCTTCGAGTATTTTAAGGTCGTCGGCGTTGTAATGTTGACTCTTTTCCATTTCGCTTCCATTAGCCGCCGCATTCCGCGACGGCACATTTAGTTGATATTAACCATATGATTATACCATATTTTGTATTAATTGTAAAGTATACCGCTAAAAATAACCGGACGAAAAATACGGACAAGCATAGGCTTGCCCGTATTTTTTTAATAGCGTTTAATGTGTTTTACTTAACCTTTTAACAATTATCTCGTTTTTCTCGATCTGATGAGATTCTTCAAAGCCTGAACGGAACGCGTAGTGGTTTCGGTGGCAGTGTATGCAAACTGCATTTTGTCGCCGGGAACGGTAAGATTGAACGCTTCGGTCTCTATGCTGTAATCCTCGCGCTCGCCGCCTTCGCTCTTGCCCTTATCGTTTTCCTTTTTAAGGTCCTGAACAACCGTGCCGGTGGATACCGAAACGATATCGGTATAGAAGAATTCCTGCGTATGCTCTACATCCTTCTTTCTGTTCATTACAGAGAAAGTTATATCATATGTGAACACCTGATCTCTGCTGAAGAACAACCAAGTTATCTGCACGTTCTCGGTTCTCGCCACGCCGTCCGACGTACCGAATCTGTAGTAACCGTCGTACTTAGGTCCGTAGATGGAGAAAGGCTCCGCCTCGGTTACCTCTTCCTCGTCGAGACCGAGTCTCTTCATTGCTCTGTTTTTGAGGTCCTTTTCCTTTAATACCTTTTCATAAGCAAGGTCGTATTCCTTATCCCAATTGTTTTTGCGATAATCGTAATCGGCCTGCCAATCCGCCAAGGCTTGCTTCTGCTTATTGTACTTCATAACGTCGAGCACTATGAGGAAGATACCGATTATAAGCAAAACCAATACGACATGCGTTGCGGTGATGCCGAGATGGGGCTGCGGAGGTCTAGCGGGAAGACCGTATCTGTCGGTAAAATACGCGTCAAAACTGAATTTGTTTTTTTCTTTTAAATCCATAATTTTCTCCTTTTGTTTTTTGTTTTGTAAAACACATTTAATTACTATTTATAAACAGGAAGGCCGCGCAACGCCCAAAAGAGCGTAAAGCGCGTTCGCTTCGCCGTTTGTAACGCCTTTATTCGCCGCCGCCTGATAGAGCTGACGGTAGTTGGGAGAGGTGTTGAGATATTTCCTCTCGAAGTAGTCGTATTTTATGTAGGCGAGGAAATAATAGTAAATTCCCTTGCCGCTCATCGCTATGGCCTCGTTGAGATAGTGCACAGCCTTGTCTATTTTGTCGCGAGGGGCCAGGAACGCTTTTCTGCCTTCAAGCAGACATACCGCCGCATAGAACAGCACGTCGGGATCGGTTATCGAGCCCTGAGGAGCTTTCTCGAAATACTTCGCGGCCTCGGAATAGTTCTTGTTCTTCACGAGAGACTTGAAGTGCTCGCCGTCGAATATGGGAGCGCGCTCGCCGCTTCCGGAGTTCCACGCGGAAGTTATGCTGTGCAGTTCCTGACGCATTGAGTCCATGGCTTCGCGGTCGCGACGTCTTTGCTCTTCTTCCATGCGCCTTTTGGCCTCTTCTTCCTCTTTGCGCTTGCGGCTCGCGGGCGTATGCTCGTTGACGTATCTCTCGATTTTCGAAGACGCACCGAACGAATTATAGTCGATGCCCTGTATCTTCTGGGAGTATCCCGGCAAGCTCTCCACCGGCGCGCCGGAGAATACGAAAGTGAGACTGTCGGCGGCTTTGGTTTTCGCCGCTATCATCTCCATATACCTCGCGTACTCGTTTTTAACCCACTTCGTGTCGAGATAATCCTTGTTGCAACAAACGATTATCATACATTCGGCGGAGTTCAAAGCGTAAAGGATATGCGCCTCGTAGTCCGTGCCCGTAACCTGTTTGAGAATACGCTCGGAAAAGAACGGGCGGTATCCCTTGTCTTTGAGGTCGTCGTAAATGGCGTTTGCCATTTCGTAGTCCCGGGTGTGTTTTCCGTCTTCGCCGGTAACTTTCACGCATATGAACACGTCGTATTCCGTGCCGCTCTTGCGGAGATTGTAAAACTTCTCTCTGACGGCGTCGATTTCATTTCCTCTGCGCTCGTATTCCTCGCGTTTTTCGCCATCGGAAAGTTCAAGCGCGCGACGGTAGTTTTTGTCGTCGCAGAAACACGTATTTGCCGTGTCGTGGCAAATGGGCCGCCAGCAATTTTCCACTTCGTCTTTGAGATACTGAACCTTGCACGACGCAACCGCCATTCCGAAGTACGCTTCGGGCTCGGAATCGTCCTCTTCCGAAGCGCGCATGAACTTGGCGTACGCTTCGGCGAATTTACAATCGTTCATATCCGCCTGCGCTTTGCTTATGAGGTCGAGCGCGGTGGGCAAAGTGGTCTTTTTGGGAAGCGTATACCTGTTTCCGCAATAGGGACAAGTGCCTACTTCTTCGGATTTTTCCGCTTCTATTTCAAGCGCGCCTTTGCACGTTTTGCAGAAAAATTCTCTTACAACTTCTTGCATAATCTCTTCTTGCCCTCCGATATCCGAATTCCAGAGCGCAAGTTTCCTCCCCTGACCGTTTTTTTGCGATATTAATTTATGTTAATACAAAATAATATTATCATTAACTATGATAAATGTCAAACACAAAGTTAATAAAAGTTAGTAAAATTATTATATTATGAAAGAAACGATATTCGGAGCGAGATTGCGGGAGTTGCGCGAAGAGGGCGGACTTTCGATGAAGCAGCTCGGCGAAGCGCTCGAAGTGAGCGACGCCGCCATATGCAAATGGGAAAACGGAATGGCCGAACCCAAAGCCGGTTGCATATTGAAATTGGCCGTATATTTTCACTGCTCCGCGGATTATCTGCTCGGCAGAAGCAACGAATTCGCGCGGTCGGGCGAGCGCTATGCCTCGGTCTCTCTTGGCAACGGCGAGGCGAGAATAGCCGAACTCTACAAAAAACTTCCCGAAGAGCTGAGAGAATTGCTTTTAAAAACGGCCGAGGCCTGGGCGGAAGGATAAAAAAAAGCCCCAGGTTCGCGCCGCGGACCTGGGGCCGAATGACGTATATTTTCGTCCGACGTATATTTTCCGATAAAGCACAGTCTGTTTTCCGGATATCAATAATCATTGCGCGCAACGTTCCTCCTCCATGGAAACGTCTGCGCGGCGCGAAAAAAGGGCGGGTTTTTACCCGCCCCTTAACTGTTGTTTTTTATTTGCGTTTTTTGCCTTTCGACTTCTTTTCCGCCTCGAACTGAACGTCTATATCGCCCTTGTTTCTGGGTTTAATCACCCACAGAAGCACTATTCCCACGAGCGCGGCGCCCGCAATGGAGAGAAGAATTATGGAAGTCATATTGTCCTGCAACCACGTATCCTCGCCGGGAATGGGCTTGACCCTCGCGGAAGCCGCTATTCCCATATATCCGACTATGGGGTTGCGCGCGTCCTCGCTGCTCGTTACCTTGCATTTTATGAGATAGAAAGCGTTGGCGTCCTGCGGCACGAAGCTGAGCCCCGAAGCGCTCCAATTATAGTCTTTGTAAAGCTCGTACTCCTCGTCGTCTTTATTCATGTCGGCTATCGGCTTGATTTCGGTGAACCACTCTCTGTGAGCTTCGAATATCTCGCCTTTCTTCTCCATGAATTCGCTGTACGAGAGCGCTTCGCCCATATCTTCGTAATAGGCGCTGCTGTTGAAAAGATAGAGCTGATACGTATCGTTGTAAAGCACGCCGTTTATCTCGAAATCGTCGGCGCTGTACGAAACTCCCACGTATGCGGTATCCTGTTCGCCGGGATCCTCTATGGATATTTCGGAGACGTTGACCTCGAACGTGAACCAAGGAAGATACTGATCGAGCCCCTTGTCGTCCACGTCGTCGCGCATGTTCCATATGTCGCTCGACTGAAATTCCTTTATCTCGTCGTCGGCGTCCTTGTCGAGATAATACATCTTATTGCCCGCCGCGTCGGTCGCGTACACCGTGAAAGCGTAAGTTCCCGAGCGGGTTATCGTTATGCTGAGGTTGTTATAGCTTCTGCCCGAATTGTTGTTTGTGGTGTTGGAATAATAATAAATCGAATAAGTCATATCTTCGTAAGCCGAAACGTTCTCCTCGAAGAGACTCGATACGTCGGGAAGATAGAAGTAGTTTTTCGAACCTGCGCGCAAGTCCGCCGCCGCCTCGTCGACGAGCGCCTGATAGCTTGCCTGAATATTCTCCCAATCGGCGCCGTATCTGAACGAAGCGCCGCGGGTATCCTCCGCCACCGCTATATAATTATTGCCGTTTACGGTGATGAGTTTATCCGCGTCCGCATACCAATCGAGCATTACGTAAGTGGATTGGCCCTTCTGTCCGTCGCTGCTGTTCGTGGTGGAATCGGTGAGCTTTACCATTACCTTTACGGCCGCGGACGCCTCGAAGTTCTCGTCTTCGAACGCCGCGCCGCAGTCTGCGGGTTGAGGCACGTAGTGATTGGCGTGCGGAACCATATATTGGTCGTTGCTGTCCTCCACTTTTGCGTACAATCCATCCGTCCAGTATTCGCCCGGAGCGAACGAATTATCCGAAGCCTGTTCTTTCGTGAGCATGAAGTACGATACTTCTTTCGAGGGCGAGGCCGCAAGAACGTCTATTACGGTATAGTCAAAGGAAATCTCTTCGCCGTCCTTGATATAGTCCACGGACTTGCCGAGGCAAAGAACGGGAGGCGTTTCGTCGTTGACCTGTCCGCCCGTATAGTGGTCGACGTTGCCGTCTTCGTCGAGGACTTCGTTTATGGGACGTGCCGATCTGTCGTAAACTCTGAAAGACTGACCGTTGAGCTCGTAAAGGGGCATTCTCACTCTGCCCGCGGGCTCTTCGCCGAATACGGCTTTGAACGAGAGAGGCGTTACCGGTTTCGTCGACGACGAGACGTATCTCGCGTAAGTGCCGCCGATATTTGCGAACTCGCCCGTTACCGCGGCTTCGCCGTCGTTGCCCACCTGAACGGAATAAACGCCCTTATCATAGCCCGTGAAAGCTATGGTGATGTTGTCGGACGCCAATGACTGAGCGCCGCCGGGCACTTCCGCTTCCGCGTCGTCGGTTATGAGAACGTTGACCGCGTCCGAATCGCCCTCAACGGGAACGAACACAATATAATTTATCGTTTTCTCGCTCTTGGTCAGAGAATACTGCTGGCTTTCGAAAGTTATGACGAATCTCTCGAAGTTGAGCTCTTCGAAACCTATCGTCATTGAGAAAAATCCTTCCGCGCCCGTGGGGATTTTGTTTTCGCCCTCGGTTTCGCCGTCCCCCTCCGTCGAAGGAGTGGAATTGTAGAACCAATTATACGCAAGGTTTTTTCTGAGATTAACCGAATCTGAATCCGAGGCAAAGGTGAACATGGTGTAGTATGTTTCCTTGGGTTCCTCCTCGCCGGCTACCGGTTCGGCTATTCTGTGCGCCCACACGGCGGCGTCCCCGCCGACGTAAAACACGTTCGAGCCGTGTACGCTGACATATCTTTCGGCGTGGGCAAACTTTATCCCCACAAACGAGCAGAGCGACGCCACTAACAACAACGCGAGCGCTATTATCATCAAAGTTTTTACTTTAAGAGTTTTCATCGTATTTACCGCAATCCAATTCACGAAAATCGTTATACCCGATTATTTTACAATAATATAAAAGAGTTTGTCAATAACTTTTAAACCCGGAAACAAAAAAATCGAAATTCTTCCAGGGAAACTCGTCCGTGGGAGGCTCCGCGATAAATCTCATCGCCTCGCCCGAGACGGGATGGGCAAATCGCAGAGAATACGCCCAAAGGGCGAGCTTGCCCTTTACCGCCTTTTCGCCTCCGTAACGCATATCGCCGTAAACCGGACAGTTTATGGCCGCGGTCTGCACGCGTATCTGGTGCGTTCTGCCCGTGTGCAAGGTTATCTCCGCGAGAGAAAGTCCGCCCGCTTTTTGCCTTATTTCATAGTGAAGAGAGGCGAATTTCGCCCCCTCTTCGCTCTCGGTGCAGACGTATACCATATTGTTGACCGTGTTTTTTCTGAGATAGTTTTCGAGAGTGGCGCTCTCTTTCCCCGGTACGCCGCAGAGCACGGCGAAATATTTTTTTTCGAATCCGCCCTGTCGCATTTTCTCGGAAAGCCGCGCCGAAGCCTTGGATGTCTTTGCGAAAACCATAACTCCGCCCGTAGGTCTGTCGAGACGGTGCACAAGCCCGAGATATACGTTGCCGGGTTTACCGTAGGCCTCTTTTATGTAACGTTTTACCGCGTCAAAAAGGTTGTCGTCGCCCGTTTCGTCGGGACAGCAAGCCATATTCTGCGGTTTTAAAACGACTATTATGTGATTGTCCTCATATAAAATCGTAAGATTATTTTCCATAGCCTTCACCTATGAACAACCCGCTTGCGCCGCAAGGCAGTTCTATGCCCTCTTCGGTGGGCAAACCCACTTCGTAGGCCTCTGTTCTGCCGGCGAAACGGGAGAGAGCCAGCCGTATAAGATTTTTCAAGACCGTCGGCTGTAAGCCGGTGGTATAGCTGTTTATCAGAAAGAACAGCGGTTTGTCGCAAAGCAATTCCGCGCACGAGCGCACGAAGCCGTAGAGATCTCTTTCGAGCTTCCACATTTCTCCGCCCGGACCTCTGCCGTAACTCGGCGGATCCATTATCACCGCGTCGTATTTGTTGTTTCGCCTTATCTCCCTCGAAACGAACTTGACGCAGTCGTCAACGATATAGCGTATGCCCGACTCCACGCCAGAAAGCCTCGCGTTTTCGCCCGCCCTTTCGACCATTCCGCGGGCGGCGTCGACGTGCGTTACTTCCGCGCCCTCTTTCGCGCACGCAACCGAAGCCGCGCCGGTATATGCGAAGAGATTGAGAACCTTTATCTTTCTTTCCGGTTCGAGAGCGCGCGCCTCGGCGATGAGCTTGCGCATAATCCGCCAATTGACCGCCTGCTCCGGGAAGAGCCCCGTATGTTTGAAGCCCATGGGCTTTATAAGAAACGTCAGATCGCCGTGGCTCACCGTCCATTCGGAGGGAAAGGACTTGCGGCGCTCCCACTGTCCGCCGCCGTTCGGACTGCGGCGGTATACGGCGTTTATGCCCTCGACGGCGAAAAGATCGCGGCCCTTCCAGATGACCTGCGGATCCGGGCGCAGAAGCGTTATTCCCTTCCAATCCTCCAACTTCATTCCGTCGGACGTGGCCAATATTTTGTAATCTTCCCAATCGTCGGCAACTTTCATAGGGGAAATTATAGCAAAAACGCGCGCGAAAGTAAAGTAAAAACCCGTGCAATTTCAAAGGCGACGGAAAATCCGTCGCCCCGATTTTATTTGCTGTAAGTATACAGCACGTTGTATAAAGTTGTGTAATAACTGCCAAGATATCTGCGCGCGACGTCGTCCGCCGTATACAGATTCATTCTCTCCGCCGGATCCTCTATGGACAGATAGTAATCCCTGACTATTGCGTATCTGTCGACGTAGGGAAGCGAATAATCGACTATATATCCGACTTTTTCGCTGTCTTCGTCCTCGTTGGGATAGGGTTCGTTGATTTTGAGAGCATACTGCAACTGTTCTCTTACTATGCCGACGTCGTATTCGAACTGCGCTTCGAGCTCCACGCGCTTCTGCTCGGCAAGGGACGAATTTTGCATGCCGTTGGTGAAAACGAGCTTGTTGAACAGCTCGACGTCCCTCTCCTTTTTGAACTGCAACTCGTTTTTCTTTTTCTGCGCGTTTCTGAGAAGTTGCATCTGCACTGCGGAGAGTTTCCCCAGCTCTTCGTCCGTTATTTCGATAATGTCAAAAGTCATCTGTAACCTCCGCATACGCCGTCAGCGCCGATACTTTCCCGCCGCCTTTCAGCGAGACGTCGAATTTGACGCCGGACATATCCGCGCGGACTCTTCCGCGAGCCCCCGCGATAACGCGCACGTTTCTGCCGTCGGTTATCTCAATGTCGGCTTCGCCGTCCAAATCGATATATGTAAGCGCCTTTCTCTTTACCGTGCCAAAATCGATATCTTTGCATATATATTGATATTTTTCCGCTTTTTGCAGTGTGTAAAGTCTGTTCCCCGAACTCATGAGGGCCGTTCCGCCTCCGTATGCGCCCGACGAAATCGAAACGTCGACAAGGCACATATCTTTCGAAAAGACGTCATAGCGGTACAAAACTTTTCGGGAGAGCGCGGCGGAATACGCCGCCGCGAAATAATATCTTCCGTCCGCCCCGAACGCCGATACGGGCGAAGTCATATCTCCCGCAAGCGCGTGGTCGCACAGTGAAATTTTCGAGCCGTCGAAAGAATACATTCCGTCTTCCGTGCAGAAAAACAGCTTCCCGCCGACTTCCGCCGCCGTTCCCGCGATTGCCGACGGACATTCGCACGCGTCTTCGAGCTTGAAATTCTCCGGCGCGCCGTATGCGGAGAGCAAAGATATCCCGCGTTCCCTCATTATGACGAGCCTGTCTGAAAAATCGTGTAGGGAAAGTATCTTGCCCAAGCGTTCCGAAAGATATACGTAGCCCGCGCCGGATATGCCATCGATCCAATCCTCGGCGCCGCCCTCGCCCGACCATTTAAGAAGATTTCCGTCCGAAGGACTGACGCCGAAGAGCCTTCCGCAGCGGAAAGCGGCCGCTTCGAGCGAAAGCCCCTGCGCGCCCCTTATCGTGCCGTTGGGAAACTTCTTGTAAGCACAGCTTGCGCACGCCGCAAAACCGTATTTTTCGGACATGTTCGTAACGTCCGTCAGAAAGCCTTTTTCGCCGTCGAAAGCTCCGCAATCGACGAGCGAGTTTCCCTTCACCGAAAAATATATCCTGCCGCCGCCGCAGACGAAGAAGCCCTTTGCCGCGGGCGAATATCCGAGCAGAGAAAGTTCCTCTTGCGCTTCGCCCGCGACCGCCTCGCGCGCTTCGAGGGCGGGCGTTACCGCTCCGCCCTCCTTTTTGCAGTTCAACGGCAACGCGCCGACGTACTGCAAGAGGTCGAGACGGCGGACGGAAGTTTTAGCCGCGTCGCCGTTCATACCCATCTCCTCGGCGGAATACTCGCGCCTCTCGCGCTCTTCCGGCGCGCGCGGTCGATCTGTGCGCGGTATTTGCTCTCCCACATATCCGCGGCCTCTATCTCGCCTTTTATGAGGCAATATTCCGCCGCCGCGCCGCATGCTTCGAGCGTTTCGTCCACCTCGGCAGAATATTCGCAATCGTCGTCCAGCTCTTTTTTTACGGGCGCATATTCATACGTTACTTCAATCCGCGTCGCTTCGGTTGCGATATACGTGGGGAAAATTTCATACGCCGTTTCTTTTTCGCCGGATACCACCGATAAAATCTTTACCGGAGGGCTGTCGAAATCCCTGAAATAGTACTTTCCGTTATAGGATATCATAGTCTGCGTGCGCACGAGCGGGAAATAGTAGCGCGCAAGTTCGTCCTCAACCGCGTTTATGCAGAACACCAGAGTTCTGACGAGTTCGGCGTCGTTCTCGGGGATTTCTCCCGAGGCCACTTTCCCGGCGACGTCCTCTCTGCCGAGAAAACGCAGAGCGCGCGCCGCCACTTCTTTTATCTGCATCCGCTCTCTCCTCAAACGTTTATTATCTTAGCCTGTCCGCAAGGTTTTTTGCATATAAGTTCGGCGTATTTTACGAGCGTTGCACCGTAAGCCGCCTTGCCGGGAATCTGTTTTAAGATTTTGCCGCTTTCGTCCTCCAACCACTCCCAATCGCAGAGCTGACTCAAAACGAAATCGTCCGTGTTGACGAACAGTATCTCGCCCTCGGGGCAGTATTTGTCGGCGTATACGGGCACGTCGTTCACGGTTACTACGCCCGTTCCCGTGCGCGCGTCGATAGTGTTCACAACTCTCTTTCTGTCGGCGATGAGCGCGGCGATTTTCTTCCTCGTCTTATAGGAGCAGAGTATCATATTTATCTTGCTGTTGAAGTTCTCCTCCATATAGTCCAACACGTCGCACAGCATTTCCTCCGTGAGCGAGTTCTCCGCATCCGCTATATAGGGCGCGAAATAGGGCTCTTCGCTCTTATCGTATCCGTAGAGAACGGACGAGCCGAAGATTGCGCCCAAGCCCGTAAGTTCGTTTCCCTGAGAGCCGTGCACGCAAACGGTTGCGTTGAGCACGGGATCGTTGTTTTCGGTGTTTATCTTAATAGTGGAATTTTTTCTGTCTATGGCCACGATATAGACGCCTTTGCCCTCGGAGGGCTGGCCCGCCGCGGGAACTATGTCTATCTGCATGCCCACGTAAAACTCCCTGAGATTATCCACCTTGAAAGTGTATTCGTCGACCGCCGAGAGCACTTTGCAGAGCTGTCCGGAGCCGTCGCCGTAGAGCATGCGCTGGAAATTCTGTCTCGCGCTCGAAACGAGCCCCTCCATCTCGGCGTTCACTATGTTTACGAACGCGCCCGAATTGTCGCGCGAGGCCCTTAAAACCTTGTCGCTCACCTCTATTGCGCCGTATATGTTTTTAAGGGGCGAAGTTATCGAGAGATATCTGTTCTTGTAAGGATCGGGCAGTTCCCCGTCTTCGGCGCAAGCCTTGATGTTGCCCGAATTGCCGCGCACGACGGCTATGTTGACTTCTTTCCCGCTTATGTTTTCGGCAGTTTTTTCTATTGCCGCAAAAAACGGCGAAATACCGTCGTTGAGTTGAGCCGAAACGGCTTTGAGGTAGTATTCTTTTAACGCTTTATCGGCATTTTCGATTGTTATCAAAATTCATTCTCCTTTATTTATATATCCAGAAATTGTTTTGCGAGCTTTCCCGCCTCTTTGACCGATTTGGGAGCGTCCGACGGCGCCGCGCACGCAACGCCGCCCGCAAGCATCGGCGCGCTCTTCCGAACGGCGATATCTTTGAGATATTCGCCGACCACCGCGTTTTTTACGCGCTCGTTGGAGAGCGCCGCCTCTATGAGTTGCTCTTCGCCGGGAGAAGGGAGCGGTTCCCCGGGAATATTCGCTCCTTGTTTCTCCTCGAGTTCTTTCAGCCTCTGACTTCGCCGGGTGAACTCGGCTTCGAGACTACGATAGGCCGATAAAAGGGCTTCGACGCTTCTGAACTTGCCGATATCCGGCCCTGTATCCATCTCTTTTCTCTCTTCCGCCTCCGCGGCGACCGTTTCGCAAGTCATTTGTTCTCCGTTATCCATTTATCCTCCTTTTTGCGCTCGTTAAGTTTTTGTCTGTGAATGAGAATATGCGCATATATTCTCTTTTCCTGCTCTTTCTCCCTTTTCGCCGAGAGAAGATACGCTGTGTGCTCCTCTATGTGCGCCGAATGGTCGTCGTAATCCTTCACCTCGGCCTCCTCTCTTTCCATAACGGCGTTTTCCTCCGCCGCGCGGGCAAAGTTCATCTCCTTCAAATCCCGCCCCGCCGAGAACGACGAATAGCCGAGCATATAGAGTATTTTTCTCTTTGAAGAAGGCGATATAACGCCGTTCTCGTCCGAGAAAAGCCCTTTTTCCATCAACTCGTAAATGACGGTGCGCCTCTGCGCGGGCGTCATGTTCAACTCGCTGTCGGCCTCGATGACGACGTCGTCGGAAGATATGTCGCTGCCTTTGAAACAGCACACCTCGTTAACTCCGTTTTCGCCCGCGTACTTCAAAAGCCTCGCCTCGCCGGCGAATTGTCTGAAAAGGCGCAACACCTGCTTTCCGACCTCTTTCATGGCGCGTTTGAGACTCTGATAGGCTACGTTGAGGCGGGCGTCCGTCTGCTCGATTATGAGTTGCAAGCCCGTGGCCGAAGTTATCCCGGCAAAGCTGTCGGCGCCCTCCGAAAAACCGCTCGTTCCGGACACGCGCACGAACTCCGCCAAGAGGTTTTCTTCCTCTTTCCAGAACTCGTCGGGAACGCTTCCGAGGGACAGCATTTCCGGCGGCGTTCCGCCCTGTCTGTAAACGAGTATCTTGCCGGGCGCCAGCCCGTCGTCCGTCAACTCGTCCATGTCCACGGAGCCGTCCTCCACGGCTACGGTTCCCATAGATATCCTGTTGAGAAATTCGTGTTTTCGGTTTTTCACCGCGTTATACGCCCTTTGCAGAGGTATAAGTCTTTCGACCACGCTGCTGCCGAAAAAACTTCCCGCGACGGGCACGGACACCTGTTTTACGAACGGATATCCGCGCGTTCCGTCCGCGCCGTTGATATACGGGAGCACGCCGTCATAGAGGAGCTTGCCGCCCGCCGTAACGGAGAACCTCCCCTCCGGACGCGCGCGGGTGGGCTTTTCGTAGCGTTCGAGCACGAGTTCGTAAGCCTTCGATTCGTCCTCTCCGCCGCTCAAAACGAAATTGAGTTCCTTTGCCTTTCTGCCTTCGAGTCTGACGCCGTAAATCTCGTAAATTTCGCACACGGGCAGCGCTTTCGCGTGAATTATGCTCGGTTGCGCGGCTATGCTCTCCTCTTTCTCCGAATACGGAAAAATTTCAAACGGCGACACGGCGGAAATCTGCACGTTGCCCTCTCTTATGGTTCCGCCGCCGTCAGCCATGCCGACGCGCGCTCCCGTCTCGGAATTCCAGCATATCTTGTAAAACGCCGTGCCGCATATCTCCGACCACGACGTTGCGGCGCTAAGAACTCCGTCGAGATCGGTATCTTCGCCGGCGGAAGCGAGTATGGCGGCCGCGAGATTTGCGGCGCGCTTGTCCTTTTCGTCCGCGGACGCCGCGCGCACGGCGAGTTGCGGACGTATGCCGGAAAGTTTGGAAAGGCGCGTGTCCACTACCGGTGCGATGTGATTGAATACCCTTCTTTGCTCCCACGCGTACTTCTTATCCACCGGACATATCTCCCCCGATCTGTCCAGCGCGCAATATTGTTCGCCCTTTACGAAATTGCAATTCAGCTGCCACGCGCGTTCGAGCGGTTTTCTCCTCTTGCGCCTTTTTAAAAAATCTTCTTCTATGTCCGCGCACAGTTGCGACGCGGTGTCGAGTTCATCAGTCAAATTTTGCCTCCTTCAATAATGCGGTAAGTTTGTTTTTCTCCGCTTCGAGTTCCTCGTCGGTAATCTCCCCGTTTTCGCCCAAAATGAGTTTGACGGCCTTGATGTCCGGCGGAATCTCTCTCCTTGTTATTTTTTTTCTCACAAGCACGAGTTCGCCGTTTTCAACGGTGAATTCTTCCACCGTTTCGCTCGCCGAAAGCCCCGTGGCGCACTTTACGAGCGCCTCTTTTACGATATCTCCTCCTTGCAATTTTCCCTCCTTCGCAATTTGTCGCCTCCTTTCAGTCTTCGTAAGCGCGCTTCCCGAGTTTCCTTATACGCCTGAGCTTGTCTTGCAGAATGACGCTGTTTTCCCTTTCTTTCGGGGGGCGCGGTCTCGTCATTATATAATATCTCAACTCGTCCATGCAGTGGTCGTCCCGCTTTACCGGCATATCTCCCGCCGCCCAGAAATAGCCGCGAAACTCTTCTATCATATTGACGCACGTCGAAAATATATAGATATCCGGTTCGCCGTTGCCGCGCTTCAAATAGCTTTTAACGCGCGATATCCCCGCGAACACGTCCTTGTTGACGTTGGGATTGACGAGTATTCCGCGTTCGCAAAACAGCTCGGAAACCGATTTGGAAGAGGCCAGCGTGCGCTGATTGGCCGCGCTGTCGATGAGCGCCCTTATTCTGCCCGCGGAATCGGTTTTCCAGCCGAGTTTACGGCTTATGTCCTTTATCGCGCGTGCATGGAAATCAACGTCCCTGCCCGCCGCGAAGTGCTCCGCCACCACGTATACGTTCCCGTCCCAATCCACGCAATACCAATGCGCCGAGAGCGGATTGTTCAATCCCGGATCTATGGATATCGCGTCCTGCCATTCCGACGGAATCTCGAAGGGCTCTATAACGTGCACGCTTTCGTCGAACTCCGGATAAACGAGCCCTTTGCCCTCCGAAAATCTGCCGAACTTGCGCGCGTCGAGAGCTTCCGCGCTCAAAGATTTTTCAAGGAGCGCGGTCTCCTTGCGGGAGAGAAACGGATTGTCTTCCCAAGTCATGAATTCGTGCCATATCTGAGGATTTTTGCCTCTGTTCAGATAGATTTCGCCGTATACGAACGTCTTGCCTTTCAACGGCGTCATCGTGCCGAATATATCCCCGCGGCGATCCATAACCCGCATAAGACACTCCTCGTACACATCCTCGGGCGGCTCTTCGTCGAACCACACGAAATCGAGGCTGGATCCCTGAAACTTTTCCCTGCCCTGGTCGCAACTTTTGAAGCCGAGCGTAGATATCCCCCCGAAAACGTTTTTAACCGATATCTGGTCGATTACGCCGTTCGCCGGGTTGTCCTTGCGGCCGGATATCATAACTATGTCGGCTATCCATCTCTTCGGCAGATATTGAAGTATCTTCGCCTGAGCGACGTCGCGTTGAACCTGTTGCGAAAGCGAAACGCACCAACCGAAGACGTCCTTTTTGTTCTTGCGGTAGGGGTGTATCCCCCTCAGCATCCACACGCACTCCACGGCCCCGCACTCGGTTTTCCCCGAACGGTTGCCGCCGAACACCCAACGGTTGCGCTTTTTGCACTTGTGAAACGCAAGTTGCTTTTTGTGCTTCTTTCTGCCGGAATTATAGGCGGAGAGCCTGTCCGAACCCCTGCGCTTTTCAAGCTCTTTTTCTATCTCGTCTATGCGAGATATTATATCTTCCTTCCGCATATCCCCTTTTTAGACAATATCTCCCCCTTTTTTTTGCCCGCAAACCGTTATAATTGCCTGGTATGAAACTCCTCTCATTCCTCTCCCTTATCGCAATGGTCATCCCCGTCGCGCCGCCCGCGCGCGCCCTCGCCGATAAATCGCCCGTTTACGCATACGCCTGTACACGGGAAAGCTACTTCTGCTCCGAACCGGACGAGCGCAAGGCGCTCTTTGCCGTGCCGTATACATATTGCGTGCGCATTTTAAGCGACGAGGGCGAATGGTATATGGTCAGCTACGCCGAAAATTCGGATATATATATCGAACTCACGGGATATTGCCTCAAATCCGGCTTGCGGCAAGTTGCAAGCCCTCCGGAAAACCTGTATCTCAATCTGCCCGTAACCATAACGTTCGAAGCCACGCCGCCCGCGGGCTCGCTTCCGACAATAGGCCAGATAGACGTCGTCGCGGCATATTACGGCAACTATACGTTCGGCGCGGAAAAATATTCATACGTTCTGTACAACGGTTCGTTCGGCTATATTCTCGGTTCAACCGAAAATTATCCCGTAAACGAACTGCCGCCGGAAAAGACCGAACCCCCGCCGACGGACGATTCTCCCGCAATCCTCTCGGCGATCATAATAATAGTTGCGGCCGCGGCGATAACCGTGCTCTTCATATCTGGAAGAGCCCGTTACGGCGGCAAAAGGCAATAATATTCGTTCACAAGCCTCATCCCCTCCGAAAACCTCTCCGCAATTCTCGCATGTCGGGCGAACTTCATAAGCGACTTCTTTATCCCCCGTCTGTGCGCGGCGTCGCTCATTCCTTCGCCGCAGCGCATAGACGAGTACTCTTCAAGCGCTTTTTTGTCCTCCTCGCTCATTTCCGAAATGACTCCGTCGAGATATCCCCACAACTTCGAAAGTTCTTCCTTTGCGCCGACGAGCGCCAGAACGCGCGAGACCTCCCTTTCCCCGTCGCTTTGAACGCGGCACGACGAACACGCAACTTTCAATATCAGCTTGTCCAAAGTCGAGTTCAACCCCTCCGCGCCGAAATAAAATTTAAGAATTCTCTTGCTTTTCAATTTTTTTACGTCCGTTTATGTAAACAAATGTTTGTATTGTAATTGGATTATAACCGTTAAATATGACAAAAAACGCATAATTAAAAAATAAATTATTATATTTCGGACAATTTTTATGTGGACATTTGGTTTTTTAACCTCAATCAAACAGTTTACAAGCACCGAAAGGTGTGATATAATTTCTAACGTGAAAAAACGGTTGTTGGCTACAATTGCAATTTGCCTTACGGCGGCTTCGGCGTTTCCGTCCGCAATGAACGTATACGCCCTCTCTTCGCGCGCCGCGGACGGCGGATATCCCGCCGACTTCACTCAGACTCAGACGTTCGAGGCTCTGAGCGATTTTGCCGTGGGCGGCGAAGACGGATATGCCTTTGCCGACGGCAACAACCTCTACGTTATAGACGACGGCGTAAGAATGTCTTACAGAATGGCCACGGCTGTTACGGCCGTCGACTATGCCGACGGAGAATTTTATTACAGCGTGGCGGGCAATCCCTCCTTTGTGTATCTTCTGCCCGAGAGCCAGCAACTTTTGCCGGGCAATGTCTCCGAGCACGTAATGCAGTCTCTCGAACCGAGATTTTCGCACGGCGATTATTCCTATAATCTCAGCGGCGGCAAGATAATAATATGGGACGGAAACGAGAGCGTCATAACTCTCGAAGGTCCTTTTTCAAATCTGAAACTCTACGGGGACGACCTCTACGCGATAAAGGACAACAAACTTTCCAAAATCACCGACAAGGCCGAAGAGCTTGACAGCAAGATATACGATTACACGGACTACTCTCCCTCTGCCGACGTCAAAAGCGCCGAGGCCAAAGAGATATTGAAGGAGTATTCTTCATCGCCCAAGCTCGTAACGCTCACGGGCAACAGTCATATGACGCCCGTCGATCTCGACGACGTGGCCGGCGAAAACTTTGTTCCGTCCGGCGACACCCGGCCGACGGTCGAGGGCGAGAACGCGCTTCTGCTCTGCAAGACGGACAAGGTCGCCGTAATCTCCATTCGCGGCGACGCGTACATACTCAACCCGGACTGCGTTAAAGATTACATAGGAACGTCCGGAATAACCGAGACGGCGGACGGCAGACAGGCGAGCGTAAAAGTTTCCGATGGACATATTTACGCTCTTCCGTACATATCGGCGGCGACCGTTCTCGAAGGCGCAAATTTAACGGGCGGCGAGCACATAACGGTTGAATCAAAGCTCACCTCCGGGCAATTCGAATACGGCGGGTTCTACAAGATAAGCACGCCCGACGGCAAAACGGGATACGTTCCCGTAGGTTATGTTTCCGAGTTCAATTTCAGCGAAAATCCGCCCGAAAAGATAGACGATCCCTCGCCGCAGAACGAGGACATGATAAAGACCGTCGCGCTCGTGCTCGTGGTTGTCGCGCTCGTGTTGGTAGCCGTTGGATATCTCGCCTATGTGGGCACTTCCGACAAGAAGAAAAAGAACAAAAAGCGCAAAGACGAGCAAGAGAACGAAGAAGACAAGAGTTGATTTAAGCGGCGCCGAAAGATATCGGCGCCGCTCTCTTTTAATTATTTAAAAATGTGAAAAGCGTTTTAAAATGAGTTGACAGTCAAATATTGATTTGATATAATTTTTTAGCATTGAGTTGAGTAAACGCTCGTGTGCGTTTGAAAGCAAGCAAACAATGCGGGTGTAGTTCAATGGTAGAACACTAGCCTTCCAAGCTGGTTGCGTGGGTCCGATTCCCATCACCCGCTCCAAAGCTTTTTAGGCTTTAAGCGCGTAATCTTGATGCATATGCGCCTGTAGCTCAGTAGGATAGAGCAACGGCCTTCTAAGCCGTGTGTCGGGGGTTCGAATCTCTCCAGGCGCACCAAAAAGTATGGCGGGCGTAGCTCAATCGGTAGAGCGCCAGATTGTGGCTCTGGAGGCAGCAAGTTCGAAACTTGTCGCCCGCCCCACTTATCTTTCCCGCTTGCCGCGGGCAAGTATTGGGGTATCGCCAAGCGGTAAGGCACGGGATTTTGATTCCCGCATTCGTTGGTTCAAATCCAGCTACCCCAGCCAAATTTTGGCCCATTAGCTCAGTTGGCAGAGCACTTGACTTTTAATCAAGGTGTCCCGGGTTCGAATCTCGGATGGACCACCAATATAAGCGGTTTACGCCGCTTATATGCATGCACCTTTAGCTCAGTTGGTAGAGCAACTGACTCTTAATCAGTGGGCCCAGGGTTCGAGTCCCTGAAGGTGCACCACATTTAACCTAAATTGAACCATTAACATATTGGTTTGGTTTAGGTTTTTTGTTATTCTTTATATTAAGTCAGCGGCGGTTTATGCCGCGAAAGCCGCTTGATATGAGAAAGGGGTGTGTTAGGCTGTTTATTGCCAACGGCAAAACAAAGCCCCTTGGGCGGTTGTGGCTTGGCTCTTTGCCTTGCCAACGCACCCCATAGAGGCTCAAATCAAGCGGAACGTGGAATAAATAGCCGCGCTATGTGTTATTTTATATACATTTCCGTAAGTATGGGTATTTGCCTTATGGTATTATAGCCGTGTAGGGTATAGGATATTTTCTTGAAATCTCTGTAAAATAAAAAGCCCGACGTGCTGTCTGCACTATCGGACTTATCGTCGTTTATTTTTATAGGGCTGTTGAAGTAAATCTCTATTTTATCGTCATACAGTATTATTTCTTTTACAAGGTAGTTTATGAGCATTTGCGGCTCTAACGCCAACGCCTGTCGGTAATATTCCCGCATTATATTGTCGGGGATTTTTATTGCCGTTTTCTCTTTTTCAATGAGTATTCGCCGTTCCAAATCTTCCTGCTGTTCTTCGAGTTCGTGTAGCCGCTTATTCGTAGTGGCTGAAATAATACCGTTTTCAATGGCGTACATAAGATTTTCCAGCGACTTTGTAACTTTGGCTTTCTCTCTTGTTAGCGTTTTTAAGTTGAGATTATCCGTTATCTGTTTATCCTGAATTTTCAAAAGCTCTCTTACGATTTTATCAATCGCCTGCGGCTTACTCAATTCGTCTATAACCGCGTTAATGACAAGCTCTTCCAAATACTCTTTATTTACAACCGTCTTTTTACAGCCGTTATGGTCTGATTTCCGTCCTATGCACTTGTAATAGTGTATGACCTCGCCATTTCGTGCTGTGCCTGTTTCTGCGCTTATAGGTCTGCCGCAATATCCGCACTTTAATTTGCCACGCAAAAGATAGACTGTTTTTACACTGCGTTTGCCGAATTTGTTGGCGTTTACTATCTGCCTTACGCTCTCAAATAACTGCTTGTCTATTATCGGCGGGTACATATTAGCTACTATCTCATCGCCCTTTGTATATACTCCCGAATACTTTTCGTTGGCGAGTATTCCGTAAACGGTGTTACGCGCAAACTGTCTGCCCTTATATGTAACGCCTTTTGCGGTTAGCTCTGCAATTATATCCTTTACAAATACGCCTTTGGAATATTGCAAATACATAAATCGCACTGCCTCGGCTTGCATATCGTCTATGACTAACCTTTGATTTTCCACTCTGTAACCGTATGGAACGCCGCCGCCTTGGTATAAACCCTTTAACCTGTTTTCCCTCATGCCGCGGCTGACCTTTTGGGAAAGCTCCGCAGAATAGTATTGGTTCATACCTTCGAGCAAACTTTCGAGAATAATGCCCTCCGGCGTGTCGGGGATATTTTCCATTGCGGATAATACCTTAACGCCGTTATTTTTTAATGTACGCTTGTGTATGGTGCTTTCATACTTGTTACGGCTGAAACGGTCTAACTTGTAGACTAAAACATAATTCCACTCTTTACGCGCACTATCCTTAATCATACGCTGGAAATCGGGGCGGTTGTCGTTAGTTCCCGTCATTGCCCTGTCTATGTAAGTGTTGAGTATGAGGATATTATTGCGCTTGGCATATTCCTCGCACACGCGAAGTTGTCCGTCTATGGACTGTTCTGTCTGTTGGTCGCAAGAGTATCTTGCATAAATCACTGCTGTTTTCATTGTTTTTAACTCCTTTGATTTTATTTTGCCTTTCGGCAAGGTGCGGGCAAACGGCTTGGACTGTTTACAGCTATATCCAAAATTTCTTTATATCGCTGTCAAGGGTTGCCGAATGGCAATTCACTTTACCCTTGACAGCGCAGGCAAAGTCGTTTACGCTCCGCCGGACGAAAGACAAAAATCAGTTGCATTTGGGCATTTTAGATATTACTTCGGGGCTTACCTTGCCCATAAGCACGCCCTCATCAATACATTGGAAATTGTCAAATAGAAGTAGCTTCCTATCGTCCACGCCGTACCCGCAGGCTATATCCTCGTCCAAAATATCGCTCCTGAAATAGGTAGGCAGTTTACCGCCGTATATCAGCCGTTCGTTGCTCTTGCCTATGTACTTCAATAGATATTTGACGGACTGCATTATATCTTCCTGCCGCTCCAATACTTTAAAATCGTTTCTGCCGAAGTGCTTTAAAAAGTGTGTATTTTGGTAGGTTGTTTGCACTTTGTGTTGCTTGGTGCTGTAATCTTTTACTTCTATAAGCTCGCCTATCATTTGGGGGATATAAAATATTCCGTGAAAGTGTAGCCTCTGCATTTCTGGTGAACGTTCCCAAACGCCTATGTATTTCCAGCCCTTACGGCTTGCAAGGTGTTTTAAAGTGTTGTATAACTTTCTTTTAAAGGTTTCTTCCGTGTGCAGGGCGTTGTCGTATGTGAACGTTACAAAGTAATTCCACTGTTGCAGATATACTTTTCTCATTAGCCGTGTGCGCCGTTTCATTGCGTTGGTATTTTCCCGCTCTATGTTCTTCTCTATAAATTCTGTTACCTGCTCTGCCGTGGCAAATTCGCCTTTCAGTTGCTCTGCTAAAAATTTCTTGCGTTCCCGCTTGGGTAGCTGTTGACTTTCCGTGTACGCGCTCTTGAATTTCTCTTTGGGGGTGGGAGTAATAGACTGTTGTTTCTGCCTATGTCTTTTGCGCTTACCGCTCGGAAAGTTATCCGGGGGAATAGCTATGTAATGACTTCCGTCGTAATAGACTTTGGTGTTTCTATATGGCATAACTTTTATTTCCCGTCCTGCGATTTTAGTTGCTGGATATGCGCCAAAAGCGTTTCATAAAACGAACGCCGCTCGGTTTCGGGCAATAATTGAATATTAGGTTTGCCTATTGTTTCAACTTGCAATTCAGTTTTCTGCACTTTTGGCACCTCCTTGACCGCTGTTTTCGTATGGTATACTACATAAACATGAAGCCTAATTTCCTGTTTCAAAAAGTTTTTTGGTTTTTTATTAAGGGTTATCCACATAACCTCTCATATCTTTCAGTACAAAAATTTGCAAATGACAACCGGTTTCGGAAAAAAGTTTAAAAAATTTTTAAAATAGAGCGATTTACACCCGAAAAACGTTCAAAGTAGCCGCCTTGCAAAATAAAAAAACGCCCTATGCAAAAAAGCATAAGGCTATGAAATCTGCCGATGAGCGGGGAAGGGCGATTCGCCAAGCGGGTTAGCGGCGAACGCCCTTCCGCTCGGCGTTCATATTTTGGTTTTTTCGTTGGGCGGTTTATTTTGTGGCGGGTGCTTGAACGCGCGGCGTTAGCCGCGCGCTCGTTTATTCAAGCACCCGCCACAGTGCCATTTTAAATTTTTTTATTGCAAAATGGTAGAAGCTGTGATATTATAAATCAAATATACTTTTGTAAGGGGTGATTATGATGAAAATTACTTGTATTGTCGGCAGTCCTAATTTAAAAGGCAGTTGCGCTTATCTTGTCGATACTTTGATAAATGGAATAAGCAATTCTGCGGCTATAATTAAAAAATATTGCATAAACGAAATAGCTATGAATTACTGTTACGGCTGTAAAAAATGTTATGAAAACGGCGAGTGTGTACAAAACGATGACGTTAAAAACGTTGTTCTTGATATTTTAAGCTCGGACTATGTTGTTATTGCCGCCCCGTCTTGGTGGGCTGACGTGCCTGCACAACTTAAAACGCTGTTTGATAGGACTACCCCTTACGGCGATACTAACCCCAACCGCAATTACAAAGCCGATAAGCCCATTAAAGGAATAGCGATAGCTGTTCGTGCAGGCGTGCGAGAGCAAGAAAACCAATTGATTTTAAACGCAATTGCGCACTATTTCGGGCATTTGGGAATTGCAACGGTAGAAAGAATATCCGTTCGCCAAACCGATAAATTAAATGATTTATTAGAAAATCACAGAGCGGAAATTCAACAAGTTTTTGAATTAGGTAAGGTAATAGGTAAATCAGTATGACAAATGCCCAAGTACAGCAAATAGCAAAGAAGACTATGGACTTTATCAAAACTAAAATAAAAGTCGGTATGTCTTTAATAGAATTAAGACAGCTTGCCGAAAACAAAATGTTAGAGTTGGGTGCTACTTCATTTTGGTATTGGGATGTTGGCGCATTTGTGTTTTCGGGTAACGAAACAACACTGTCCGTGTCGGGGAAACACTATCAAACAGCAGACCGTATTATTGAAAATAACGATATAGTTACGATTGATTTAAGTCCGCAGGTTGGTAATGTTTGGGGCGATTTTGCTCGAACAATTATTATAGAAAACGGCGTTGTTATAAATGATATAAATACAATAAGCAACTTCGAATGGCGAAACGGCTTGCTTATGGAAGGTAAACTACATAGAGAATTGCTATCGTTCGCAACACCCGAAACGACTTTTGAGCAACTTTACGAATATATGAATAAGTTTATTACTTCAAACGCCTTTATAAATTTGGACTTTATGGGGAATTTAGGTCATTCCATAGTAACGAATAAGGACGACCGAATTTATATAGAAAAAGGTAATTCCGCTACTCTCGGAAGTGTAAAGTATTTTACTTTTGAGCCACATATAGCTGTTAAAGGTTCGGCATACGGTTTTAAAAAAGAGAATATCTATTATTTTAATAACTGTAAACTGAAAGAGCTTTAAAAATTCCGTTCGATAAAGTCAAAATAATTTTTGGGCTTGACCGTACTTTTGTTATCTTTATACCAATTATAGGAACGTTGAAAGCCGACAGGTAACGGTATCAAGTCAGGCACAATCTCATTTTGTAAGGTGGTGTCAAGCGCATAGCCGTAATCATAGAAAGGAAAGTAATTGCGCTGTTCAATGTCAGCGGTAACGTTTATAAATTTCGGCGTTTTACCCATTGCCGCATAGCAAATTTCAACCCATTCTTTAATGGTAATCGGATTGTTGCCGACATTAAAAACTTTTTGTGTAGGTTGAATTTTAAGCAATATTTCTATAAATCTACACAAATCTTCAACGTGGAAAAATTGCAGGGGCATAGAGCCGTCCTTGGGCAAGTAAAACGGCGCACCTCTTTCGGCGCAATCAAAAACAAACGCTTCTCGGTAAAGGTTGTTATACTCGCCGTAAAGATAGGGCGGTCTTATAATATAGGCGTTGGGAACTCGTTTTTTTAGAGCGTTTTCGGCGGCTATTTTATTTGTGCCGTAATCGCCCCATATTTTGTTTTTACCGCACTCATCGCTTTCTTTAAACGGCAATTCAAGCGTTTCGGGATAAACTGCGCTCGAACTAATCATAACGAAATTGTCAAAACTTTCAAGGTTGTCAAGCAAGGTATTTATATCTTCGGCGGTGTAGGCGGTTACGTCGATAACCGTATCAAAATGCAAGCCTTTTAACCTGCCATTTATATTTTTGCGGTCGCATTGAATAAGTTTTACATTAGGTAATTGCGGCTTTGTATTGCGGTTTAAAACGTAAACTTCGTTGTCGTTATCCGCAAAATATTCCGCTATAAATTTGCTTACGAAAACAGTGCCGCCCGTAACTAATATTTTCATTGCCAACTCCTTGCGTTTGTTTAATAGAATTATATCAAAATTTATAATCACACACAACGATTTAAAGCATAAAAATAACGCAAGCTGAATTTGGTTCAACTTACGTTATTAGTGGTGCACCAAAAGATACCCGCCGGCATAGCCGGCGGTTCTTCATTTTTTGATAAATCAAAGCGTCACTTCGCTCGCGCAGGCACACCCCTTGTTTACTAGCCGCGAGCAACGCTCGCGTATGACGACCTGGCGGTCTTTGCGTTTATCACTTGCTACCCGTAAACGGATCCTCGGCATAGTCTATGCTTAATTGCATTGCCTCTTTATCCTGTTTTAGCTGGTTGGATATGTAATTCTTTATTACCTCGGTATTCTTGCCCGTCGTGCCTACATAGTAGCCACGACACCAAAATTCTCGGCATCTGTACTGAAACTTTGCCTGCCCAAATTTTTGGCATATCATTAAACTGCTTTTCCCTTTCAAATATCCCATTACTCCCGAAATCGAAAATTTGGGTGGTATACTTAACAACAGATGTACATGGTCTATTGCCATTTCTCCCTCTATTATTTCTATTCCTTTTCACGTGCATAATTCTTTTATTATTTTCATTATTGCTTCACGTTGTTCGGCATAAAACATTTTGCGCCTATATTTCGGTGCGAAAACTATGTGATACTTGCAATTCCATTTCTTATGTGCTAAAATTTTACTATCATTCATTTGAATGTCCTCCGCTTGTGTCTTTTTATTACAACCGCCAAGTCGTAATCCTATTTTACACAAACGGAGTGATTCTGTCATATTTATCGGCATTAGCCTTTACTGAACCCCCAGACTATCTGGGGGTTTTCGCTATACAAAAAACCGAACCTTGTAATAGGTTCGGTTTTTTTGTTTTTTTGTTTATTGTTTGATTTGTTGCCGCTTTATGAAGAACTCATTTAAAAATTTCACGATTTGCAGAGCTGACGGATATAACGTTTCTCCTTTAACGAAACTTTCCCGTCGACGGACGTTACCAAAAGACAAAGCAGTATTATGTCCGCGCCGAGCTCTTCGTTCGCCGCGGAAAGTATATTAAGCAGTTCTTTCGTGTACTCCTTTATTATGTTTTGCAAATCCTTCGAAACTTTCAATTCGGACTTTATCCCCGCCAAATCGCAAAACTCGCCGAACGCCTTGACGAGCGAAGGATAAATATACAGATAATCCTTCTCGCTTATCGAGCCGTCCGAAACGACCGAACCGATAATAAACGCGGCAAGCGTATTTACGGGATCCTCCCCGTCAAGCCCGAGCCCGCGCAGTCCGTCAACCACCGTAACGGCTTTGTCGACTATCAACGCCGCACGTTCTGGAGGCGTTAACGCCTCGACTTCGTTACACAATTTCTGAAATTCAAACATACTCATATCTCCTTTTTGTCAACTTGTCGCGCCGCCGAAATTCCGACGCTGCCGACTTCTTGTTTTCTTAGACATTATAATACTTGCGACCGAAAAACAAAAGCAAATAAATCGCAAAAGCGTTTAAATATTTGCGCCGAACAAATTTCATGCGGCGCCGCGCCGGAAGAGCGTTTCCCTCTTCCGGCGCGGCGCTTCTTTTATGTAAATATTTTTCTTTCACAATTACTTGTTGATATTTCAGATCAATCGTGTTATAATGCTAATGCAACGTCAACAGAATAGATTTCTTTTCCTTCCCCTAAACGGTGGCGGCATGAATTTTTATACGGAAAAGTCGAAAAATAACGGTAGTAATACCTGTTTCAATCGGCTTTTTCGCAAAAAAGAAGTCTGTTGGCGTTGCAACCAAGGAACGGTATTCTACGGGCGCCGTTCCTTAAAGGAGCGGCGCTTCTTTTATGTCTGGTGAAAAAGTATGCTCTTGTTTCGGACACTTCGATGTTGAGATAACCGACGAACTGAGAGCAAAAAC
>CANRAD010000018.1 GCA_947628505.1 uncultured Clostridia bacterium
TAATAGCAGTGTTTTGCGTCGGGTGCGGAACGTATACTCCCGCGAGCAACAGACCGGGCTCGGACGTTCTTCACATAGAATTTTCGGGCGGACTTACGGGCGGTTGGGAGCAGTCTGCCCTCGTCGCGCAGAAAAACCTTAAAGAGAAGTATCCCGAAAGGAAGATATATTTCGTAAATTCGCTCGCGGCCTCCTCAGGCTACGGATTGCTCGTCGATAAGGCCGCCGAGCTGAAAGCGGCGGGCATGGGCATAGACGAGCTGTATGCGTGGCTCGAAGAGAACAAACTCAGATTGCGGCATTGGTTTTTCACCACCAATCTCGCGCATCTCAAACGCGGCGGCCGCGTTTCCGGTCCCGCGGCGGCGATAGGCGGCATGCTCAACATATGCCCCGTTCTCGACGTCAATAAGGACGGGAAACTCATAGTGCGAAAAAAGGCCGTGGGCAAGAAGAAAGCGATGCGCGAGCTCGTCAAAAATATGCGTTTACAGGCCGCGGGCGGCGAGAATTACTCCGAAAAGTGCTTTATTTCGCACTCTATGAGAAAAGACGACGCGGAGGAGCTCAAAAAGGAAGTCGAAAGCGTTTTCCCCAATCTCAAAGGCAAAGTGGAGATAGACGACATAGGCGCGGTTATAGGATCGCACACGGGCGCGGGCACAGTGGCGTTGTTCTTTTTCTCGGACGGTAAGCGGGACGTCTGAAAATACGCATGCCGTGGCGGCGTTTTCATAATTCGGGCGTTCGCGGAATATGTTAAACTATGGCGAAAGAGACGTTCGCCTCGCGCCGTGGATTTATAATGGCGAGCGTGGGCGCGGCGGTCGGGCTGGGCAACGCTATGCGTTTCCCGGGGCTGTGCGCGAAGTACGGCGGCGGGGCGTTTCTTATTATATATGTTCTGGCTCTGGCCGTTCTCGGCGTGCCGCTTCTCAACGCCGAAATAGCGGCGGGCAGAAAGTTTAAAGGCGGCGCGCCGGTATGTTTCCGCGGATTGAGCAAAAAGAGCGAGGCCGTGGGTTGGGCGGCGTGCGTCAATTCCGCGATTACCGCCGTGGTTTACGCCGGGCTTGCCGCATGGATTTTAAGCGAGGCTCTGAGCATGGGGAGCGTCTGCGCGCTTCCACGCGAAAAGGCGGGAGAATATTTCTTTTCGGAAATTTTGAAAAGCGGCAGCGACGGCGTTATCCGCGGGATATCCCCGCTTGTTTTGCTCTCTTCGGCGGCAGTTTGGGCGGTTATGCTGTTCTGCCTTTCGGGAGGGGCGAAACGGCTCTCGGCCGCCGCGAAATTCACGGTTATAATACCTATGATTTTTCTCGTCGCGCTTGCCGCGAGGGGACTTTTTTACGACAATTCTGCCGCCGCGCTGTCGGCGCTGTTCATGCCCGATTTTTCGGCGCTGTCCTCGCCGGAAATCTGGATAAACGCGCTCGGGCAAGTGTTCTTTTCGCTTTCGCTCGCGGTGGGCATAATGCCCGCTTACGGCTCGTATCTGCCGGAAAAGACAAACGTGTTCACGTCTTCCGTCATCATAGCCTCCGCCGACGCCGTCGTTTCGATAATAGCTTCCGTGGCGCTGTTTACCACGCTCTACGGCTGCGGGTTGCAGTCGTCCGTCGGCGATTCGGGAATGATAACGGCTTTTTCGGTGTATCCCTCCGCGATTTCCTCGCTGTTCGGGCGCGGTTCGCCTCTAAACGCGGCGGCGGGGACGGCCTTTTATCTGTCGCTTGCGATGATGGCCGTGCAGTCGGGTGTTTCCATGCTCGAAGCGCTGGCGTCGCCGCTTGCGGGGAAGTTCGCGAGCAGAAAAAAAATCGCCGCCGTAATGTGCGCGGCGGGGTTTGCGGCGGGAGCCGTATATTGCACCACGGCGGGCGACGTCGTGATGGAAATAAGCGATATATTCGTAAATTTTTACAACGTTATTTTGCTCGCGCTGGCGGAATGTCTGCTTTTCGGCCGAAGAAAAAACGCCCGCGTTCTCGTCCCGGAGATAAACAGATACACAAAGAGGGCGAAGATGCCGCCCGCGTTTTTCGGGATTTCGATAGGGGTGTTCTGCCCCGTCATTCTCGCAACTTTGGGCGCGTCGGAGATATTCAAACTCGCTCTCGGCGGCACGGGTTATCCGCCGTGGGCAGAAACGGCGTTCGGCTGGGGGCTTTCGGCCGCCGTTCTCGCGGCGGGGTTTTTGTTCCGACGTGCGTCGGACCGGATACGGTAGCGCGCGGAATTTTAAAAAAGGCGGACGCTTATGCGTCCGCCTTTTCGGCTTTTCCGTTTGCGCGTTTGTCCGAAAGAGCGGACTTTCTTTCGCGCATGTCGTTTATTTCGTCTTTGAACATTCTCTCGGCAAGTTGCAGAGAATTATCTATATTGTAGTTCTTCGCCGAAGCGGCGTACATTGCCCCCATTCTCAGGCGTTCTTCGTCGTTCTCGTACCAATAATCTATCTTTTTGGCAAGTTGACGGCAGTTGTCGTTTTCGAACAGCGAACGCTCGTCGAGCGCGAACTGCGGAGTGGCGGAGAGTTCGCTCGAAGATATTATGGGAACGAGGCCGCACGCTATGGCTTCGAGACAGGCTATCGCCTCTATTTCCACCGTGGAGGCGTGCACGTAGAGGTCGCTTTGCTGTAATCTGAGCGCGAGCTTATCGGGCGGCAAAAAGTCGAAAGTTACGTCAACGCCCAATTTCCGGGCTTGCTTCGAGAGCTTTTTGTAAGTGGGACCGTGTCCGAAAAGGCTGAGGTGGATTTTGTCTTTGTATTTCGAGAGAGCTATCGCCGAGATGAGTATCTTCTGTTTTTTCTCGGGCGCGAGTCTGCCGACCATTACTATTTCGAACTTTTCGTGTTCGTCGCGCTTTTCGGGCGGGCAGAACCGCTTGTCGTAACCGTTGGATATGACGTAGAGCTCGGATTTGTAGCCGTGCGCGTCGAGTTGGTTCGCAATGAATTTCGACGGACAGTGTATGCGGTTGAACCGCTTGTAAAACTTTCGTCTGTACATCGAATAGATGAACGAATTGAGCGGTTTGAACCAGCTCATGTGCATGTTGTACGAAATGTCCTCCGGTTGAACGTGAAAAGCGGCGGTTGAGGGAAGACCTATTTCGTCGGCAAGTTTCTTGCACTTCTGTTCGAGCTTGAAGGGGAAGATAAAGTGCACTATATCCGCGCCTTCGTAGGCTTTCAGAATGGTCTTTTTGTCGTATTTGCCGAATCTTATCTGATTGTGAGCGGAAACTTCCGTGAGAAGGGGAACATAGCGCTCCTTTACCTGCACGTCGTTTTCGCCGTCGGCGCCTATGCCGACGATTTTCACCGAGTGCCCGCGGGATTTGAGACCGTCCGCGAAACGCCTCGCCGTCATAACCGAACCGTTTGTGAGATTGTCTATGAGATCAATAACTATGACAATGTTCATGATTTTAAAGCAAACCGTATAATCGTATATCTTAAAATATAGCCCGTCAATATAAAATGAATGTAAACTCATTTGATTTTTTTCGACCGTTATATTAAAATATAGTCATGGCAAACATTCTCATTGTAGAGGACGACGACAACGTCCGTCTTCTTCTGAAAACAAAACTCGGCAGAAATTTCGAGGTAACGTGCGCAAAGGACGGCGGGGAAGCGCTCGACGTATTGGGTAAATCTGGCGCCGACCTTGTGATAACCGATATAATGATGCCGGGGCTCGACGGCTTTTCGCTTGTGGAAAGCATGCGCGGAATGGGCGATACGACGCCCGTGATAATGCTTACGGCGAAGTCCGAACTCGCGGATAAAGGGCGGGGCTTTTCCGCCGGTTGCGACGATTATATGACCAAACCCGTCAATTTCGACGAGCTGTTATGGCGCATAAACGCGCTCTTGCGAAGATATAAAATCGCCAACGACGGCAAGATAACGATAGGAGAAGTAACGGTGGACAGAAATACGTTCACGGTTACGAGAGGGGAAGAGACTTTCGAGCTTACCTCGAAAGAGTTCAGACTTCTTTTTTTGCTCTTGTCATATCCGGGCAGGATATTCACCAAGGAAAATATCCTCGACAGCGTGTGGGGCTATGCTTCCGAAAGCGACGAAAGCACCGTGCGCACGCACATCAACAGACTGAGAAACAAATTCGAGCACTTCCGTGAATTCGAAATATGCACCATTCGCGGCGTGGGCTATAAGGCGGTGATAAAAAATGATAAAGGCAGGTAACACGAAGAGGGGGCTCAAACTCTTCGGCGCGGGCGTTCTGAGCTTTTCGATTATTTTGGGTGCGGCGGAAATAGCCGTGGCGGTATTGAACTTGCTGTCCGCCGATTCGATATTCGGCGCATATTCAATAACTCTCGTGGCGCTTCCCCTTCTCGCGCTGCTGTTCACGTTCGTAGTCGTGCTCGTGCTGTATATAACGGCGCAGAAATCGAACACCTTGATAGAGAGCCTCGAAAAGGTGGCGGCGGGCGATTATTCCGTCGAGATAGAGTTTCACAAAGGCGACGCGTTTGCGAAAATATATCGCAATTTCAACAAGATGACGAAGGAACTCTCGGCGGCGAAAGACATGCGCGACGGCTTCGTGCACGACCTCTCGCACGAGATAAAAACGCCTCTTTTTTCCATCCAGGGTTTTGCCAATCTTCTCCTCGAAGGCGGCGTAGACGAAGAGGACGCCGTTAAATTCCTCAATATAATCTCTTCCGAAGCTGGCAGATTGTGGCGCCTTGCCGATAACACTTTGACGCTTTCCAAGCTCGAAAATCAGCAGTTCATAGGTCAGACGGAGAGCGTGCGGCTGGATACGCAGATAAACGACTGCATAGTTATGTTGCAGAGGGAGTGGGACGAAAAGAAAATAGAAGTTACTTCCGATCTCTCCGCCGTGAAAGTAAACGGCAACGGAGAAATGTTGAGACAGGTATGGTTGAATCTGCTTTCGAATGCCGTCAAATTCACGCCCGAGGGCGGGAAGATAGAAGTCGGGCTTAAAAAGGAGGGAAATATCGCAAAAATCACCGTAAAGGACGGCGGCAACGGAATTTCCCCCGAGGATATGCCCTATATATTCGATAAATACTACCGCGCGGAATCCGCAAAAAAGACGGAGGGCAACGGCTTGGGGCTCGCCATCTGCAACAGAATATGCTCCCTTTCGGGCGGCGGGATAAAGGCGGAGAACGCCGAAAACGGAGGCGCGGTTTTCACCGTAACGCTTCCGGCCGAATAAAAAAAGCCGAAGCAAACGCTTCGGCTTTTATATAGCGCATATCACAGCCTTTCGCTGAAACCCTTTCCGAGAATTTCGTTGGCGTTGGTTATTATCACGAAAGACGCGGGATCCACTTCGTGAAGTTTCATTTTCAGTCTCATTGCCTGCGATCTCTTGCAAACGGTGATAATAACCGTTTTGTGTTCGCCGGTATAGCCGCCTTTCGCGTCGTAGGAAGTGAAGCCGCGGTTTATGTATTTCAATATCAGTTCGGAGACCATGTCCGGATTGGACGTGATTATGGTAACGTATTTCGTCTTTGTGATATTGTCTATGACGCCGTCTATGACGAACGTTTTGACGAACAGTCCCAGAATGGAGTAAAGGCCTATTTCGGGCCCGAACAAAAACGAGAGACAGGCGATAAGCATATCGCTCGCGAGCACCGCGCTGCCTATGTGCAGACCGGTGTATTTTTTAACTATAAGCGCGATTATGTCGCTTCCGCCCGAGGAAGCCCGGCAATTGTATATCAGAGCGCTGCCGGAGCCCATTATAACTACGGCGTAGACGAGTTCGAGAAGCGGCTGATTTGTGAGCGGCGCGTTCATGGGATGGATATACGAGAACAGCCACACTTCGAACGAGTACATCGCCGTGCAATAAAGCGTTTTTATCGTCATCGACTTGCCGAGGAAGATGAGCCCGATTACGAGAAGCAAGGCGTTCAGTATGCCTAAAATGACGGGCTGGGTGAGCCACGGTACCAATTTGGACAGATAGGGCGCTACGACTATGGAAATTCCGCCTACGCCGCCCATGGCGAAATTATTCGGAACTTCGAACATATAAACGCCGAACGAAAGCAGAAAAACTCCCAAATTCAACACGAGAAAGTATACGGTTCTGTGCAGAATTTTGGAACGTTTGTCATTTTTGCGTTCTTGCGGCTCGGTCGGCTCGGTTTGCGGCGGCTCTTCGTCCGCCGGCCGTTCTTCGACGGCCGAATCGCCTTTTAATGTCTGTTTTTCTTCGACGGGAGTATCTTTTCCGTTCTCTTTCATAAAAGCCTCGATGCCTTTCTTTCAAGTCAGTTAAAATATATCACTTGCCTTTTCGGATGTCAATTATTTTATGCGCATATACAGTATATTTGCATAAGTTTTTGCCCGCTACTTTTATAAGTAGTATTTCTTTTCGCTTGTATTTTCGTAAATTAGTTGTTATAATATAGTTATCCTATTGAACGCGGAGGTTTCATATGCTGAGCATGACGGGCTTCGGCAGAGCTGTCGCCGAAGAGAACGGAGTAACTCTGACAGTCGAGATTAAAACCGTTAACAACAGATATCTCGATATCAATCTGAAATGTCCGCGCATACTTTCGTGCGAAGAGGAAGGCATAAGGGGCGTCGTTCGCGAAAAAATAACGCGCGGGCACGCCGACGTGTTCGTGTCTATTACGGATAAGCGCGAAAAGCCCAAAAACCTATATCTCGACGCGGGCGCGGCCAAAGCGTACGTTTCCGCCGCGGAAGAGATTAAAAAACTCTTTCCGGATATCGGATACGACATAACCGTTTCGGGCGTTCTCCGCTTCCCGGACGTTTTGAAGAGCGAAGAAGAAACCGCTCCCGACGAGTTGGTGTCCGCGCTTTTGAATCGCGCGCTCGGCGAAGCGCTTTCCAGACTGAACGTCATGAGAAAGGCGGAGGGCGATAAACTCGCCGCGGATATGCTTTCGAGAATGGACGAAATCGAGAGGCTCACATGCGCTGTGGAAGAGCGCGCGCCGAAAGTTGCGGAGACATATCGCGAAAAGCTCGCCGCGCGGGTGGAAAAAGCGCTCGGCGACGCCGAAATAGACGAGGCGAGAATTCTCTCGGAAGTGGCGGTGTTCACCGACAAGTGCAACATAGACGAGGAGCTTACCCGTCTGAAATCGCATATATCGCAGTTCCGCGAAATCTGCAAAGAGGATATAGTCGGCCGAAAGCTCGATTTCCTCGTTCAGGAGTTCAATCGCGAGACAAACACCGTCTGCTCCAAATCAAACGACCTTGAAGTAACGCGTCTCGGGCTTGCGCTCAAAAACGAAATAGAAAAAGTGCGCGAACAAGTTCAGAACGTGGAGTGAAGATGAAAAACCTTCTCGTGGTTCTTTCCGGTCCTTCCGGCGTAGGCAAGGGGACGATAGTTTCGAGGCTCCTTGAAAAAGGCGGCTTTTATCTCAGCGTTTCGTGCACTACGCGCGCCCCGCGTCAGGGCGAAAAGGACGGCAGGGATTATTTTTTCATATCCCGCGAACAATTTCTTTCGGAGATTGCGAACGGCGGTTTTCTGGAATATTCGGAGCATTTCTCGAATTTTTACGGCACGCCCGGGAAATACGTCGAAGAGCAGCTCCGCAAAGGCGACGTGCTTCTCGAAATAGAGGTGGACGGCGCGTTGCAGGTTAAAAAAGCCCACCCGGAGGCAATACTCATAATGATAGCGCCGCCGAACGAGCAAGAGCTTCGCGCCCGCCTTAAAAAGCGCGGCTCCGAGAGCGACGAAAAAATAGAAGAACGGATAAAAAGAATGGATTACGAACTCTCCAAAAAGCATCTTTACGATTATGTTGTGATAAACGATAATCTGGACGATGCCGTAGAGGAGATCGCGAATATAATATCGAGGAGAAAAGGAGAAAAAAAATGATAAATCAGCCGCCCGTAGATTTACTTATCGAACAGCTCGGCGCCGACGGCGAACCGGTTTCGCGCTATGCGCTTTGCGTAGTGGCCGCTAAACGCGCGCGTCAGATAATCGAGGCCACACAAGGCATGGCCACGTCGAGCACGCAAGTTATAAAGGAGCTGGCGATTGCCAGCAGAGAGATTGCCGAAGGCAAGATTAAGTGCGTAAAAGACTGATTCAAAGCCGCTTTTTGAAGCGGCTTTGAATATAAAAGAGAGAAGGTATGTACGCGCAGGTCATAGTAGACATAGCCCACAGTCAGGTAGATAAAATATTCGAGTATTCATGCCCGGACGACGCCGCGATAGGTTCGAGAGTTAAAGTGCCTTTCGGCAGCAGAATCGTCGACGGGTTTATTATCGGGCTGTCCGGGACGACTTCTCTTCCCGCGGAGAGGATAAAGCCGATAAAGGAGACGTTTGACGAATTGCCCGCGCTCGTGCCCGAATGCGTGAGCCTTATGGAGCGCATAACCGAGCGTTACCGCGTGCCCAAGGCCGCCGCGTTGAGGCTGTTTCTGCCCTCGGAAATGCGCCTCGGGAAAGTGAGAGAGGCGCGCGTCAGATATGTGCGTTTCGTAAAGGAAATTCCACTTACGGCTTCGGCCGTAAAACAGAGGGAAGTTTTAGCCTTTCTTAAAGAAAATATCGAGAGCCCGCTCTCCGTTCTCAGCGAAAAATTCGGCCGCGGAGCCGTCGAGGGGCTTGTGAAAAAAGGAGCGGCGGACATCTTTTCAAAGCGCAGAACGCGCAGTCCTTTTTCCGACATGAAAGAACGGGCCGGGGAGAAGATACCTACCGCCGCGCAGGCCGCGGCGATAGAGAGCGCGGAAAAATCCGACAAACGCGTTCAGCTGTTGCACGGCGTTACGGGAAGCGGAAAAACCGAGATATATATGCAGCTTATCGCCAGACAGATAGCTCTCGGCAAGAGCGCGATTTTTCTCGTTCCCGAAATATCTCTTACTCCGCAGATGCTCTCGCAGTTGCGTTCGCGCTTCAAAGGCGAGGCCGCGATATTGCACAGCGGACTTTCCGCGGGCGAGCGCTTCGACGAATGGTGGAGATTGCGCTCGGGAGAAGCCAGAATAGCCGTGGGCGCGAGGAGCGCGGTGTTCGCCCCGCTCGAAAACATAGGGATAATAATCATAGACGAAGAGCACGACGGCTCTTACGTCTCGGAATCCGCGCCGAGATATTCCACCGCAGATATTGCGAAATGGCGCGCGGAATACAACGACTGCAAGCTCATTCTCGGCAGCGCCACTCCCTCGGTGGAAAGCTATCTCAAAGCCGAAGAGGGAGAATACAACCTCATAACGCTCAAAGACCGCATAAACAAAAAGCCGCTTCCGGAGATAATAATAGCCGATATGCGCAAGGAAGTTAAGAGGGGGAACGCCTCGTCGTTTTCGCTCGCGCTCAGGGAAGAACTCGCCGAAACGCTCGAAGAGGGCAATCAGGCCATCGTATTTCTCAACAGAAGAGGCTATTCGCAGACGGTCATCTGCCGCGACTGCGGATATGTGGCGAAATGCGGCAATTGCGACGTAACGCTCACCTATCACAGCGAGGACGGCTGTCTGAAATGCCATTATTGCGGCGCGAAATACCGAATGCTCGACGCTTGCCCCGAGTGCGGGGGAAGACATATTCTGTATAACGGCACGGGCACGCAGAGAGTCGTCGCCGACCTCAAAAAACTCTTCCCCTCCGCGAGAATACTGCGAATGGACAACGACACCGTCTCCGGAAAGGACGGGCATTACAGAATATTGAAAAGTTTTGCGGCAAAAGAGGCGGATATCCTCGTCGGAACGCAGATGATAGCCAAAGGGCACGATTTCCCCTCCGTAACGCTCGTCGGTATTCTCGACGCCGACATGAGTCTGCATTTTGCCGATTACAGAAGCGGCGAGAGGACCTTTCAGTTGATAACGCAGGTTTCCGGCAGAAGCGGACGCGCCGACGCAAAGGGCAAAGTGGTGTTGCAGACGTACTGTCCGGAGAACTACATACTGCGCTATGCGGTAAACTACGATTATTCGGGCTTTTTCGAGAACGAAGCCGCGGTGAGAAGAGCGACGGGCTTTCCGCCGTATTCGCTCATATGCAGAGTTATGGTAACTTCGCAGGACGACGGCGAAGCCCTCGAAACTTTGAGAAGGGTTTATTCGTCTCTCGAAGCTCTGCGCGCGGAAAAGCCGCAGGAGTTCATTTTTTTGAACAGAATGCACTCGCCCATAAAAAAAATACAGGGCAGATATCGCTATCAGGCGTTGATGCGCTTGAAGAGCGAAGAATTGCTCGCGAAAATATACGATATCGCGGTGGAATGTTCCTCGGACGACGCGCTCGTCTATGTGGAGGAAAATCCCGCAAATTTGTCTTAGGAGAATTATATGGCATTGAGATACGTCGTGCAGGAGGGAGATCCCGTACTGCGCACAAAATGCGAAAGCGTAAAGGCTTTCAACGGAGAGTTGCACGCTCTGCTTGACGATATGAAAGAGACGGTGCGCGCGGAGGACGGCGCGGGATTGGCCGCGCCGCAGGTGGGAGTGCCCATACGCGCGGTCGTCATAGACATGGGCGACAGCTATTATGAGCTCGTAAATCCCGTTATGGTTTCCGTAAAAGGAGAGCAGAGGGGGCCGGAGGGCTGTCTTTCGCTCAAAGGCAAGCAGGGCACCGTGGTCCGCCCCGCAAAGGTAAAAGTCGAATATCGCGACAGGACGGGGAAAAAGCATAAATTGACCGCGGAGGGCTTTTTCGCGCGCGCGGTTTGCCACGAGCTCGATCATCTCGACGGAATTTTATATACCGACAAAGCGGAAGAAGTTTACGACCTTCCGGCCGAGGATTGAAATGAAGATAGTTTTTGCGGGATCGCCCGAATACGCGGTTCCTTCTTTAAAAGCTCTCGCGGAGGGGGGATACGGCGTTGTCGCGGTGATAACCCAGCCCGACAGGCCGACGGGCAGAAAGCGCGTTTTAACGCCCACGCCCGTAAAGCGCGAAGCACTCGCGCTCGGCTTGCCGGTTTACGAGTTTTTAAAGATAAGAGATTGCGAAAGCGAGGTTGCGGCGCTCGGCGCCGACATAATGATAACGTGCGCTTACGGCCAGATATTGAGCGAGGGGATATTGAACGCTTTCCCGGGAGGCGTATGGAATCTGCATGCCTCTCTTCTGCCCGAATTCAGGGGTGCTTCGCCCATTCAATCGGCCATACTCGCGGGCAAAAAATATACGGGTATCACCGTGATGAAGACGGAAGTCGCTCTCGACAGCGGGGATATTCTGCTCGTAAAGAGATGCGAAACAGGCTCCAAAACTTTCGGAGAGCTCGAAAGAGAGCTCTCCGTTTTATCCGCGGAAGCGGCGTGCGAGGCGGTTGAACGCATATCGCGCGGAGACGTGAGCCTCTTGTTGCAGGACGATTCGGCCGCCACGTACTGCAAAAAAATATCCAAGGCGGACGCCGTGCTCGATTTTTCCGAACCGGCCGAAAACGTCTTGCGAAAGATAAAGGCTTTCAGCCCTACGCCCGCGGCAAGCTGTTCGCTGTGTTCACTGCCGATAAACGTTCTCGACGGCGAGCTCGCTTGCGAGAGCGGAACTGCCGGCGAGGTTATATCCGCGGACAAAAACGGCATAAAAGTGGCTTGCGGCGACAATTCCGTGCTCATAACCGTTTTACAGCCGGCCGGCGGCAAGGCGATGAGCGCGAAAGACTTTTTGAACGGAAGAAAGATAAAGGCGGGCGACAGATTTGATTAATCCGCTCGCCGATCCCTATCTCATCCTCACGAAGGTATATAAAGAGGACAAATATCTGAAACAGGCCATAGCCGAAACTCCGGTCGAGCCTCTCAACAAGGCCCGCACCGTGAAAATATGCTACGGCGTGCTCGAAAAGGATATATATCTCGACGAAACCATTTCTTTCAACGCTAGCAAAACGCCCCGGTTATCGGTTAGGCTCATTTTGAAAATAGCTCTGTATATGCTTGAATTTATGGGCAAAAAAGACTATATGGTAGTAGATTACGCCGTGGATTTGAGCAAAAAGGCGGGCAAAGAAGGCGCTTCGGGATTTGTGAACGCCTTTCTGAGAAGTTACCGCGTTCCGCCCGTTCCCAAGGGGGCGGACGAGCGGATAAGTCTCTTTTGCTCGGCTCCGTTATGGCTGGCGAAAAAGATAAGGCGCAGTTATAAGGGCGAAGCCGAGAAAATACTTTCCGCGCCCTCGCTCGGCATATGCGTGCGCTTCGAGAGAAACGCGGAGAAATACCTTTCGGCCGAACATATCGATACGCCCTTCGAAAACACCTATATATTTCCCAATTTCGTGAGAGACGAGGGCTTTTTCGCGGGCGATTACACCTTTCAGTCCGTCGGTTCGGCGGCAATATGCGCGGCCGTTGAGGGCGTGCCGGAACTGCTCGACGCGTGCGCCGCTCCGGGCGGCAAATCGGTGCTTTTGTCCGCAAAATGCGGGCATGTAACTTCAACCGAACTGCACGCGCACAGAGTGCGGCTTATCGAGGAATATTGCCGCAGAATGAACGCGGACAACGTGGACGCGTTGGAGGCGGACAGTTCGGTATACGACGGGCGTTTCGCCGAAAGATTCGACGCCGTTCTCGTGGACGCGCCTTGTTCGGGGACGGGCGTTCTGAACGAAAACCCCGATATCAAACTGAGAAGAAAGGAGAGCGACGTCGCGGAGCTCGCGAAAATACAGTTTTCGATACTTTCGAACTGCGCGAAATACGTCAAAAAAGGGGGCGCGCTCTATTATTCGACGTGTTCGTTGCTACCCGAGGAAAACGACAGCGTCGTCCACGCGTTTTCCGAAAGTACGGCGGATTTTGCGGTAAAAGAGCTTTCTTCGCCTCTCGGACACATAAAAACAAAATACGGTATGCAATTTTTGCCGCACATATCGCTCGGCGCGGGCTTTTACGTTGCGGCGTTCGTAAAGCAATGAAAAAAATTATTCAGGATCTCTCCGCCGCGGAATTGAAAGAACTCGTAATATCCCTCGGCGAAAAACCGTTCAGGGCGGCGCAACTTTACAAGGGACTTATGCTCGGCAAGAAGATTTCGGAAATCAACGTCAACGCCGGGCTCAAAGAAAAGCTCCTTTCCGTGTTCGAGGACGAGCCCCTTTCGGTGATAAAGACGCTTCAATCTTCCGACGGCACGGAGAAATACCTCTTCCGCCTTGCCGACGGAAACATAATAGAGGGAGTGTTGATGAAATACAAATACGGCAACACTCAATGCGTGTCGACGCAGGTGGGTTGCCGTATGGGCTGTAAATTCTGCGCAAGCACTCTGGGCGGACTTGTGAGAAATCTTACCTCGGGCGAAATTTTGTCGCAGGTTCTGAAAGTCAACGCCATGCACGGCGGCGGCAAGCAAAGAGCGGTAACCAACATAGTGCTCATGGGCAGCGGCGAGCCGCTCGACAATTACGAAAACGTGCTCGGTTTTCTGAGAAACGTAACCGCCGAGGGCGGCATAAACGTCTCCGCGCGCAATATCTCGCTGTCCACTTGCGGCATAGTTCCGAAGATATATTCCCTCGCCGACGAAGCTCCGCCCGTCAATCTCACGATTTCCCTTCACCACCCGAGGGACGAGGGCAGAAAGCGCACGATGCCCGTCGCCGGGAAGTATTCCATAGCCGAAATTCTGAAAGCGTGCGACTATTATTTTTCAAAGACGGGCAGGCGCTATATATTCGAATACTGCACCGGGGCGCACGCCTCGGAACTCATTGCTCTTCTGCGTGGAAGACCGTGCCATGTGAATTTAATCAGGCTCAACGAGGTAAGCGAAAGAAAACTTGCTCCCGCGGCGGAAGAGGAAGCGCGCGCTTTTTTGAAAGCGCTTACGGAAGGCGGACTTTCGGCAACGCTCAGACGACGCACGGGCGCCGATATAGGCGGCGCGTGCGGACAGCTCAGGGCGTCATACATAAAAGAAGAATTATAGAGAGGTCAGGTATGCAGATAAAAATAGCTCCTTCCATTCTCTCGGCGGACTTTTCGGCCGTCGGGGAAGCGGTGAGAAAGATGGAGGCGGCGGGCGCGGATTTGATACACTGCGACGTCATGGACGGCACTTTCGTCGAGCCCATAACTTTCGGCGGACAGATGATAAAAAACATACGTCCGCTCACCGAACTGCCGCTCGACTGTCATCTTATGATAGCCCATCCCCAGACGCAGATAAAGTTTTTCGCGGAGGCGGGCGCGGATATCATCACCGTGCATTACAAGGCGTGCGCCGCTATTTCCGAAAGCTATCTCGAAGATACCCTCGCGCTTATCAAGAGCTATAACGTGAAATGCGGGGCGGTGGTAAATCCGGACGTGCCGGTGGAGAAGATTTTCCCGGTGTTCGGAATGTGCGATATGGTGCTTTTAATGAGCGTTTTCCCCGGCTACGGCGGACAGAAATTCATACCGTCCACGCTCGAAAAGCTCAAAAAGGCGCGCGAATATGCCGCGGCCGTCGGCAAGCCCGAACTCGATATAGAGGTGGACGGCGGCATAACAGAGGAAAACGCCGCGGCAATTAAAGCCGCCGGCGCGAACGTGCTCGTCGCGGGGAGCGCCGTGTTCCGCTCGCCCGATCCCGCCGCTACCATAGCGGCGCTGAAAAGATGAAAGCGATAATTCTGCTCAACGGCGAACCCTATCCCCGCAAGATAAACTGCGACGGCGCGCTCGTCATCTGTTGCGACGGCGCCTACCGTTGGGCCGCAGGGAAAGTCAGAATAGACGTTAATCTCGGCGATTACGACAGTTTTTCCGGCACGCCGGAACCCCTTCCCGAAGCGGTATATCCCTCCGAAAAGGATTTTACGGACGGAGAAATCGCTCTCGAAAGGGCGCTTTCGTCGGGCGCCGACGAAATAGAAATATACGGCGGCGGCGGGGGCCGCGAGGATCATTTCATAGGGAATATACACCTACTGTACAAGGCGTTTTTAAGGGGAGCGCGCGCGACGATGTTCAATGCGCGCTCGTATATGTTCGCGGCCTCGGGGCGCATAGAGCTGAAAGGGATTAAGGGCAAGACGTTTTCGCTGTTACCTTTCGGCGGAAGCGTGCATATAATGGATTACGGAGGAGTAAAATACGCCTATCCGGATACGATATCTTACGGCGAATGCAGAGGGATATCCAATATCGCCGAAGATGAGCTTGCGTATGCGGATGTGAAAGGCGTCGCCTTAATAATAGTCAACAGGGGGAAAGTATGACCGTAATTTGCATCAAACCGCCCAAGCCCGTGAGGAAGATTCTGAGGCTTATATGCCGCAGGAGTTCGTAGATCTGCACTGCGACGCGCTCTCCGCCCGCCTTTCGGGCGGCGGCGAATACGACGCGTTGAAATTTGTGAAAAGCGGCGGAATATTGCAGTGCTTCGCCGCGTTCGTGCGCGGCGGCGAAGAGGAATATGTCGCGCAGAGAGAAGAGTACAAGCGTCTTTACGCCGCGTGCGGGCTTAGTCCCGCGCGCGGTTTCGCTTCTTTTTTAAAGGCGAGAAAAAACGGCGGAGCGTGTTGCGCTTTTACCGTCGAAAACATCGGCTTTACCGAAGGCCGCGAGGAGAGAATAAGTCAGCTTAAAAAGGACGGCGCGATAATGGCCTCGCTCGTCTGGAACGAGGAAAACTCCCTCGCCTATCCCAATGCGAAAGCGGGCGGCGGCAGAGAAAAAAGAGGCCTTAAAGAGGCGGGGAGAGAGGCGCTGTTCTCTCTCGCCCGCGAGGGCATAATAGCGGACGTTTCGCATCTTTCGGACGGCGGGACGGAGGAAGCGGCGCGCCTTTCGCCCAATCCCGTCGTGGCCAGCCATTCGTGCGCGGACGCGGCGACGGGACATTGCCGCAATCTGACGGACGGACAGCTCAGACTGCTTGCCGACAAGGGGGGAGTTGTAGGCGTCAATTTTTACCGTCTGTTCTGCGGAGGAGGCATGGAGGCGGTTTTGCGGAACATATTGCACATGGTAAACGTCGCCGGAGAGGACGCTGTGGCTCTCGGAAGCGATTGGGACGGCGTTCCGCGGGGGCAAAGCGCGCTCTATCCGGAGGATATGCCCGAGTTTTTCTGCGAACTCGAAAGAATTCTGTCCTTCAAGGCGGCGGAAAAAATAGCGCGTCTCAATTTTCTCAGAGTTTTTCAAGAGGTGTGCGGCGGAGAATAATTTAGTTGCAATTTATCTGCGCGCGTGTTACAATATATTAAATATATTTACGGAGACAAGAGATGAAAAAGAGATTTTTCGCGTTAATGCTCTGCTTGATGGCCGCCGCGCTGTGCGTTCCGTTTCTTTCGGGTTGCTCGGCGGAAGTGGGATACGAACTCAAAGTGGACGAGAACGGCGCAAAGTACTACGTTGCTTCGGTTAACGGCTATATCTCTGCGCTCTCCGGCGAGCTTGTCATACCCGAGGAATACGGCTCGGGCGAAAATCGCGCGCCCGTAAAGGAGATTGCGGAACGCGGATTTGCGGGCACTGCTTTAAAAAAGGTAACCATTCCCGCCACGGTTGAAAAAATAGGCAACGCCGCTTTTTCCAACAATTCCGATCTGGAAGAGGTAGTCTTTGCCGAAGACAGCAGTATAAAGGAGATACCGTGGGGCGTTTTCGGCAAGTGTTCGGGGCTTAAAAAGGTCAATATACCGGCAACCGTCAAAACAATCGACGGAATGTCGTTTTTCGAGTGCACGGGATTGAGTTCGCTCGAAATCCCCGACGGAGTTGAAGTCATCGGCAGGCGCGCTTTCGAGGGCTGCAACGCTCTCCGCGATATAACTTTCCCCGAAACCCTTCTTTCAATAGGCGAAATGGCGTTTTACAATTCCGGACTGCAAAGCGTAGTAATACCCGATTCGGTCGTCGACGTTACCGAAACGGTAGCCGGCGAGAACGGCGAGAGCGAGGAGATATTCGTTCCGGGGATAGGCGCGGCGGCTTTCCACACATGCCTTTCCCTCAAATCCGCAGTCGTCGGCAAGGGAGTAACCGTCATAGCCGAGGGCGTTTTCGGATATTGCAGCGCGCTCGAAGAGATATATCTGCCCGCGGGGCTCAAAGAAGTGCGCGGCATAAAAATGTCCGGCGGCAGTTTGTTTTGCGGACATGCTTTCCACCACGACGGGGCTCTTGCCCGAATATATTTCGGCGGCACGGCGGAAGAATGGGCGGCGGTCAAAATCGATAACGAACCCTATTCGTTCCAAGGCGCCTATTACGACAATCAATATCTTTTGAACGCGGAAAAGCACTTTCAAACGGAGTACGACGGCTGAAAAAAGCGCAAAAAAACGGGCGGTCAGTTAAGACCGCCCGTAATTTTTTTATTTAAGCTCTTTCAACGGTTTTAAGGCATCTCGCGCAAACGTAACCGGTAACGGTTTTGCCTCCCGAAATATAGGAGACCTTCTGAACGTTGGCTTTGAACGTTCTTCTCGTTCTTCTCTTGGAGTGGCTGACGTTATTGCCAGACGTCTGCCCTTTGCCGCATATTTCGCAAACTCTCGACATATTACAATACCTCCGTGGGATAAAATCGTCAAAAATAAAGCCGTTAAAACTACGACCTTTCTAAATATAACACGGCTTTTGAAAAAAATCAATCAAAAATCGCCGTAAAGTTTTAATTTTTTGATTAAATTACAAAATAATTTTGAACAAAATCCAACGAAATGGCCATTATCGGCGGCAAACACTTGCAAAACTGCGACAAATGGTATAAAATAGCAAACGGACAGGAGAAGTTATGTCAGTAAACACAAGCAACGTATACGGAAAAATATCTATTGCCGATTCCGCCATAGCCAAGGTGGCTAAAAACGCTGCCCTCGAATGTTACGGAATAGTGGACACCGTATCCCGCAAGCTCACCGATTCGCTGTCCGAACTGCTCAGAAAGCAGCCCGACGGCAGGGGCGTAAAGGTAGTTACCAACGGCGACAGAATATATATCGACGTCAACGTCATCATAAAGTACGGCGTGTCGATAAACGCCGTGGCGGAATCGCTGAAAGAAAGTATAAAATATAAAGTTGAACGCTTCACGGGTATGATAGTTGACACCGTGAACGTCAATATCATTGGCGTTAAGCTTTGAGATTTTTTTGCTCAAGGCTTAATTTCGTAATTAATTGAGGAGTACTATGCAAAAAACGTTAAACAGCGCCGATTTCAGAAAAATGGTCGCTTCTGGCGCGAGAATGCTTGAAATAAACAGGGCAAAGGTCGACGCCCTGAACGTTTTCCCCGTTCCGGACGGAGATACGGGCACAAATATGTCGCTCACCCTTCAATCGGCCGTGCGCGAGATGAACGCATGTACGTCGAACAGATTTCAGGAGATATGCGACGCGGTCTCCAAGGGCGCGCTGAAAGGCGCGAGGGGAAATTCGGGAGTTATATCTTCGCAGATTTTCCGCGGCATATGTTCCGTGTTGAAGGACACGAAAGACAGTTTCGACACAAAAACTTTCGCCAAGGCCATGGAAGCGGGCACGAAAGTGGCTTACGGCGCCGTTTCCATTCCCAAAGAGGGCACGATATTGACGGTCGTCCGCCTTATGAGCGAGGCGGCCCCGAAACTCGCCGGCAGACATAAGGATTTCACCGAATTTCTGACGGCGCTCATAGAAGTGGGCGACGAAGCGCTCGCGCGCACGCCCGAACTTCTTCCCGTGCTTAAAAAGGCGGGCGTCGTCGATTCCGGCGGCGTGGGACTTATGACGATTATGCGCGGCTTCCTTGCCGCCATTTCGGGAGATACCACTGAACTCGGCGATATCCCCACGGAAGCTCAGTCCGAGAAAAAGGACGACGAGGCGGTGTTCGGCGATAATTCCGACATCATAAACCTCGACCTCGGAGATATAGCTTTTGCCTATTGCACCGAATTTTTCATTATAAATTTAAAGCAGATGACGACGCTCGCGGATATCGATAAGCTCAAAGAAAAACTTATGAACATAGGCGACAGCGTAATCTGCATAGGCGATCTCGAACTCATCAAAGTGCACGTGCACACGAACACTCCGGGCGTGGCGCTCTCATACGCTCTCGAACTCGGCGAACTCGACAGAATAAAGATCGAGAACATGCTCGAAGAAAACAGGGCGTTGAAAGCCAAGCTCGAAGCCGAGAAAAAGGAAATGGGCATGCTCGCCATCTGCGCCGGATCCGGGCTCGAAGATATTTTCAAGGATCTTATGTGCGACAGAGTTATAGAGGGCGGACAGACGATGAATCCCTCGGCTCAGGATATAGCCGACGCAGTGCAGAAGATAAACGCTTCGAACGTATTCGTGTTCCCCAACAACTCCAACGTAATTCTTGCGGCGGAGCAGGCAAAGGCGCTCGTAAACAACCGCACGATACACGTTATTCCCACCAAAAACGTTCCGCAGGGATTTGCCGCGGCGCTCGCTTTCAATCCGGAAGCGTCCGTGCCGGAAAACAAGACAAATATGACGCACGCCATCGACAACGTGTCGTCCGGGCAGGTAACCTACGCCGTGAGAAATACCACGATGAACGGGTTCAAGCTCAAAGAGGGAGACATAATAGGGCTCGACAATAAGCGAATCCTCGCAAAGGGCGACAACATAGAGGAGACGACGATAAAACTCGTCAAAGCTCTGAAAAACGACGAACATGCGATGATAACCCTCTACTACGGCGAAGGCGTGAGCGAGGACGACGCCTCGGCGCTCGCCTCAAAACTCTCCGAGGAATATCCCGATTGCGACGTGGATTTCCACTTCGGCGGTCAACCGGTATATTACTATATGGTTTCATTGGAATGAAATATCGAAAAGGGCTTGGCGGCAAGCCCTTTTTTTGTTTTATCGCCCTCGACATACGGGCGCATATATAAATTTCGTAAAGCGTTATTAATTGTTGCAGGACGGCAAACGTAAGGTTGCGGATAAATTCATGCGATTGACTTCTTTGAAGTTCGTCTCCGAAAAAAGAGAAAAGGACTTTGCAAAACTCAATATATATTCGGTTGAAGATCTCGTGCGCTTTTTTCCGCGGGATTATCTCGATCTGCGCAGAGTTACGCCCCTTTACGCGGCGTATCACAACGACGTGGTTCTGACGGCGTGCGAAGTTTTGAACGTGGAGGTAAACCGCTATTCCAAGCGCCCGACGGTAAAGGCGCTCTGTCAGCAGAACGGCAGAATGTTCACGGCGATATGGTTCAATCAGCCTTACGTCGCCGCAAAACTTGCCCCGGGCGAGTATCTTTTTTACGGGCGGGTGCGCAACAAATACGGGTTCGGCTGTCAGATGGTAAATCCCTCGTTCGAGCCGGCCTCGAAGGCCGAGAAACTCAAAGGCATAATACCGGTGTATACGCTCTCCGGCTCGCTCACTCAGGGAGTAATCCGCACGGCGATGTCCGAAGCGTTGAAAAAAGTCGATTGCCCCACGTATATCCCCCGATCTCTCTGCGAAAAGTACTCGCTTATGCCGTTGAACGAGGCATATGCCGAAGTACATTCCCCCTCCGACGGCGAGAGCCTTTCGAAGGCTTCGGCGAGGATTGCGCTGGAAGAATATTTTTTGCTCATTTCGGCGTTCAAAGTAATAAAGGGCGGAAGGGACGACGAGCGCAAGGTCGTGTACGGCGCGACGTCCGACGACGTGCGCGCATTTGCTTCGCGTTTCCCGTTCGAATTCACCGAAGGCCAGAAATCGGCCGTAAACGAAATATATCTCAATCTCCGCTCGCCGCACAGAATGAACAGACTCTTGCAGGGCGACGTCGGCAGCGGCAAAACGGCGGTTGCGCTCGCGGCGATATATATGGCGGTGAAATCGGGGCATCAGGCCGTCATGGCGGCGCCTACCGAAGTGCTCGCGAGGCAGAACGCCGCTCTGCTCGAAAGATATTTGCCCGAATACAGCGTAAAAACGCTCACCGGCGCCACGCCCGCCGCGGAGAAAAAACTGATAAAAAAGCAGATAAGTTCGGGCGAGGCGGCGATAGTCTGCGGCACGCACGCGGTATTCCGCGACGACGTCGTCTTTTCGGATCTCGCCCTTGCGGTGTGCGACGAACAGCACCGCTTCGGAGTGGCTCAGCGATCCTCGCTTTCGGATAAGGGGAACGGGGCCGACGTGCTCGTAATGTCGGCAACGCCCATTCCGCGCACGCTTTCGCTCATATTTTACGGCGATCTCGATATAACCACCATAAAGGACAAACCCCGTTGCCGCGCGGAGACGGTTACCGCGATAGTAACAGAGAAAAAATATGCGGATATGTACGCATATATTGCGAAAAAAGCCTCGGAAGGCGAAAAGACGTATTTCGTTTGCCCCAAGATTGAGGGAGACGAAGAGGGTACGGTGATGTCGGTAACGGAGCTGTATGAAGAGCTTTCGGCCAAACTTCCGGAGGCGAGAATAGCGCTTTTGCACGGGAAGATGAGCGATTCCAAAAAGAACGCCGTAATGGAGGCCTTCAAGGGCGGCGAATACGATTGTCTCGTATCCACAACCGTCATAGAAGTGGGCGTGGACGTGCCCGACGCCACGACAATGGTAATATATAACGCCGAGCGCTTCGGGCTCGCGCAGTTGCACCAGCTCAGAGGCCGAGTGGGCAGAGGCGATAAGAAGAGCTACTGCTTTTTGTTGCCGGGCGCGGACAGCGAAGAGGCGCGGGAGCGGCTCAACGCCGTCAAAAACAGCACGGACGGCTTCGAAATCGCCGAAGCCGATCTCAAAATGCGCGGCGGCGGCGATTTTATGGGCACCCGCCAGAGCGGCAGAGTGCTCTCCGAAATAAAAAATCTCAGATTTCCCGTCGAAACGCTTTTCAAGGCGAAAGCGCTCTCCGACGAGGCGTTTTCCGACGGCTCGGACGTAAGCCTTCTTTCGCGGATAGCCGTTGAAAAATACGAGAGTCTGAAAGACGTCGTTCTGAACTGACTTTTGCGGATTATTTTGCCTTGCGAGGCGATTTTTGACCGTAAAAGCTAAAAAACGGAGCCGAAACAGCCTTAATCGGGGCAGTTTTTGAATAAAATCTCTTAAATTTAATTGACAAATAATTTACACTTTGTTAAAATGACCTTTGCTGCGAAGTCTGCCGTTTGGGGCAAACCGCGCGAAAGCCGTTTTTTTTCTTTTCATTATTATTTATATAAGAAGGGAAAACGAAACTGCGTTTTTGCTCCGGCCGGGCGGATTCCGCAAAGTCGATAAGTCAGTCTTCCTATGGCGTTTTAAGGGTAACGCATAGGTGTGATATGTTCCACAGGACGAAAGTCCGAGTAAAACAAGGAGGATTATAATGCCTACAATTAACCAGCTCATAAGAAGCGGCAGGGAAAAACAGGTATACAAGAGCAAGTCGCCCATTTTGGACAACTGTCCTCAGAAGCGCGGCGTATGCCTTTCCGTTACCACCACAACTCCCAAAAAGCCCAATTCGGCAATAAGAAAGATCGCCAGAGTAAGGTTGACCAACAAGCAGGAAGGTACGGTTTACATTCCCGGCGAAGGACACAACCTTCAAGAGCACTCTTCGGTGTTGATAAGAGGCGGAAGAGTCAAAGATCTCCCCGGCGTGCGTTACCACATCATTCGCGGCGCGCTCGACACGGCGGGCGTTTCCAAGCGCATGCAGGCTCGTTCCCGCTACGGCGCCAAGAAGCCCAAGAACTGATAAATGAGCGGGGATAGCCCCGTTCGACAATCCTACTTGTTTTCGGAAATATCACCCTTTAACCGATAAAAGTAGGCAGTATTCGCCTTGAAAGGCGGAGAAGATTTGCCCCGGAAAAACATAAGAGCTTTCCGGGCGCGCAATAGCTTATTTAAGGTTAGCGCCCTTAACCCCCGCAGTTTTGCGGTACCATCGCAGAGACCGCGCCACCGCACGGTTTTCACGAAAAGGTTAAAAAAACGTTGCGCCGAAAAAGGCAAGGGGGAATTCATTTCACCCGTTAAGCCTTTTACGACCGCAGCACCCTCGTGAAAATCGCGCTACCGCACGGTTTTCACGAAAATAATGTATATTAGGAGGATGAAAATATGCCCAGAAGAGGCGGCGTTCCCAAGAGGGACGTATTACCCGATCCGGTGTACCATTCGAAGGTTGTAACCAAACTCATCAACCAGATAATGTACGACGGAAAACGCGGCACGGCGCAGGAAATCGTGTATACCGCGTTCAATATCATGAGTGAAAAACTTCAAAAAGACGCTATGGAAATATTCGAGCAGGCAATGAATAACATAATGCCCGTTCTCGAAGTAAAGGCGAGAAGAGTAGGCGGCGCCAACTATCAGGTGCCCATAGAAATAAGACCGGAAAGAAGGCAGACGCTCGCTCTGCGCTGGTTGGTCATCAGCACGAGAAAGCGCAGCGAGAGAGAGATGAGCAATAAACTTGCGGCAGAACTCATAGACGCCTACAACAATACCGGCGGCGCAGTAAAGAAGAAAGAAGATACGCACAGAATGGCGGAGGCAAACAAGGCGTTTGCTCATTTCAGGTTCTGATGAGGTAAACTTATGGCAAGAGAATACGACTTAGTGCATACGAGAAACATAGGCATTATGGCGCACATAGACGCAGGTAAAACTACGACTACCGAGAGAATTCTGTACTATACCGGCAGAACTCACAAGATAGGCGAAGTTCACGACGGCGCGGCTACCATGGACTGGATGGTTCAGGAGCAGGAAAGAGGTATAACCATAACCTCCGCCGCAACCACATGCCATTGGATAAGAAGCGGAATGACCAAAAAGGACGAATGCCGCATAAACATCATCGATACCCCGGGACACGTTGACTTCACCGTTGAAGTGGAGCGCTCTTTGCGCGTGCTCGACGGCGCCATCGCCACGTTCTGCGCAAAAGGCGGCGTTGAACCTCAGTCCGAAACCGTATGGCGTCAGGCCGATAAGTACAACGTTCCCCGCATTGCTTACGTAAACAAAATGGACATAAACGGCGCGAACTTCCCGAGGGCCGTTCAGATGATGAAAGAGAGGCTCAACGCCAATCCCGTTCCCATCGAACTCCCCATCGGCAAGGAGGCGACTTTCCAGGGAATAGTCGACCTCATCGAAATGAACGCCGAAATTTACGATTCGGACGACGGAAAACAATACCACAAGGCCGAAATCCCCGAGGAACTTAAAGCGGAGGCGGAAGCGGCGCATATAACAGTTATGGAAGCCGCCGCCGAGGGCGACGACGAGATAATGGAGAAATATCTCGAAACCATGGAGCTCACGCCCGAAGAAATCAGAAAGGGCTTGCGCGCGGCTACGATAGCCATGAAGTGCACTCCCGTGCTCTGCGGTTCTTCATATAAAAACAAGGGCGTTCAGATGCTTTTGGACGCGGTTATAGATTTCCTTCCTTCTCCCGTGGACGTAGCTCACGTAACGGGCGTAAATCCCGAAACGGGCGAAACCGAAGAGAGAAAGACTTCCGACGACGAACCCTTTGCAGGTCTCGCGTTCAAAATCGCAACCGATCCCTTTGTCGGCAGACTTGCATATTTCAGAGCTTATTCGGGCGTACTCAACTCCGGTTCATACGTCTATAACTCCACGAAAGGCAAGAAAGAGAGAGTAGGCAGGCTCGTTCAGATGCACGCCAACACTCGTACGGAAATAGACAAGATATATTCCGGCGATATCTGCGCCATAGTTGGACTTAAAGACACCACCACGGGCGATACGCTCTGCGACGAAGAGCATCCCATAGTTCTCGAACAGATGACCTTCTCCGATCCCGTTATCCAGCTTTCGATAGAGCCCAAGACCAAAGCAGGTCAGGAAAAGATGACTTTGGCGCTCGTAAAGCTCGCGGAAGAGGATCCCACTTTCAAGACTTACACCGATCAGGAAACAGGTCAGACGATTATAGCGGGCATGGGCGAATTGCACCTCGACATTATCGTCGACAGACTTCTGAGAGAGTTCAAAGTAGAAGCCAACGTGGGCGCTCCCCAGGTAGCTTACCGCGAGACCATACGTCAGGCGGTCGACTGCGAGGGCATGTACAAGCGTCAGTCCGGCGGTAAAGGTCAATACGGCCACTGCAAACTGCATATGATTCCCGGCGAACCCGGTTCGGGCTATGTGTTCGAAGACCTCACGGTCGGCGGCTCTATTCCGAAAGAATATATCCCCGCAATAGACAAGGGTATCCGCGGAGCGGCGAAGAACGGCTTCCTTGCCGGATACGAAGTAGTGGATTTCAAAATTCAGGTATACGACGGAAGCTATCACGAGGTCGACTCCTCGGAAATGGCGTTCCAGATTGCCGGTTCCATGGGCTTCAAAGACGGTATGGCCAAGGCCAAGCCCGTGCTTTTGGAGCCGATAATGAAGGTTGAGATAATCACTCCCGACGATTATTTCGGCGATATAATGGGCAACATAACCGCCCGCCGCGGCACTATCGTCTCCACGGACGACAGAGCCGGCGCAAAGGTTGTCGACGCCGAGGTTCCTCTTTCGGAAATGTTCGGCTATGCAACCGATTTGCGTTCGAGAACGCAGGGCAGAGGACAGTTCACGATGCAGTTCGACCATTATTCGGAAGTGCCCAAGTCCGTTGCCGAAAAGGTAATAGGCGAACGCGCCAAGAAAAACGGTTGATTTGCGTTCGGATGCGCCGTATTGCGCGTAACCGACAAAAAAATAAAATTAAGTCGCGAATTTATTTGTGTTTTTTATAAGTTTAATGTATAATGTATTAAACGCAGAGAGCGCAAGCTGATAGCTGCGACGCCGAAAGGCAAAAGTTATCATTTATATATAATAAAAGGAGACAAAAAAATGGCAAAGGCTAAGTACGACAACAGCAAGCCCCATGTCAACATTGGCACCATCGGCCACGTTGACCACGGCAAGACCACTCTGACCGCAGCTATCACTATGGTTATGGCATGCAAAGGTCAGGCAGAGAAAATGAGATACGACGAGATCGATAAGGCTCCCGAAGAGAAAGCGCGCGGCATAACAATAAACACCGCACACGTTGAATATCAGACGGACAAGCGCCACTATGCGCACGTTGACTGCCCGGGACACGCGGACTACGTTAAAAACATGATCACCGGCGCGGCCCAGATGGACGGCGCGATCCTCGTAGTTGCGGCAACCGACGGTCCCATGCCCCAGACCAAGGAGCACATCCTCCTTGCCCGTCAGGTAGGCGTTCCCTATATCGTTGTATTCCTCAACAAGACCGATCAAATGGACGATCCCGAACTTCTGGAACTCGTTGAAATGGAAATAAGAGACACCCTTTCGGGCTATGATTTCCCCGGCGACGACATTCCCATTATCAAGGGCTCCGCTTTGAAGGCTTTGGAAGTAGCTTCCAATCCCAATCTTTCCAACGAGCAGATTCTTGCCGCTCCCGAGTGCCAGTGCATACTCGAACTCATGGACACCATCGACAAGTATATCCCCACTCCTCAGAGAGATACGGATAAACCCTTCCTTCTTCCCGTCGAGGACGTATTCACCATCTCCGGCCGCGGCACCGTTGCAACGGGCAGAGTAGAGAGAGGTAAGGCGCACGTAGGCGATCCCGCCGAAATCGTAGGACTTATCGACAAGCCCGTTTCGACCGTTATAACCGGTCTCGAAATGTTCCACAAGAGCGTTGACGAAGCCATCGCAGGCTTCAACATCGGCGCGCTTCTCCGCGGTATCGACAGAAAGGGCATTGAAAAAGGACAGGTTCTTGCTAAACCCGGCACAGTTAAAACGGCTACCAAGTTCACCGCTCAGGTATACGTATTGAAAGCCGAAGAAGGCGGACGTCATACTCCGTTCTTCAATCACTATCGTCCTCAGTTCTTCATCAGAACGACCGACGTAACCGGTTCTATCGATCTTCCCGCAGGCACCGAAATGGTTATGCCCGGCGATAACGTGGAAATCACCGTTGAGCTCATCAAGCCCGTAGCGGTTGAAGAGAAACTTCGTTTCGCTATCCGTGAAGGCGGCAGAACGGTTGGTTCCGGCACGGTAGTAAAGGTTCTTTAATTTCAAAACAAATAAAAAGCGAGGCAAATTGCCTCGCTTTTTTTGCTGTCCGCGGGAATGCCGCGGACAAAATTTATTTGTTGGTATTTATCAGCTTCAAAAGCTCGTAAATCTGGTTTACGGCGAGCGAATCCATTTTGTTCAGTTCGCCGATTATCTGCCCGTATTCCACGGGGAAATTGTAGTTTTCTTCAAAAAATTCCCCAAGCGATATATCAAAGTAATCACAGATATTAAACAACCCTTCAAGCGACGGCAAGGCTTTGCCGTTTTCAATCTGGTTTATATATTCAGTGCTCTGCCCAAGTTCCAAACTCAGCTTACGCGCCGAAATTTTGTGCGCATTGCGTATCCTCGCTATTCTTGTCTGTACAAACTTCCTATCCATACCTATATTTTATATTATGTACAAAAATCTTTTACATATATTGTCTATTTATAGCTTGACATACATATTTAATTTATGTATAATTGCATTATTCATAGAATAAATCGGAGTAACGCACAAATGAAGGTATTAAAGATTTTAAAAACGGTATTTCTGGCATGTTCTGCGGTGTTGTTTATTTTTAGTTTTGTACTCTGCGGTGCAATGGCGGCGTACCCTGCTTATCCGTCCGAAGCGTCTTATTTTACAATATTGTCTGCATTAATAAGCGTATGCGTTTGGGCGCTTGTGGGAATATTTTTGCTTTCTGCCACAAACGGAATAGCGCAAAAAGTCGGCCACGGTTTAACAATTTCGGCATATTCTGTCGGTTTAACGGTGTCGCTTTTCAGCATAAGATTTTCAAGCTGTGCGATAATAACGCTTGTATCGGTTATATTGTTGGCGTTCTATTATCTTTGTATATTGATATTTGCTATAATAAAGCGCAGTTTTCCCACGGAGTGTGAAGTTGAGGAGGACGTAAGGATTAAACGCATAAGAGAGTGGAAAAAGGTAATGGAAGAAGGCATAATAACCCCCGAGGAGTACGAGGAAAAGCGTTGCAAGATACTCGGCATAAAAACAGAGCAAAAGAACGACAAAAAATAATCTCAGTACAAACCTACGCTTAGGCGGAGGTTTGTTGATATATAAAACAACGGCGCGGACTTAAAAAGTCCGCGCCGTTGTTATGCTATTGCGGTTTTTATTTTTTATTGTAATACTCGCACCATTCTTTGAGAGTGCAGTTTTCGCAGTCCGGTTTGCGGCTGTGGCAAACTCTTCTGCCGTGATAAATAAGGTAGTGATGCGCTTTCGACCACATATTCTGCGGAATTGCCTTTTCCAGACACTCTTCAACTTTTTCTGGCGTGTTCCCGTGTGCAATTCCCAATCTGTTCGAAACGCGGAATACGTGCGTATCCACGGCAATCGCGTCTCCGCCGAAAGCCACGGCATATACGACGTTGGCGGTCTTTTGCCCAACGCCCGCAAGCGTTTTCAGTTCGGCGTGGGACGACGGAACTTCGCCGTTGAATTTTTCCATGATATCCTTCGACGCCGAAAGAATATGCGCCGCCTTGTTGCGGTAAAAGCCGCACGAAAAAATATATTTTTCAAGCTCCTCTTGCGTTAATTCCAGCATAGTTGCGGGCGAATTGTGCTTTTTGAAGAGTTCGGCAGTTACTTTGTTCACCCGCTCGTCCGTGCACTGCGCCGAAAGAATAACGGCCACGAGCAATTCGTAAGGCGAATTATAATGCAGGGCGGGCGCGGCGTCGGGATAAAGTTTGCCGAGGTTTTCCAAGATTATCTGCGAGTTGTCCATGAGGATATTATATCATGTTTTTTTTCGCAAATCAACCGTAATTTCGCGTGCCGCAGTATCCGTTTCTGACTGCAAGAAATCCGTAAAACGCCGAGTATTTTGCCGTTGAAATTATAAATTTGGCGCGTTTTTGCGCGTTCGGCGGTATTTTTACCGACAGCCCGCAACCGACGTTCGCCTCCTTTGGCGTGTTGACGACCGTCGAATCTATTCCGGCGGCGCGCAGCCGCGCATTGCAATCCGCCGCTTGCGCTCTCGAACGAAAAACGGCAATAAGCTCTGTCATAAACTATTCCTTCCGTAGTATAAATATAATACTATAATATGAAAAACGGAGAAAATATGATATATCTCGATAATGCGGCCACCGGCGGATTCAAGCCGGAGAGCGTCCTCATCGCGGCGGGCGCGGCGCTGGGCACGGCGGCCAATCCCGGCAGAAGCGGACATAAACTGTCTTTGGCGTGTCTCGAAAGAGTATACGACTGCCGCAAATTGCTGTGCGGATTTTTCAACGGCTATTCTTATGAACGGGTGATATTCACGAAAAACTGCACAGAGGCGCTCAATATCGCCATTCTCGGCGGCCTTAAAGGCTTTGACGTCTTGTCCACCGCGGCCGAGCATAATTCCGTTTTGCGGCCGTTGAAAGAGCTCGCAAGACGCGGAGCGCGCGTTGAGTTTGTCGGATTGGATAAGACGGGGCATCCGGATATCGACGGAATAGCCGCCGCGGTAAAAAGAATGAAAAATAGCCGCGCTCGCAAGGCGGCGGTCATAACTCTCGCTTCGAACGTAACGGGCAAAGTTACGGATATAGAGCGCGTGCGGCAGGTATTGCCGCCGGATTGGCTGTTGATATGCGACGGCGCGCAGGCTTGCGGACACGTTCCGACAGACATGAAAAAATGCGGCATAGACGCGCTTGCGGTCGCGGGGCACAAGGGAATGTTGGCGATACAGGGCAGCGGCGCGCTCGTGTTTTCAGAAAGGTTCGAACCGGGGCCGATAATGTTCGGCGGCACGGGCAGCGAGAGTTTAAGTACGGATATGCCGTCGTTTTATCCCGACCGTCTCGAAAGCGGAACCGTCAACTATCCCGCGATAATTTCGCTCGCGGAAGGCGTTTTATACCTCGAAGAGCACATGCGCGAGCATATGAAAAAAGTGCTTGAACTCACACAGAAAACATGTCTTTCGCTGGCGGATATTCCCGGCGTAACCTTATTTTCCGAGGGTAATTTCTGCGGAATAGTCTCGTTCGCATTGAAGAATATGCAATCCGAAGAGGCGGCGTTTGCGCTCTCGGAAAAATTCGGGATTTGCGTGCGCGGCGGATTGCATTGCGCGCCCTATATGCACAGAGCGCTTGATTCCGACGGCCTCGTGCGGGCGTCGTTTTCCGCTTTCAACGGCTATTCGCATGCGGACGCGCTGTCCGAAGCCGTTTCAAGGCTTGCCAAGGAAAAGCTCTGAAACGCGAGCATGCGGAATGCGGCGACATAAAGTCGCCGCACCTCATATTTTTTTGAGTTTTTCTATTACGTCTTTGAGTTTGCGCTTTTTTATGCCGTCGAGAAGGGGCGAGAGCGCTTTATAAAAATTGTCGAGATCGGCGTTTGTCAGCGTTCCGTCTCGCTTGCCGCGCTCCGCTTCGGACATTATCGTCTGCATTATTTGCGCCGTGCTTTTGCCGTTCATGGCTTTTGTGATTATTTTCGCCATCTCTACGGTGCTGTTCAGACGAGCGTCGTCCGTTCCGCCCGAAGAGGGAGTTTTTGCGCCGTCGGCGCGTTGATAATTTTTGAAGTCGTTCATTTATTCCCCCGCATATAATGTTATTACAGAATATGCCGCGGGGATTTTTTATGCAACTTCTCATATTGTTAGCTCTCGTTCTGATGAGCGGTAAAGGCGACATTAAAAGCGCGATAAACGAGGTGAAGCCCGTCCTTGAAGAGGCGGGCGCCGAAAATCTGTGCAGAATTCTCGACAGAGCCGAGGAATTTTCGGGCGTAATGGACGCCGTCAAAGGCCTCGCATCGCAAGCGGAGCCGGAATCCGAACACGACGGCGCAAGCGGCGAAAGCGAGCGCGAGCCGCAAGAGGAGGACGGGTTCATAGGTTATCCTCTCGCCCCGATAGCGGCTTTTGCGGACAGAGAGATAACTTATTCCCTCTCGCGTTACGTGCAAAGAGCATAAAAAAACGCCGAGGTGTTGATTTTTGTCGTTTTAAGTGTTACAATTGAGACATGAAAACGGGAATATCCACCGCCTCGTTTTTTCTGCGCGACGAGTGCGAAAACGCAATAGTCAGAATTGCCGACGCGGGAGCCGATTGCGCGGAGGTGTTTTTGGGCACTTATTACGAATTCCGGCCGGAATTTGCCAAGAAGTACGCGCCCAAAGACGGCAAAATCGCGATAACCTCAGTTCACGCCCTTTCAACGGCGTTCGAACCGCAACTTTTCAATCCTTCGCGCAGAGTGCGCGGGGACGGTTTTTATTGGCTCGACCAAATCATGCGTTCGGCGCAACTTTTCGGCGCCCGCAAATATACTTTTCACGGATATATTGACCGCGGCGGAAGTTGGAGCGTCGATGAAACGGCGGGCTATCTCAACGCCGCAATCGATTTTTGCGCAAGATACGGCGTGGAACTTTGCCTCGAAAACGTCGGCTGGTGCACGTATAACCGCCCCGGACTTTTCAAAGAGTTAAAGGCTCGCTGTCCTTCGCTCAAAGGCGTTTTCGATATAAAACAGGCGCGGCGTTCAGGTTATCCCTATAATATGTACATAGAGGATATGAGCGGGGCGATTTCCCATGCGCACATATCGGACGTGGACGAAAACGGCAAGATATGTCTGCCGGGCAAAGGCGTTTACGATTTCGGGGAGATAATCGGCCGTCTGAAAGACGTCGGATTCGACGGAGAAATTCTAATTGAGGTCTACGGCGGAGATTACGGAGACGCGTCGGAATTGAAGCAATCCCTCGAATACATCAAAGAAATTGTCTATAAGTTGGGTTAGAAAAATTCCGGGAACGGAAAATGACGAAACTTTCGGACGACGTCGGCGGCATTTGTGCCGCCGACTTTTAGATTGCATTAAAAAATCCGCCCGCGCATGCCGGCTTTCGGGATATAATGTCGGCGGGAATATGCCGAAACACGCGGTGCCGTTGTCGGCATACAATATATTGTGGCACAATCAGCCTATTGAAACAAAGCAAAAATTTTCCTTTAATTTTGTCAAAATAACTTTAAAAATCGGTTGACATATTTAATATAGTTTGGTAAGATATAAAAGCTGTCGATTTAGACGGCGTTGTTTTTCTGTAAGCGCAACCGATGTTGCAACGGAAAAACAGCCGCGAAACAAAGCGCGGCGAAGCGAAGATTGACAACTGCATAGAAGAGAAGATAAAGTACAAAAAAGGCAATGATTAATTAATAAGGTTAATAGCACGGAAAAGGG
>CANRAD010000019.1 GCA_947628505.1 uncultured Clostridia bacterium
GGTCGTTTTTAGTATATGAAAAAACAGCGTATTTACGCTGTTTGAAGCTGTTGTGAAGGTGTTGCGTAGGGCGTTCCAGTTGCGAAAACCACGCCTCTGCCGCCTGTCTTTTCGTCCAAGTATCGGCATTTCAAGAACAGGTCAAAGGCTTTCTGCGAGGCAGAGGTCGATACTCCCGAAATGTTTGAGAGCTTTGTGGGCGTGAACAAATTCTTAAACTCATGTGCCTCATCGACAAAGAGTTTGTCCACACCTAACTGCTCAAACGTGATCGTATCGTCATGGCTTTTTTTAAGTTTATCAAGCTGTTTCTGCAAACTCTTTCGAGTGCGCTCCATAGACTTGATCTGAAACTTACTGCCCTCATTCCGTTTCAATTCGTCAATACCCCGAAGAATATCGGTGATCTGATCTTGAATCAGAGCGATCTGCCGTTCCTTAGAAACAGGAATCATGCCGAGCTGCGAGTGACCGATGATAACTGCGTCGAAATTGCCTGTTGCAATCTTAGCGAATAACTGTTGTCTGTTCTCTTTCTTGAAGTCGTTTTTTGTTGCGACAAGAATGTTTGCCGAGGGATACAGCTTGCGGAAATCCGAGCCGATCTGCTCTGTCAGATGATTCGGAACGGCAAACAGCGACTTTGTACAAAGCCCAAGTCTTTTGCTCTCCATAGCCGTTGCGATCATTTCATAGGTCTTGCCTGCGCCAACGGAATGCGCAAACAAGGTGTTGCCTCCGAAAAGAGCGTGTGCGACAGCGTTTTTCTGATGTTCGTGCAGATGTATGTCTGCGTTCATCATCGGAAATGTGAGGTGACTTCCGTCATACTCACGAGGTCGAACAGAGTTAAACAACTCGTTATATCTGTTTACGAGCATTTCTCTGCGTTTCGTGTCTTTGAAAACCCATTTCTTAAATTCAGAACGGATTTTGTCTGCTTTCTTTTGTACTACACGAGTTGCCTCTACATCGACAACTCTTTTTTCTTTCGGCTCACCGTATTGGTCGATCACCTCAACGATCTTGTAGATTTTCGGGTCTTTGAGGTTGAGAAGCTGTTCCAGTATCTCATAAGCGTTCATTTTCCTTGTACCGAAATTCTTTGTGGAATTTACGGACATATCCTGCCGCTTATTCGCAAAGTGGAACATTCCGACCGATTCTGAATATTCGAGCGAGATCGGCTTTGTTCTCGACCACAGCCCATGCTTTACGTCTGCACGAAACTCATCGGGTGTCTGCAACAGTTCATAGATAAACTGCTGATAAATTTCGGGCGGGACCCATGCGGCACCGAGTTTCACCTCAATATCTCCGGCTTTCAGAGGCGTTGGCATAGCCTGTTTCAGAGCAGTCACGTTGATATTGAAGTCGCTGTCATATTCAGCAGCCTCCTGTGCCTGATTCAGCTTTGCACGAATATCGCCCGACAAGTATTCGCTTGCGGTCTGATAGGTGTTCAGCGTATGGGGTACTTTGAAAATCTGCCCCTCAAGTTCCTTTTTGAGTTCGCTCTCCGTCATGCCTGTGAGTTCGGACATATAGTCAAAGTCCACACAAGCCTTTTCCGCAGCGGAGAGAGTCAGAGCCTCCACAGCCGTTTCAACGTGTTCAATGGGCTTTGGCGGTATGATCGTTCTCCTGAAGAACAAATCGGACTTTGCGACCAGTTTATCCCTGTCGATCTCCTTTTCAAGAGAAAGTACGAGGTTATATGAAACGTCCTCGGAGAATAACCTCTTGTTGGTCTTGCTGTGCAGTAAGCCGAAACGCTTGTAAAAATCGTCATAGACGGTATTCAGCTTTTCCTGCAAAGCCTTGATCTCGCTGTCGGACTTGTTGAGTTCCTGTGCGGTCAGCAGCTCACGAGTGGTGTCACGCAGTTCGATGAAAGCCTTAGTCCGATTGTGCTGTGAGTTTTTCGTATCGAATCGGAACGCACACACCCTGTCAGCGGTCTTGAAATAGATGTTGTTGTCATGCTCAAAAAAGCTGTAATTCCGCAGATTGGACGGAATCGGTATCTCTCCCTGTTCTGCCTGTGCATAGACGTTCCTCGGACGTTCGTCGCTGATCTGTGCCGAAAGTTTGCCGACAGCCTCATGCAACAGTTCTTTCAGGTCTTTCCCCTCAAAGGGAACGACCATAGTGCCTGTGCCATAGAGTTTATTACCCTCAACGACCTCACCGAGTACCATATCGGGATTCTGCTCAAAATACTTGTTGATCGGCAGACCGTCCTCCGTTTCGCCAATATGCACCCAATCGGGCAGCTCGGCAGGAGGCTCACTTCGCTTTTGCAGAAAGAGTATATCTGTCGTTACCTCGGTGTTTGCATTTTGCTTGAAAGCCGTACTCGGCAGACGTACCGCACCGATCAGGTCAGCCTGCTGTGCAAGCATTTCCCTCACAGCCTCGTTACGCTTGTCGAGCGTTCCTGCGGAGGTAACAAGTGCGATGATACCGCCCTCTTTTACCTTATCCAGACTTTCAGCGAAGAAAAAGTCGTGCAGTTTGGTCGTTCCATGCCTTTCGTCCTTGAAACCGAGTTCGCCAAACGGTACATTGCCAACAACTACATCGAAACTGCCGTTCTGAAATTCGTTTTTCTCAAATCCGCTGATCGTAATATCGGCAGACGGATAAAGCTGCTGTGCGATTCTGCCCGAAATGCTGTCGATCTCCACACCGTAAAGGTTGGTGTCTTTGCGTACCTCGTCGGGCAGTCTGCCGAAGAAATTGCCGACACCACAGGCAGGCTCTAACAGATTGCCGCCCTCAAAGCCGAAATTCTGCAAAGCCTCATAGATACCGTCAATCACAGTCGGAGTTGTGTAAAATGCGTCAAGCGTAGAGGCGAGAGCCGAGCGATATTCCTCGGAGGTCAGCAGTTCGGTCAGTACCGTATGCTCCTTTTCCCATTTCTTGTTGTCGGATTCAAAAGCCGGAGCAAGACCGCCCCAACCGACATACCTCGAAAGTATCTCCTTTTCCTCGTTCGTTGCAGGACGCTTTTCAGCCTCGATCAGCTTCAGTGTTTGGATAGCAGCGATATTGGCGTTAAACTTAGCTTTCAGACCGCCCTCACCGAGAGCCTCGTCCGTGATCGTGAAATTGTCAGAATCGGCAATCTCACCGATACCCTTTGCGGCTTTGTACGCCTCAATAACGCTGTCCTCACCGCTGATCTCTGTAATACTGCCGTTCTCGTCGTACTCAATGTCAATGTCATGCACATCGCTCTCAAACTCGAACAGTGCAACAGCCCTTGCGAGGTAACGCTCCTGCTCTCCGAGATTGCTTATCCATGTTTGAGTAAAGCTGTCAGCCTCTCGCTGTCCTCTTGACCCGTCCTCATACTCCTGATAAATGGCGAGTGATGACATTTCATAGTTGACAGCATGGAGTGTCTGATTCTCAAAGTCTATTTTGTAGTCAATGCGAGGGTCATACATTAAGTCACCGTTCTGCTCAAAGGTGTGCATGAGCGTGAGCGTATCACCATAGCGTTCAATCGAAAAGTCCTCGTAACTGCCCTCTCCCTTGTGCTTTTCATAGCTGTGTTCACCGCTGAAAATTTCGGGATAGAGTTTTTGGAGGTTGACGAAATTCCTGTGAGCAATCGTGTTCGGGAATTTTTTCTTTTCTTCATGTGGGGGAACATCGGCAGACTGTTCAGCGTGACCGCCTCTTTCAGTCTTGTCTGCTGTCTGTGCGGAGTTGTACTGTTTCCAGTATTCAGGGAAGAACACTTCAATAGAATCGTTGATTGCCTTGTTGAATCGTTCTCCCATTTCCTCAAAGGTAGAATGGTACTTGTCAGCGAAATACTGTTCCTTGTCCATGATACCCTTGTCAAGCAGCTCTCTAAGCGGAAGAACAGCGTCAGCGTCCTCCTCGTAGCAGTGATAACCGTCCACGATAAAGCCAACTTTCAAAGCCTCGTCAGACAGAATATGCTCTGCTAAATCAGCTCTTATCATCACACCGCCATGTCCTGCGGTCGATACCTCAAATACACCGTTGGCGATCTCAATGCAATCCTGCACCTTACCCCAAGGTGAGCCATACGGCTGTGCAATGGGAGGATACTGTTCCATAAACGCCTTGTCCTCCGCAGAAAGCGAAGTGAAACGAGTGCTGTCGGGTGTCTTATCTTTGCCTGACACTGTCTTATTTTCCCTTGACACTTCCGTATCGGACGAAATATCGCCCTTATCGGGTGCAGAGTTTTCTATCGCTCTTTCTCTGTTGCCGAGGTACTCATACCTATCAGCGTTCAGAATCTCTCTGTATGGGATATTTTCGGTTACGGTATAGCTGCCCTTGTTCGTTGTGATAGTACAATCCTCTGTAATATGCGGAAGTGCGCCTGTCAGCGAAACAACCTCGCTGATGTTGCCTGTGATCTTGTTGCGGAATCTATCGCCAACTGAAACATTCTTAGTTCTGTCAGGCAGAATTTCGCCCTTTTCATCGGCAAGCGCTTTTCTTTTCTCCTGTTCTTCAGGTGTGAGATAAGTGCCAGTATCCAGACGGGCTTTTACCATAGTCGCAACATTGTCCCAGCTATGACGGAATTTCTCTCCGTTTTCAAACGAAAAGGTCAGACCCTTTGAATCGTAGTCAACATAAGTGATCTTACCGTCACCGCTGTGACCGCCTGTGCCGTACTCTTTTTTGAGGAAATCGGCTAACTGTTTTGTGGTCGGATTGTTGCTCTCAAAGAAATCCTGCACACGAATCTTGCCGTTCTCAAATCCAGTGCCTCGGTCAATTTCAGTAGCAAGTGCTTCATAGACCTGAACACCGTCCACGACCGGACCTGTGGCAAATTCGCTTTTGGTCTTAGGTTTGGACTTAGGCTTTTCAGAAACAAGAGTCTCTAAATCGCCAAAGAGGGAAAGCTGTTCGCCCTCTGTAAATGGTGTTTCCTCAAAATCGGAGAAACGTTCGCTCTTTTCGAGTTCCTCGATCACATCATCGGTGAAAAGCGGAGTATCTTCGTCAATCGGAGCAGAAACCTCTGCTGCTCCGTCAGAATCGCTTGTCAGTCCAAGCGTCTGCTCATCTATTTCTTCATTATGCCCCGGAGGATTCAACTCAAAAGCCTGTTCGATAAGTACCGTATATCCGGCTTCACCGAGTTTTTTAGAGTATTCGTCCTTGACATGATCGGGAAATCCGACCATTGGCTCACCGTGCTTTGAGAGCATACGCAGACCGAGGACTTCTGCGCCAATTTCAGCGTTTTTGCCGTACATTTCATAGAAATTTCCGACCATACGCATTGTGACCGGACCTTTGTCCATATCGTCCTTGTCGGCAGTGTGTACGATTGCCTTTTCCTTGTCAGACAGTGCAACCAATTCGTCAAATGCAAGATTGTCAAGCGCTATGCACATATCGTCAAGAGAATCAAAGAGTTCCTCACTTACCACAGTACCGCTGTATTCCTTGACAATGCGGAACGATTCAAGGTCAGCATATACCTCAATCGGCAGCTCCGTTTCCTCGTCTGTCGTATAGGCGAGGTCAACGTGATCTAAGTTAGAGAAATTGCCCTGTGTGTCAAACTCTCTTTCGCAGTATTCATTGATGAGCCTGATAGCCCTATCCATTGAATCTTCTTTCGGCTCGATCTTCTCCGCTGTCTGTGCTTTCTCTGTAAGATAGCTTTCAGCAGTTGGCAGATATGTTTCAAGAGTACCTGTTTCCTCTGCTCTGATTGGATTTATGTCAACAGTGATACCGCCAATTTCAAACGAATCTTCATGCAGAATGTTAAACAGTGCGTCCTCTTTCAGTTCAGAGTTTACCTCAATGACAACATCTATATCCGAGCTGTCATTTTCGATACCTCTTGACCGAGAGCCTGTGACAATAATACCGCCAATTTCAGCCTCAATACCGTTTTCGGTAAAGGTGTTTTCAACAAACTCCCTTACCATGCTTTCAATATCCGTTGCCGAATAGCCGTCAATACTGTGAAACAGTTCGGCTGTCTTTGAACGAAAATCGAAAATAACAGTGTTTTCGGAATCCTGTTGCAGTTCGGAAACAGGTGTCTTATCAACAATCCTGATCTGTGCAGGGTCAAACACAGCCACATAGCAATGTGTGACGTTATCATTTTCTGCCATACGCTGTGCAAACTCCGCAATCGTTTCGCCCTCATGTGCGTCCGTTTCGCTTGCGTTGACAATAGAGGCGAGTATCTCCTTTGCAGGGTGATCGGGATAGTTTTCAAGAGCAAACCGATAGTAGTCGTTGTCCTCTGCCATAAACTTGAACGTAATGACCGCAGAATCATGACCGCTGTCGATTGCCTCCCGAATCGTACTGCTAATATCCCAGTTCTCACGGCTGCCAAAAGTAAAATGGGCGGGATTGTGCAGTTCAGCCTCACAAGTCATGACCTGACTTGTTTCAAGCGTTCCTGCATAACGCATTGCATGGTCTACGGTCGTATCTGTCCAGACTGCACCGAGATAATCGGGTCTGAATGTATCAAAATCCGCAGTCGTTCCATGATACACCGTCATTGTCTGAACAACGTCCTCAATCCCACGAATGGGGTGCTGTTCCTTGAAGTCGGACAGCAGTTTTTCTTCCTCCGCTGTCAGTTCAGCGTTCTTTTCGAGGAACGGCACGAATACGGCAAGCGTATTTCTTGCACTCTCCTTGCTTTCCTCCGTGTTATATGGATAGCGGTCAGTTTTGACAACATTCTCATTAAAGAGCCTGATGTGGTCGATCAGACTGCCTCCGCCTGTTCCTTTTCCGTCACCAATGTCAAATCTGCCCTCGTAGTGGAAGTCCTCACCGCCTATTACAGCAGTGATCTCAAAATCAGTCTTTTTATACCACCCTGCATGGAGTTCAGAGATACTGCGTTCGGAGTGCTGTTTTTCGTCGAGGTACTCGATCAGAGCGTTGGCAAGTGCAAAGCTGATACTGCCATGCTCCTGCACAAAGTCGTAAAGCAGATCGCTTTCGGTAAACCATTCGTCATTTTCCTCTTTCCCGAAATGGAAGTCAAGCGAATCGGGCTTTTCCGACTCTGCCTTGTAGTCATACTTCATGTCGGCAATGGAGGCAAATGCTTTTTCTGTCTGCTCATCATCACCGAGAACATCGTACAGCGACCTCTTGATTTGGCGCTGTTTCTGTAAATTGTTCTCCCAGTCAGCCCTTTTGGACATATCAAAAGCATGGATAAGCTGTTCAGCCGTTTCCGCAGACAGACCAGGAATTACATACTGCAAATCCTGAACAGTGCGGTCATGGACAATGCTGTCGTATTCCTTTTTGATAAGGTCAAGCATAGCGCCGCCTATGCTCTCATAGGTGATCTCACGCTCTGCATTGCCATGTCTTGCGGTAATACCGTTTTCTCCGTATTCCACAGAAAACTCATTACCCTTGCTTGTCCGAAATTCACTCTGCTTGCCGAGGATAGCAACAGCGAGGTCTTTGCGAATGTCCTCACCATGCTGCATACGAATCGAAAGTTCAAAGAGTGCGGAATCAGTCAGACCGTTGCCGAACCGTGATATTTCAGAGGGGGCAAAGCGTTCCGTGTAGCCTTGTTCATACAGACGATAACCAATACTCTCAATCTCGTCCCATGCCAGTTGCGACTTTGCCAAGAACGGCACAATGTCACCGTTCATAAAAGCCTGTTCCTTTTCGGTGAGTTCGGGCGTATCAGGCGTTTCGGGAACGATCTCCGCAGACTGTTCCTCCCTTGCAGGAGCAGTCACACCGTCGATCACATAACCGTCCCTTGCAAGTTCGCCGCTCTGAATCAGATCAACCACAATTTCTTCGGGACTGTTGGTGTAGAAATGCTGATGTACCAAGTCGGAATCCTTGTCGGTATCACCGAGGATAGCAAAGCCGAATCCTGCGTAATATTCGATACGCTCGTTGTAAAACTCGTACCCCTCACCGCTGTTTTCCTTGTGGAGATACACAGGCTTATGGGCTTTCAGAGCCTTGAAAATCTCCGCATTTTCCTCGCTGATCTCCAAGCGTTTCTGATGATTGTTCAGAAAGTCCTCAATGTCGGAGTAGTTTCTGAAATTCCTGACTATATCACCCAGTTCCCTTAATTCTTCGGGGGAATAGCTTTCGTCAGCCGTTTCAAACATCGCCTTTGGAATATCGGCATAGATTTCCGCAATGACAGCTTTCTGTTCGTCGGAATAATCGTGCATAGCATAGATTTCCCTGAGTTCAGCCTGTTTGGTAAACTCTTTTTGGAGGTCGATCATTTCCGAGAAAGCCGAATCGTTTCTAAGACGTTCGATCTCTGTTTCAGCGAGTACACGTTCCAAGACCGCTGTCATCTGCTCAAATTCTTCGGGCGTAAAGCGAGGGTCAAGGTTGTGGATAACATAGTAGTCCAGTTCCATTTCCGCAGCTCGCAGCAGAACGTCATAAACGGACTGAATCTGCTCATCGCTGAATCCCTTTTCCCTCATTTCGGCAATCGCTGATTCCATGTCGATTGCCGTATTCATTGCCTGCAAAAAACGCTCTGCGTCTGCCTCGTCCACAGTAAACATGACCTTTCCGTTGCGAATCAGCCCCGAATACTCCACCTGAGAATCAAGGACTGCCTTTCTGCGTTCGTACTGTGCAGGCGTAACATTGGTGAACAGTACCCGTCTGTTTTGAATGTCACGATACGGCTTGTTGCCGATGATCTGTTCCGCTTTCTTGTCGCTCACAAACTGCCTGCGCATATCAATGACAGACTGCTTGACAATTTCGGCTCTCTCCAGATCAGCACCACCGACCGTCAGCGTTGCCTTTCCCGACGGATAGATCACGCCCGAATAGCTGATATTTGCCTTTTCAAGCTGTTCAGCCACTTTCAGAGCAGTATCTCTGTCGAGGTTTATGTATTTCTTATCGGGAATATAGCGGTATGTGGTGTTGCCGATCACATTTTTCTGCGGAGGCGAATACGGTCTTGCCGATTTGCTGAATTGCAAATCCTTTGCAAGATCACCGAGGACTTTTCTCATTTTGCCCTTGTCAGCCTCATTGACAGCGAGGACAGCTGAATCGTCCTTGACATAGGCATAGAAATTCAGCCCCGACTGTTCAAGCAGGGGGAGCATTTTCTGAAAATGCTCCCTGTGCAGAGGAATAATCGACTTGTCAGCGTTGTCTGTCGCATTATTCCACGTTTTGTTGCCGTAATACTCCATTCAATCACTCCAATCCCTGATTTTTGGACTTCGTTTTCTGTTTCTGCGGAGGTGTTTTCTCCCTGCTCTTTTTAGCTGCTTTCTGCTTAAACTGTTTGAGGGAGAAAAACGCTGTCTGTGCGTCCTTTTTGTGAACGGTAACGCCCGACTTCTCACCGTCAAGCACCGCTGAATGGGCAATGCCCTTACTGCTCAATTCTGCGATCTTGACCTGTGCCTGTTCCTCGCTCATACGCTGTGTAAAGCGTTCCGATTTCGGCAGAGCCTTGAAAAAGTCGGGATTGACAAGCTGTTTTGCACGACTGCTGCGTTCCTGCTGTGCGACAGCCTTGAAAATGCCCTCGTTCTCTTTGGACACCGTAATCGCCACCAGACCACCCTTACGCTCAACAGCCGAATAGGGAATGTTCATTTGGTCGAGTTTCTCCATGACCTTTTCAGCGATATTTTTCGGCTGTGCATGAATCGCTCTGTCCTCTTTCGGCAGCGATCTGTAATAGTCGGGATTGACTTTCATAAAACCGCTGTCCTGCTGTTTCGGTTGCTGTGGCTGTGCCTGCTGTTCGTGAACGGCAGGGGGAGGAACGGGAATCGGCTCTGCATACATATCCTGCTGTTCAAAGTATTCGGGAGGCGGCTCGGAGAAATCCTGCTGATCGAAAAACTCAGGCGGAGGCTCAGGTATCGGCTCTCCGTCACCGAAAAATTCGGGTGTCTGCTCACTGAAATCCTGCGGAGGCGGTACGGGAATTTCGGGCATGGTCTGTTCCTTGCCGTAGCCGGAGATTTTGACCTCCGAAAAATGCACATTACCGTCAGTCCTGTCGCTTTCCTCAATACCGCCCTTGCCGCCGTTCACCTCATAGATGTGGGCAGTATCCTCGTCAAAGTTCAACTCCACCGAATGTGTAAACTTGTCACTCTGCTGAATTTCCGCATATTCAGCCTCCGAGATCAGTTCGCCCATACCCATGAGTTTCATGAACGGCTTTTCACCGTTTGCGGCTTTCAGAATATCGTCAATGGTGCTTTCGTCAGCCTTGAAAAAGCGAATCTCACCGAAATGCTCGATACTGAAAAGAGCCTGCTTTTCGCTGTTGTCCAGTTCCATGTCTTTCTGCTGATTCGCCATAGCAGCCTTAAAGACTTCCTCGGAGATCTCCGGCATGGAAACCTGTTCGCTTTCGGAGGCTTTTGCAAGTGTTTCAGCGGTCTTGTCGATTGCCGAATCAATCTCCTGATCGGTTGTCAGCTCGGCTGTTCTGTCGGAAACTCTCTCGATCTTAGCAGAGAGCTTTTCGATCTTGTCCGTCATGCTGTCGATCTTCTGCTGAATGTCCAGTTTATCGACCTCGCTTGTGCCGGGGGCAGTGTACTGTTCAAAGAGCGCCTGCCTCTTTTCTTTCATACCGTTCAGCTTGTCCGTCATGCAGTCGATACTGCTTTTCTGAAAGCTGTCCAGAGCCTCCGTAAACGCCTGTCTGCGTTCCTTGTTCGCACCGATACCGAAACTCTTGATAACGTCGTTGAGCGAAACCACTCTGTTCAGCTTGTGCTGAATCTTATCACGCTTTGCAGTGTAAGCCTGCATTTTGTCGGTATGCTTTGCGATCTTGTTCTCTCGTTTCGGGATTTTGACCTCACGAATCTGCTCGATCTTCTGCTCATTACGAGCGATCAGATTCTTGACAAACGGCATAGTGCCGACCATAGCTTTCAGAGCCTTGTTGGTGTCCTCCAATCTGTCAGCCTTTGCTGTCAGCTTGTCGATTTTGTCATGATTCTTAGCGATTTTCTGTTCTCTTGTAGAGATTTTATCGCTAAGTCTTGCGATTCTCTGCTGATGATTTTCAGCCTTTGCATTGAGGAACGGCAGGAGTTTTTCAGACTTCTTTCTGTTCTGTGCCTGCAACTCCTGTTTTCTGCGTTCCGCCTCGGCAGCCTGTTCTGCCCCTGTCTGATTGTCCTTGTCCTGTGTCGGCATAGCTTAGTCCTCCTTGTGGTTGATACGGATACAGCACCAAGTCATAAACGTGATACCCACCGCAACGAGAGAGCCGATAATAACTGCTGCTTTCATTAAAACTTCTTCCTTTCTCTTTCGATCTCTGTTTCCTTTTCCGAATGTACCTTTGCAAAGGACTTTCTGCGTTTTTCCTCCGCAAGACGTTTGTGTGCCTCCCTTGACAGATAAACAGAACGATTCTGCTCAACAATGATACCGTCCTCGATACGTCTGCGTTCTTCAGCACCGAGAGCGACCGCCTGTGTATGCTGAATATCGTCCATATCGGACTGCGCCCTCTTTTTGGGCGTGTTGTTCTGCTGAATCACCGAAACGGAATGTTCCATGACCTCATTTTCCGTTTCGGTATTGAGGTCAATGATACGTTCCAGAGCCTCTTGAATCGTCTGCCTGTCAGAGTGCCAGTAGTTGATGTAGGTCTTTGCAAGCGTGTCCACCAGTTCAGGCGGTCTTGCTGTGACAGAGACGACCGCACAATGCAGTATCTCTGCAATTTCGGGAATCATCGGAGCGTAACCGTCAGACTTGTTTTCGGAAAGCTGTAACATCATTTCCTCGTAGTCACCGCTTTCGGCTTTTCTGATGATCTCGTCCACAGCCGACCTGTTTTCAGCGGAGAATGTGAGATACATCATTTTCTCGTCATGCTTTGCAAAGTAGGGAACACTGCTTAAATCTAAGCCTTTGACGATCTCCATAGCGTGAGCCGTTTTGATCGTCATATACTGCTTGTTGGGAATGTCTTTCAGTTCGTCACCGCTGTACATCATGCGTTCATCATCTCACGCAGCTCATCGGCAAGAGCCGAGTTATCTCCGTCCGGCTCGTATGCCATTGAATAGTGACCGCACATCTGCTCCTGCTTTTCAATGGGGAGCGCTGTCAGCGTTTCCGCGGTAATGCCGAGCAGTTCAGCGATATTTGCAATATCGCTCACCGCAAGCGACTTCTGCACGATCTCATAAAAGCGGTCAATATCCGCACTGTCCACAGAATACTCAAACACAAGCGAGTGCTTTGTGTCCTCGTCGAGATTCAGCAGAGTATCGAGCGAAATGCCTGTGTGCTGTGAAATCTCACGCAGACTTTCCTCGATCATGCCCTTTGTCCACAGGTCATTGAGTTCCGCATACAGACTGCCTGCGTTTTCCTCGGTGTCCGTATCATTGAGATTGACCGCAGAGAGTATAGCACTCTGAATCTCATCAGAGAGTGCGGCAATGCTTTCCTCGGAAACACCGAGAAACTTTGCAATTTTGGAAATTGTTTCCTTGTCCATGTCATTAACTCCTTTTCGTTTTCCATTGGTAATAGGTCTTGCCGTTGTAGTCGTTGGAAACGACTTCGGGCAGGACAGTTGTCTTTTTGCCGTTGGCAGTATAGCTTGTAGACTTGCCGTTCAGCAGTCCTGCGATTTGGCTGTCGGAGAGAGTCTTGCCGTAGACCTTTGCGACATTCATTCCGCACTTGCCCGAACAGTAATAGCCGTACTTGCCCTTGATAACAGACTTTCCGCATTTCGGACAGTTGCCGATAGAATCCGCACCGCCAAATGAAACGGAATCGTCCACAGAGCCGTACTTTCCGCAGATACCCCTGACAAATTCCTCGATCTCGCCCATAAAGCTGTCGTGGGAATACTGTCCACGCTCGATCTGTTGGAGTTTGATCTCCCATTCTGCTGTCAGTCCTGCCGACTTTACCTCGTCGGGAATGACCGAGATCAATCTGCGGCCCTTTTCGGTCGAAATAAGCTGCTTCCCCTTACGTTCCGCATAGCCATGAGCGACAAGCCCCTCGATCGTTCCTGCACGAGTAGCCGGAGTGCCAAGCCCCTTTTTCTCGGAGTTTTCGTCATAGTCAGCCTGTCCTGCGTGTTCCATAGCGGATAACAGCGTGTCCTCTGTATAGGGCTTTGGAGGGCTTGTGAAATGCTCGCCCTTGCTTGCCTGTGCTGTGAACGTCTGCCCCTCGGAAACGTCAGGGAGAGGCTTATCCTCCTTGTCGGGATTGAGATTGACCGCATAGGCTTTCCAACCGTTATCGAGGACGCATTTTCCGCTTGCCGTAAACTCTGTACCGCCACAGGAAACAGTCACCTTGATTGCCTCATACTTGTGAGGCTGTGCAGAGGCACAGAGCAGTCGGTCAGAGATCAGCCGATGAATGTTCCTCTCGCCCTCCGGCAGAGCCGACAAGTCAGCGGTCGCAATGTTGACCGTCGGAATGATCGCATGGTGTCCAGTTACTTTGCTGTTGTTGATACACCTTGCAATATCGGGATTTCTCACCGTTCCGAAGTCGTACACATTGCCGATGATGTTTACAATGTCGAGTGTGGATTGCAGCATATCATCGGTGAGGTATTGTGAATCGGTACGGGGATATGTAACGAGTTTGCCCTCGTAGAGCGACTGCACATAGTCAAGTGTCTGCTGTGCCGTATAGCCGTAAGCCTTGTTCGCCTCTCTCTGCAAAGTGGTGAGGTCGTACAGCTTTGGGGGATAGACGGTCTTGACCTCTTTCTTTACCACTGAAACGGTTGCCGTACTGCCATTGCAAGCTGATACAAGAGCGTTTGCAGCCTGTTCATCGTCGATACGTTCAGATGATACCGTAAAGCCGTTCAGAGCAAGGTCAGCAGTAAAATATTTCTGCTTGACGAAATGCTCTACATCATAGTCACGCTTTACGATCATGGCAAGCGTTGGTGTCTGCACTCTGCCGAGATTCAGTCTGTCCCTGTATCTGCATGAGAACAGGCGAGAGCCGTTCATGCCGACGAGCCAGTCAGCCTTTGCCCGACAAAAGCCTGCGGAGAAAAGGTTGTCGTACTCCGACATGGGCTTCATTTTTGACAGAGCCGAACGGATAGCGGATTCTTCAAGCGAAGATACCCACAGCCTTACCACAGGCTTATGACAGCCGATCAGGTTGTACACATAGCGGAAGATACATTCTCCCTCTCTGTCTGCGTCCGTTGCACACACGATCTCATCGACCCTTGAATCGTTCATAAGGTCTTTGAGTACGTCAAACTGTGCCTTTCCGCTGTCGGAGGTCTTGAACAGCCATTTGTCGGGAATCATGGGTAACTGTGAAAAGTTCCACCTTGTCGCCCACTCCTTGCTGTACTCGTCGGGAAATCTCATGCCGACCAGATGACCGAAACACCAAGACACGATGTAGCCGTTTCCCTCTACATAACCGTCTTTCTTTGTATTTGCACCGAGTACAGCGGATAAAGCCCTTGCCACACTCGGCTTTTCACCGATCACTAACTTCAAAAAATCACAGCCTTTCTGTTATAGCCTTTTATGCCACCTTGTTTTCATTTCGTGAGGAATGTTCTGCCCCTTATTCCTCGTGCCTGTCCAATGCGTACCGCCTGCCGTACCCTCATTGACAAATCCGCTTGCTTTCAGACTTGTTCCGCTTTCGGATTCAAGCGTATAGGTGTAAACATCGGTATATCCCATGTTTTTGGCGATACGGCAGCAAGCACCGTACAGCATGGAGCAAGCGTTTTTCGTTCCGTCTGTGCATACCCGAAGAATCTCACAGGTAAAGCCGTTGTCAAAGTGCCTTGCAAGCGGTCTGCCGCAGATCGCAACACCATGTACCGCCTCACCGTCAGACACCGCCACGCAGAATTTACAACCCACAGGGGCATTGTGGTGACGATGATAGCGGTTTACATAGTCGGCAGCCTGTCGATAGGTGCAGGGTATGATTTTCAGCTCACCCATACAGCCACAGCAGAATCTTAGAGGCAAGCCACACCGCAAGTGTTTCTGCCCACACGTTACGAATCATTCTGCTTTTCCTCCTTGACCTTTTGATTCATCATTTTCTGAAATTCCCGATACTTCTTTGTGTACTCATAGGACTTTCCGAAAACAAACATCGCAGCTCGGTACAGTTTAGGCTCATGCTCACGAATGACCGCCAGTTCCTCCGATATTCTCGGACTGAACGGACAGCCGACACAGCCTGTGCGTTTCAGACCGTACTCCGTATAGCAACGGCTGTGTGTTACACCAAAGTGTTCCTCATACACCTTTTTGTCATGGTCGGTGTACCAAAAGACGGGTCTGTATGTATCACAGCCTTTTGATTTGCTCGGAGAGAAACAGGTCTTGAAGTTTGCGGAACGAATACCGCCCTCTGCCTTTCTGATACCTGTGATGTCAAGGTCTGCGTCATGTTCCTTGATAAACAGCTTTGCAGGCTTCTTTTTGCTGTATTCACAGCACTTGTTGGATATAGGGAAATCGGGCGGATTCTGCATGATAAACTCTTTGAGCCACTTGTTGCGGCCGATAGAGAAACGGCTCATTTTGACCTCGCCCTTTTCATCGGAGTAATAGGCATTGCTCCACCATTGGAGAGCCGTTTTGCAATTCGGGTATTCCGCTAACAGTTCTTGCAGAGGCTTGTCCTCCCACTTGAAACCGTGCGCCTGCAACCTCATCATCTGCTCCGAAACATACTTTGAAAGGAACGGCACTCCGTATTCACGCACACAGGCAGGGATAGACTTTGCCGCCTTAATACGTTCAATGGTGATACCGTATTTCTGTTCGAGGTAGTCAATGTGTTCCTTTGTTGCGGTATATTCAAGACCCGTATCAATCCAGAAATAGGTCACTTTGCCGTTCTCATCGACATTGTGCATAATGTCAAGCACAATATCGCTGTCACTGCCTCCGCTGATACTGCACACAGCAGAATTGCACTTTTGAATCACACTCTGCGCCTTTGCATATCCGTCAAAGACTGCAAAGTTATTCAGTTCGAGCAGTTCCTCAACAAACTCATGTGTCATAACTGCCCCTCCAATCCTTTCAGAATATGGGCGATCACATCGACTGTCCAACCGTTGCCGATACACTTGTAACGCTGTGTATTGCTTATCCCTGCGGTATAATCGTCGGGGAGCGTTTGCAGACGTTCTGCCTCCACAGGTGTCAGCTTGCGGATTATGTAATTTCCGTCGGGCAGATCAATCCGATACAGACCTGTTTTCGCACCCTGACCGCCTCCGTTTGCCGAAAGCGTGACGGACTTTCCATGTACCGAGTAGATACGCTGTCCCTGACCTCCGCTGCCGTATCTGCCGATACGGATAGGCTTTGTGACAGGCTCTGCGACCATAGTTGCCCCGAATCGGTCGGTACGGACTGCATTTGCCATAGCCGACCTTGCATATTGCGCCTTGATCGTTCTTGCCTTGCCGTTTTCGTCATTGACCGCTATCGGCTCTGCGATCAGAGTGTTTCTGTGCTTATTCAGATTGTCCTCAAAAGTAGGGTGATACGATGAAGTCATGCAGTAGCTTTTGTCCTGCCACGATACACCGCTTTCAAGAATATCCGTCAGCAGAATACCCTTATCTATGGGCTGTATGACATTCGGGATATTTGTCCAGTAGTACCGCTTTCGGTTTTGAGCAGAAACAAGAGCCGAGTTGATCATAACAGGCTCAACACCGAGCCTTTTTGTAATTTCCTCCACAATGTTCTGATGAATGGAGAAGTTATTCTCGTACAGAAAATATCTGCACTCGCTCTCACGCAATGCCCTCACATACTCCATAAAGAGCCTGAATCCCTCTCCGTCGCAGGACGTTTCTCTGTTGTTTTTCGCCACAGACCAATAGGTGCAGGGAGAGCCGCCGATCAACAGATCGAAACCCTTAAACTCCGTAAAGTCACCGTCAAAGACATTGCCATGATGTACGATTTCGGGAAAGTTACGCTGTGAAACGGATAACGCATACTTGTCGATCTCAAAAGCATGGTATTCCTCTATGGGTATGCCTGCTCGTTGCAGAGCAAGCATACCGCAGGAGATTCCGTCAAACAGACTCAGCACTCTCATCGGCAGTACCGTCCTTGTCAGCCTTTTCCGCAGCCTCGACCTCATCGACCAGTTCCTCATACTCCGAAAGCAGCTCGTCATAGTCGTTGCAGACTGCCTTGTAGCGGTTGTTGAGGGTACTGTACTTGTCGTTGAGTTCGATATAGCTTGCAAGCAGAGAGGTATGCACACCGAGCATAGTGTCGATGTTGTCAGCCACTACCTCGGAGAGTTCGCAGACCTTTCTTGCAGCGGTCTTTGCAGTGATGTGAGCAACAACTCCTGCAAAGCCGACGATTGCCGTACCGACACCGATTACCTTGATCTTCTTGTTCATAGTTCATGTTTCCTTTCTGATGTTCATTTTGATTTATCTGTTTTTATTCTCCAACTTCTGCCCCAGTGGGGCAGAAGTTAAAAGTCCTCGTCGTCCTCGTTGACCTCATAATCGTCCTGATCGTCAAAGTCCGTATCGACCTCCTGTTTTGCGGCAGGCTTTTTCTTAACCAGCTTAAAGCCGATAAATCCGATTGCGATCAGAGCGACAAGACCGATACCGAGCAGCATGGTACTGTTCATACTGCCGGACTGTGCAGGGGCAGCCTCGTTTTCGCTTGTGTCCTCACCCTCGGACGTTTCCTCCGCGGAATCATCGGCAGTATTCATGCTGTTGTGGTCGAGAGCCGCCTGTTCCGCCTGCTGTACTCTGTCAAGGTCAATGCCGCTTTCTTCCTCATCATCGGTCATGTACAGCAGGGAGTAGAGGTCGAGGGTATCAACTTTGTTTAAGAAATACACATTGTTCTCGTCACTCGCTGCGGAGTAATTGATGAGAATGTAGAACACCGCACCGTCCTTTGTGGTGACAGCGATAAACTGCATTTCCTCACTTTCATAAATGACCTGTTCCTCCTTGATGAGCGTTGCATTACCCTCGGTGTCGTAGTAATCGTCGGTGTAATACTTGTTGTCATCGTTAGCAGAATTGTCATTCTCCACGCTGTCGAGAATTTCCTCGATCATGCTGTCCTCTGCCGACTGTGTTGTTTCTGCCTCTGCCTCATTGGATTCAGCCGAGGCAGTTTCCGCTGTGCTGTCGGTCGTTTCCGCTGTTTCTGCTGTTTCGACTGTCGCAGTCGTTTCGGCAGCCTCTGCGGATTCCTCCGCAAAAGCTGTTACCGAAAGATTGACCGCCGAAAGCATAAGCAGAGCCATGACCGCACTAATCATCTTTCGTTTCATTTGTGTTGTCCTCCATAATTGTGATTGGATTCAGACCGAGCCTGCGCTGTATCTCTCTTTGCGATAATCCGCTGTCAAGAGCCTGTTTCGCAACAGCAAGCAGTTCCATTGCTTTGTCAAAATCGTTAAGGTCATTGTCTTTGAGAAAGCTGATAAACTGCTGTGCTGTGACTGCCTCGATCTGCTTTTTTATCTCTGCCTTGCGTTCGGAATCCCTCTGCATACGCTTTTCAAGTTCCTCCGAGCGTTCAAGCAGCTTTTCTAATCTCTGTCTGTTCTGCATATCCCACCTCCGAATCAATAGAACACGAGCCGAGGGTCAATGAAATCCCAACCGATACCGTCCGTATCGACCTTAACTCTGAAATTCACATTGCCCTTTGTGGTGACTGCAAACTCATCGCCTGTCTTGATCGTATCGCCCTCTGATAGACCGTCTGTCAGGTCAGCGTTGGTGATGTAGACCTCTGTATCTCTCTTTGTGCCGCCCGTACCGTCATACCAGTATTCCACATCGTTCTTGCGGAGCGTGATCTTGTGGTCGCTTGTATCAATATCGGTGATCTCACAGTCAAATGGGGCATACAGGCTTTCACCGACTGTGCAGGAAATCTTCACACCCTCATACAGACCGTCGATCGGCTCATTCCAAGCGTTCATTTCATAGCCGAATTGTCTTGTGAGTGTTCTGTCCCTGAGACTTGCCTCCGAGGTCATGTTTTTGAGTGTCTGATGATTGCCGTACAGTGTTGACGTATCATTTCCGGCAAGCAGATTGTAATATTCCAGTCGCTCATCGGCATGGCTCATAGAGTTCAGCTTGTCCGTAATCACCTCGTCAAAGGTCTTTTTCTGATGAACATTGTAATAAAGCCTACAATCCGTTTTCCATTCCTGTTTCTGCACATAGCCGAATAGAGCCGAACAATTACTATCGCCTGTCCATGCCCGTGCGTCCGGCTCGGTAATCATAAACCATGCGTCGTCTGCACCGCTATCCCACCCATAGAATGAGCGATACTGTGAGTTGCCCTCATGATTCTTAAAGTAGAATTTGCCGTTTCCGTCTACCCAATAGAACGGGTCAACGGTATGTCTTCCGTCAGCAAAGTAACGGTTGTCAAGAATGTAATAGCCTGTGAGTTCGTAATCGTCATTCGGATTCAGCACACGATAACTGCTGTTGATGTAGCAGTAACCGTCGCTGTCAAGATATTGTCCGAGTTCAGAGGTGTACGAGGTCGGTCGGAAACAATACCGCCATGCACCGCCGCCTCTGCTTGCCGTACTCTCGCAGTAGTAGTAGCTGCCGTTGGTGCTGTTGCCGCCTCCGAAATACACATAATTGCTCAATTCCTCCCAACGGCTCTGATTGTCATACAGATAGACAAACTCATACTCCGCATTGAAAAGCTCCTCCAACAGCGTTTCTGTTTCGCTCTTGAAACTCCAATACTTTATATCTCCGTTGTCGGAATCAAAGTCATAGTAGTACGCACACAGGAACGACCACAGCTTGTAGCAGTTAAAGTCATAAGCCGGAGCATAGTCAAATACTGTGCTTTGTCCCCAAATCCACTCGTCGGGCTTGTCTTTCATACCCGACGTATCTGCACCCAAATCCTTTAGTCCTTTTTTCCAATCGCTTGAATCTCCGACTTTCAGTACATTCTCATTGAGATCATAGGCAAGCTGTGTGTAATACTTTTCAGCCTCCGACAGATCGTAGTCCTGTGCAGCGTATGTACCGAGGGTAAAGCCTCCACCCGAAATACCGCCTGTGAAAATCGAAATAATGAACAGAAGAATCAGCAGAATGAGAATGATCGGCACAGCCACAGTCCCGAAAAATTTCCCGACCTCCTTGACGTAGACGTTCTTAATGAAATTAAAAATCTCTTTCAGACCGTCCTTTAGCTTATCGGCAGCGGATTTTTTGGATTTAGGCGGTTTCTTTTTTCTCTTTCTCATGGAATCGCCTTTTTCCTTTAATTTCCGTTCCTGCCTGTTCAGCTTGTTTTTTGACTTGCTGTTCTGATCGGAAAGTTTATCACGTTTCGTCTGCTTTCTGTCGAGTTTCTTCTCAACGGAAAACTGCTGCTTTGTCGGCTGAATCACTCTGCGGTTGGTCGAATCAATCGCATGGAGCATATCATTGTCCGAATCCTCGGAAACTGCTTTCTGCCATGCAGCGTTTTTCACTCGCCTTGCTGAATACACCACAGGCTTTAGCACAAGCGGACTTGTCCTTGAAAACCTTGCGATCTTCCCTTGATTTTTCTTTTCCTTGACCTTGAAATTCCTTTCGGAACGCAGTTGTTTCTGTGCGTTGCGAAATTCCTTTTTCGCATGACGAAACTCCTGTTTCCTCTTTTTGAACATTGCCTTGCCGATCTTAGACTTAGAACCTTGCTTATAGCTTCTCTTACGAGCCTTAAAATCAGCCTTTTTCTTTTTGAAATCCGCTTTGTTCTTCCTTGACTTTGGCTTGAATCCGTTCTTTTTGAAATCCCTGAGTTCTTCCTTTTTCAGCTTGAATTTTGCCTTTTCCAAGCCGTATTGCTGTTTCTGCTTGAAGTGCTGATGAAATCCCTTGAAACCGTCCACAGCAATTTCACCCATAAAGAAAATGCCTTTGTGGTAATCGTCAGCAGCCTCACGCATATACTTGTTCTTGTAGTGATAGAACACCTCACGACCGACTGTTTTTGCTGTTTTCAAGCCGACCGTTTCACTTGTAAGACCTACATCGACCGCTGTTTGTGCCACATCATGAACAAGGAAATTGGTGACTTTAGCCGACCTCTGAACGAATTTACCGCCCTTAGTCTGCATTTCAAAGCCGTTGATTGCCCTTGTGAACGAGGGTCTGTCACCCTTGATTCTGAATCGGGCATTGACCGCCTTATGCAGAAGTCCCTTGTTTTTGCCGTGACGGGTCTTTTCGCCCCATTCCACATAGACCGTTGTTTTAAATCTGCCTCGGCTGTTCTGCTCACGAACAAAGTTAAACTGTAACTGCTTATGCCGCCTGCTTACCTTGTCGAGCCTGTCACGAGCCTTTTCCAGTTTACTTTTCTTTTCAAACAGCCCCATATTACTGCTCCTGCGGTTTGGTTGTCATGAGTTTGTACATCGTAGTATCGGTCGGGAATTGGTCGGTAAACGGCAGTATTTCCTTGTCATAACGGATAAGACCCTCGCCCTGACCGCTGTTGGTGACATACTCCATTTGCTCCTTTGAGATGTGCAGCTTTTCAGCGAGAATATCCCTGTCACCGCTTGCCTGATTGAGCATATACACAAAGTCGCTGTTATCAAAGATGTTCTCGACCTCCTGCGACTGCAAAAGGTCTTTGACGTTCTGCGTAATTCCTGTGGGGATTCCGCCCCATTTACGAAAGCGTTTCCAGATCTCTGCGGAATACTTAGCTGTCTGTTCCTCTTTTAATAAGAGGTGAAACTCGTCAATGTAATAGCGAGTGATCTTGTGGAGGTTGCGGTTGACGGACACTCTGTTCCACACCGTATCCTGCACGATCAGCATACCAACCTTTTTAAGCTGATTGCCGAGTTCCTTAATGTCAAAGCAGATAATTCTGTTTGACATATCAATGTTTGTCCTGTGGTTGAAAAGGTTTTGAGAGCCGGTTACAAACATTTCAAGGGAATTGGCTACACGTTGCGCAACCTCGCCCTCTGCTTTCAGTTCGTTCTGCAAGTCGGAGAGCATGGGCATTTTCTCGGCTGTCGGACTGTTCTTGACGAAATCCATATAGATACGCTGTACGCACTTGTCGATCACAGAGCGTTCCTCCGAGGAAAGACCGTAACGACCTCCGACAATGATCTCACAAAGAGAAATCAGGAAGTCGGATTTAGTAGCGATCACCTCAAGCGGATTTTGAAACAGATACTCGTCAATGGTAATGTCCATAGGATTGATGTGCTGTTCGCTGTTGCTTGCAATGCGGATAAGCTGCCCATGCAGAGCCTCAACAAGCGGAAAATATTCACCCTCCGGATCGCAGATGATAATATCGTCTGTCGTAGTGAGGAATGAATCCAGAATCTCACGCTTAACGCTGAAAGACTTACCGCTTCCGGGCGTACCGAGAATCAGACCGTTGGGGTTTTTCAGCCTTGACCTGTTCGCTCGTATCATGTTGCCCGAAAGCGTATTCACGCCGTAATAGGTCGCAGCTCCTGTCTGAAACAGTTCCTTTGTGGTAAACGGAACAAAAATCGCAATGCCCGATGTGTGCATTTCACGCTTAACGGGTATCTCGTTATACCCAAGAGGCAGCATAGAGCCGAAGCACTGCTCCTGCCGATAGTCGTAGGGAAAGAGGATACAGTTATTCTTCTGTGCGATACGTTTGAGCATTTCGGACTGTAATTTCAGTTCCTTTTTGGTTTTCGCATAATTCCTTATGCTAATTGAAATGTGGAAAAGCCGTTCATTCTTGCTGTTGAGATCACCAAGCAGCTTTTCAATGTCGTCAATGTACATCTTGATCGACGGAGGCAGAATGTCGGGGTCATATCCCGATTGGCTTGCTTTCTTCTGCTCGTCGATCTTCATTTGCTCAACATTCGTCAGCTTGCGCTTGACAAATTTCAGAGCGTCGATCTGATCGAGAGGAGCAACATGGAGGTTTACGCAGAAAAGCGACTGCATTTCCATGAAATCTTTGAGAATCTCATCGGACAATTCGCCTGCGAGGATATTCATGCCCCACACCGCACCATAGGCATTGCCAATCTCGAAATCCTGTTTATTGAATTTCATTGAGGGAGGTGCGATAAAGTCCTTTGTGTCCATGCCTGCATGAATCATTCCGTCCCAATCAAACACAAACGGCTCATTACGGAACGGATTGAGGCTGTAATACAGCGTTTCAAGCCTTTCTCTGCCGTCAAGCATTTCAGCCTCCACACCGATAGCCTTGAACAGTTTAATCACATCATTCTTGATTGACATGAGTTTTGCCCTTGCCGCCTTGTAGGAGGTGCTTTCAATGCCGAATGTAATGAATTTTTTCGTTGACTGTCCGTTACTGCCAGTCAGCAGCTTGTCGGTCAGCATTTTGGAGTATTCCTGTCTTATGTCGTTAAACTCATCGTCCTGATCGGGAATCTGAATACTCTGCACCAGCTTTTCCTTTGAGCGATTCTGATTCTCAAACGTAAGCTGAAACCGAATCGTATTGTCAAAGGAATTGAGCAGATCGCAATACTTTGAGAAAATATCGTTCTGCTCGTCAAACTCCGCAAGGCTGTAATTCGCCTCGTAGAATTGCACCGTCATGGAGTAAAAGTTTTCCGACACCTGACACACACCGTCCCGATACATGGTCATGTAGGGAACAGCGTTCTGTACTGTATTTGTATCTCCTGCATACTTTTTGATTTCCGTCATCCTTGCGGATAGGATTTTCTTTTGTTCCTTAGTAAGCTGTGAGGCAGGCTTTTTGACAAGCACTGCCGACTGTGATTTCAGATCGGGCTTTCGCTTACTTTCTTTCTTTTTTAAGCCCACTCGCTGCGCCTCCTTTTTCTGCCTGCATGAGTACCTTTTTCAGCCGAGCATACTCGATCTGATTCTCAATGCACTCATAAATATTGACTGTCCGATAGTACCGCTTGCGAGGTCGCTTGAAGTATTCAGCCATGTATTTGACCTGTTGTTCAAGAAACACACCGTTCTTGCGGTACAGTCCGCAGAGGATAGCCGGAGCCGCACAGCAGCCCATAGCAAAAATCCCTCCTGTCAGACCAACAGCGCCTTTGGCGAGGAAAAACACAGGCACACCAATCACAAGACCTATTCCGAAACAGATCACCTGTCGCTTTGTAAATCCTGCAATGAATTTTTCCTTAATGTCATTCAAATCCTTTGGAATCTGTACATAATGTGCTATGCTTATCCCCCCTTAGTGCGCATTGAACACGGATTTTGAAATTGCACCCGTCCTGAGAATCGTGAAGATCAGAGCCGCCGTATATCCCAAAAGCATACCCATTTGCATGATAATTCCTCCGTCACCTGAGTTGAGTGTTGTAATGACGTTAGCAAACAGGGTCTTGAAGATACCGAGGGCAATGATGATAAAGAATCCCTGAAAGGACAAGGCGAGCAACTGCTTAATCCAGTTCTTGCCGATACTGCTCCATTCGCCCTCATTCATCATTGTGGCAATGGGGATAGGTGCGACACCGAGATACATAAATACCTCAATGATTCTGCTTGCAAGTGTGATAACGATAGCCACGATCAGAATCAAAACACCGAGATGTACCACAAGACTGATAAACCACACCGTTATCAATTCCCCAAGTTCCAGATCGTCCAGAGCCGATTTTTGGAGGGATAAAGCCGTATCAAGAAAACTTCCGCTGCCGAACAGCGTTGTCAAGCCGTTTGAGCAGACATTTGTGCCGAATGAAAACAGGGCAGAGGCGATGTAAAACACATTCGACACAAGAATTACACCGCATAGGGCTTTAATGACCCATTTTATGAAAATCGAATCGTCAAAGTCCTTGAAGTTGTTCCCTCGGAGGACGGTCTGTATCAGATCATTCAGCAGAACGATCGTGAGGATAAAACCGCCAATCGGAACAACGACATTGTTGCACAGCGTTTCAATCGTAGTCCACACATGAGTGCCTGTGCCTGCGGAATTGCCCGTGAAATTGGCAGGGTGTCCCGTGATAAACGTAGAAACCAAGCCTCCGTCGCCAGTCGTATTGTCGAACGTATCCGAAAGCAGACTTGCAATGCTGTCAAACTGCGACTTAATGCCGTTTCTGAACAGCTTTTCGCACCAATCCTGCAAACTATCAATTGCGTCGCTGATAACTCCCATTTTTTAACCACTCCCTTCTGTCAGAGAAGTGGCTGTAACTGCCCCACATACCGCCCACCCTTACCGCAGCTACGTTCACTTCTGTATGTAATCAGATTGTTTTATGAATCGCTCATCTGTTGTTTGCGATGTTGTCCCTTTCGTAATTCAGCAGAGATCAGCCGATCAGACTGCACCTGTCATCATGGTCTGAAGAACGGGTACGAGCGTTACCGCAAGCAGGATCAGTCCAAGACCCGACATAAGCTGTTTCATACCCTGTGACTTACGACAGTAGGCATAAAGAAGTTTTCAGGCAAACATTGTAAGACAGGTACAGCAAGCTAAATAATTACCGAAAGGGTGCTTACAATGATTGATGAGATTTACAATAGCAGAATTGGAGCTATCAAGACCTATCATTTCTCCGATGAGTGGGAAAAGACCGCTATTCCGTTTGAGGAGTCGCTGACTGAGGAACAGACCATCCTGTTTCACAAGCTCTGCGATTTGCAGAGTTAGACTGCCGCTGATGAGATAAGGGCTGCTTACAAGGTCGGCTTCAAGGACGGCGTGGCTTTGATGAGTGAGGTTCAGGAATAAGAACATATCTGGCAAAACATCGGATTTACGCTGAAATGCTCCTTGACAATCAAGCTGAAAAGTGCTATAATGATTGTAAACATAGGGCGCTCATATCAGCCGAAAGCTATAACATACAGAAAGGGTGAGAATAATGCTGAGTGTAAAGCCTTATTATGCTCCGCAGAATGATTGGAGCAGTAACGATTATTACAGTTTGCACAGATATCTGCATAGGCTTGTTACCCATGCTGACCGCAAAAAGGACGAGATCGCACAGCTTGATGTGCAGAGAATGTCTGACAGGACAAAGGTTCTGCTGTACTGCATCATCAGCTACTATCACCTTGAAAAGCTGTTTGAGCTTTCCAACTTAAAGAAACTTACAGAATGTAAGCCGCTTTCAGAACCGCTTGTGCTGAGTGATCATGGGCTGAGAGAAGAAAATGTTTACTATAAAATGAATGTTATGTTCTGAGGTGTACCATGATCGGAATTGAATGTACGCTTGATGATTTCAAAGATGCACTTAAAGCGCTGAACGATAAGCTGAAAGCTCACCATATCACTATTGAAATCAGGGCTATCGGCGGTTTTGCGATGCTTTACAACAAGCTCCGCAGTGGCGGCTATACAATGGATGTAGATACTGCAACAAAGGATATGACGGAAGAAGTGCAGTCGCTTATCCGTGAGGTCGCTGAAGAAAAAGGGCTTGACGAGGACTGGATCAACAATGATTCTTATGACCTTCCGGAGGTCACGGATATTATCAGCAAGCTGGAATGGATAACAGATAACAGCTATTCCAATATCATGCTGTATATCGCCAATATAGAAAGTCTGCTCCTGCTGAAAGTCCGTGCAGTCCACTTTGCAGGCTTAGTGCCGCGAATCACCGACCAGACAGATGTGCTTGATATTCTTGCTTTCCTCGGTATCCATACGATAGAGGAAGTCAAGGAAAATCGCCTGACTAAGGATATTGAGACGAAATATCCGAGGTGTTTTGAGTTTTTGAACAATACAGAAAAATGGTAAGAATCTTTTATAGCAGATGCTTCGTTTTATGGAGTATCTGCTTTTTTATTGCAGCTTTTCAAAAGTTAAAGACTTGTTAAGAATTTCTGTGGTATAATCAAAACATAGAGAAAACCGATACAAGATACGGAGGAATGCACTATGTTTTTCAGAATACTGAAAAAAGATCTGAAACGCAAAAAGACCATGAACATCATAATTCTGCTGTTCGTAATTCTTTGCTCGATGTTTGCGGCGGCGAGTGTGAATAATATTGTTGCGGTGGTCGGCGGTCTTGACTATTATTTTGAGAAAGCCGGCATCGGTGATTATCATATCATCGAGCGCAGCACAGGCGGAACAGACACCATATCGGAGATACTTGAACACAGCGAAAATGTTTCGGGCTACAGGACAGAAAATGTGGTATATGCGTCCTGTGACAACCTGAAAACAAATAATGGCAAGCTCATGGAGTTTTCAAATATTGCACTGGTATGCGATATAAATGACACAAAGCAGAACTTTTTTGACATGGATAACGAGGTCATAACAGAAGTCGAAAAGGGTAAAGTATATATCACGGGCAACGTGCCAAAGCGTGAGGGTGTGGAGACAGGCGATAAATTCACTGTGGAGCTTGGTGATACAAAGCTACCGCTTGAGGTCGCAGGCTTTGCAAAGGATGCTCTGCTCGGTTCGGAGATGATGGGTAATCCCAGACTGCTTGTGAACAGTGAGGACTTTGAAACACTCATGGCTGATGAAACGATACGCACCTACAACTGCGGTCATGTATACTATATCGGCACCGATAATGCGGCAGCTCTTGAATCTGAGCTTAACGAGCAGAAAGGGCTGTTGTTTTCGGGCGGCACAGACCTTATAAAAATGACTTATATCATGAATATGCTTGTGGCTGTTATCATTCTTGTGGTAAGTGCAGGTCTGCTGATAGTGTCTTTCGTTGTGCTGGGATTCACCATAAAATTTACCATAAGCGAAGAGTTCCGTGAGATCGGCGTAATGAAGGCTATAGGGCTTAAAAACAGCTCTATAAGAGTGTTGTATCTTGTAAAGTATTCAGGCATTGCCCTTGTGGGGGCGGTGATAGGATATTTCGGCAGTGTGCCGTTCGGTAATATGCTGCTTGAAAGCGTCAGCGAAAACATGGTGCTGGGCAATGACAACAGCACCATGATAGGCATTATCTGCTGTATTGCCGTGGTGCTGATAATAATGCTTTTCGGCTGGGGCAGTACAGGAAAGATCAAAAAGCTCTCGCCAATAGATGCGGTGCGAAGCGGTCAGACGGGTGAGCGGTTCAAAAAGCGCAGTATCATGGCACTTGGCAAAAGCAGACTGGGCAGCACGGGATTTTTAGCACTCAACGATGTTGTAAGCGAGCCTAAGCAGTACGGAATACTCACTGCGGTATTTGCTATATGTACGGCTCTCGTTATGATACTTGCAGTGACAGCCAATACCCTTGACAGCGACAGCCTGCTGTATCTTCTGTCGATGACTGAAAGCGACGTCTATCTGAACGATTCATCAAGGACTATGGAGGTCATTGCGGGTGCAAAGACGATACGTGAAACTGAGGACGAGATAGCGGATATTCTTGCAGAAAACGATATGCCAGGCAATGTTTATCTGGAGGGCTGGTACAAGCTGCCTGTTACAGCGAAAAACGGCAGCTTTCAGATAAACTTCTTAAAATGCATGGACACCAGGACATACGATTATGACTATACTGACGGCTATGCACCCATAAAACCTGATGAGATAGCGGTAACAAAGCAGATCTCCGACAAGCTGGATGCTAAAATAGGCGACAGAGTGACCGTGAACATCGGCGGTGAGGAAAGAGAGTTCATCATAACTGCATACTTCCAGTGCTTCAATAATTTAGGCGAGTGTGCAAGATTTCATGAAGATGTAAGCATTCCCGACAGCCTGATGACATCTGCATTTGCGTATCAGATAAACTTTGATGACCACCCCGACAAGACGGTCATAGATGAGCGGATAGAAAAGCTTAAAGGGATCTTTGACAACAAGAACATATTCGACACCAAAGGCTTTGTCAAAGACTGTTTGGGTGTGGGAGATACGATAGCGGCAGTGAAAGATCTGGTGCTGATGCTCTCTCTTATCATAATTATACTGCTTGCAGTGCTTATGGAACGCAGCTTTATCTCAAAGGAACGTGCAGAGATAGCACTTATGAAAGCGATGGGCTTCGAGAATAAATCGGTGATAGCACACCACACCATGCGGTTCGGGATAACAGTGCTTACAGGGATAGTGACAGCATCTGTTCTGCTTATGCCGCTTACAAAGCTGATAATGGATCCGATCTTTGGAATGATGGGTGCTATAGGAAGTATTGAGTATCAGTTCAATACACTTGAAATATTCGGGCTGTACCCTGTGATAATTTTCTGCGTGACTGTTTTAAGTGCTGCACTGACTGCACTCTACACAAGAACAATAAAACCGAGCGATACGGCTTCCATTGAATAAGGAGGATATTATTATGAATACAGTTTTACAGACAAAGGGACTTTGCAAGACCTACATTGTGAACAAGCGTCAGAACAATGTTCTGAAAAACATCGACCTGACTATCAGCGAAGGCGAAATGGTAGCGGTCATGGGTCCGTCGGGTTCGGGCAAAAGCACGCTGCTCTACTGCGTTTCGGGAATGGACAGAGTGACCGCAGGCGAGGTCATCTTTAACGGCAAAGAAACTGCAAAGCTCTCAGACAAAGCGCTTTCACAGCTCAGACTTGATGAAATGGGTTTTATTTTCCAGCAGATGTATATGATGAAAAATCTTTCTGTGCTGGATAACATCATTCTTCCTGCGGTGAAGTCAAAAAAAACCACTGAGAGCCGCAGGCAGACCGAGGAGCGTGGGCGACAGCTAATGCGGCGGCTTAGCATTGACGATGTGGGCTGCAATGATATCAACGAGGTATCGGGCGGTCAGCTCCAGAGAGCGTGTATCTGCCGCAGTATGATTAACTCACCCAAAATGATATTTGCCGATGAACCTACGGGCGCACTGAACCGTTCCAGCTCTGATGAAGTCATGAACGAGCTTATATCCCTGAACCGTGACGGCACGACGATCATGTGCGTGACACACGATCCCAAAGTCGCCGCCAAGTGCAGCCGTATACTGTATATCGTGGACGGCGGTATCATGGGCGAGAAAGAAATGGGTCATTTTGATGGCGGTGACAAGGAGCTTCGTGACCGTGAACGGGAACTGAATAACTGGCTGATGGAACAGGGTTGGTGATACTTGTATTATTGCTGCCGATATGGTACAATAGTGGTAGGTGGTGATTATATGACCGATATTCTGATCGTTGAGGACGATAAGGAGCTTAGTGTTCTGCTTACAGATTTTCTTCGCGCCGAGGGGTATACCGTGTCGGCAGTGGAAAGCGGAGAACGTGCCATACAGCTTTTCGAGTGTTACGGCGCAAGGCTCGTGGTGCTTGACATCAATCTGCCTGATATGAACGGATTTGCGGTATGCTCGAAACTGCGTGAGAATGCCGATACACCGATTCTTATCGTCAGCGCAAGGACAGACAAAGAAGATAAACTGAACGGATTGGACTTAGGGGCGGACGATTACATAGAAAAGCCCTATGATATAGATATCCTGCTTGCGAAGATCAAAGGCATCTTCAAGCGCAGGTATCAGCGGAATATGCTTTCTGCAAGCGGTGTCACGCTCAATCTCGCAAATAAGACCGCAGAGATCGACGGCAAGCCCGCAGAGCTTACCGCAAAGGAATTTGACCTGCTGGCAATACTTATCGAAAATCAGGGCAAGGCATTGAAAAAAGAGTATATGTTTTCCAGTGTTTGGGGCAGTGACAGCGATTCAGAGCTGCAAACTCTTCATGTGCATATCAACCGTCTGCGGCATAAGCTGGGCGATGATCCGAAAAATGCCAAGCGTCTACTGACCGTCTGGGGCGTGGGGTATAAGTTCGTATGAGGGTGTTCAGAAAGCTGTGCATTGCAGTACTTTCGATATTCCTGATACTTGCGGCGGTGCTGAATATTGTCCTAATAAGACAGGAAAAGGCGGCGGACGGTATGTACCGTGTGGAAGCTAAACGCCTTGCGGACGAAATAGCCGAAACAGGCAGCTATGACCTTGAAAATTATCCACATATTACGGGAGTATTCACGGCTGATGACGGTGGGTTGTACACCTCGGACGAGCATTATCTTATCACCAAAATAAGTGGTACATTATATCGTGTTGAGTATTCAACAGACAGTAATCAACATGGAATGCTCATAATAAATTTCGTGCTGTGTGCTATTTTTTTGATGATGGTCGGTCTACTTTTGTACATTTACAGGCATATCATCGCACCATTCAGCAGACTGAACGAAGTTCCGCAGGAGCTTGCAAGGGGCAATCTTGCCGTGCCGATACCCGAAGAAAAAAGCCGTTTCTTCGGTAAGTTCACATGGGGAGTAAATCTTCTGCGTGAGAGTATCGAGGACAGCCGCAAAAAGGAAATAACCATGCAGAAAGACAAGAAGCTGCTTCTGCTGTCACTCTCTCATGACGTTAAAACGCCATTGTCTGCAATAAAGCTGAATGCAAAGGCACTTGCAAAGGGAATTTACAGCGATGAAGAAAAACGCCGCAGTGCCGCAGAGAGCATCAATGCTCGTGCGGACGAGATCGAACAGTTTGTCAGTGAGATCACCAAAGCGGCAAGTGAGGACTTCATGAGCTTTGAGGTAACGCAGGGTGAAGCGTTTCTGAGTCAGATCATCATGAAGATCCATGCGAGATATGCACCTCAGCTCAGCATTTCGGGAACGGAATTTATCGTACACAGATATGATGACTGCATTCTTTCCTGTGATGCAGATCGCCTTGGCGAATGCCTGCAAAACCTGATCGAAAATGCGATCAAATACGGTGACGGCAAGCGAATCGAGATTGGTTTCGATAAAATGGACGGCTGTGAGCTGATAACGGTGACGAATACAGGCTGTACTCTTGAAACGAAGGAACTTCCGCAGATATTCGGGAGTTTTCATAGGGGAAATAATGCTGACAAGATACAGGGTAACGGTCTGGGGCTGTTCATCTGCAAACGGCTGATGTCGCTCATGGGCGGTGAGGTCTATGCTGAAATACACGGGGACTGTTTTAGTGTAACGCTGGTGGTGAAGCTGGCGTAAATAATATCTGTTCAAATAACCATAGCCTATTGGCGCACCTGATTTCCGTTCCACATAAGTCCGATTAGTCATTGTGGAGCATACCACAACAGGCACAAACCCTATTGGAACTGAATAACCGCAAGCTCTCGGAAACGCTCTGTAAGCGTTTCTGAGGGCTTTTTCTTTTCAGCAATAAAGTTTCCACTCCGCAGGATTGGACGGCTCTATGGGTCTTTCTCGCTCATCTGAGAGGGA
>CANRAD010000020.1 GCA_947628505.1 uncultured Clostridia bacterium
AATGCTCCCCTTTCATTAGACTCCTTTAGGGTATATTTCTATTATACCACATTGTCTAACAAATGGGGAGCATTTCAAAGCTAGCGGTTATTTTCTATTATTCGTGATATTATCTATGTAATACAGAATAATAACTACTTGTAATTGATTTAGGGAAGTATTATTTTTCGGCTAATTCAAAGCACCGATACCGTTGAAATAAACCTTGATTTTAGCCGATTTCATGCGGCTTTGGGGAATCTTCTCACCCTCGAACACCTCAATCCTGTCAACCAACTCTCTCAATATATCGTGAGTGACCTCGGTAACGTCATGAATGTTTTCAACAACCGCAACAAAATGATTAAATTTCTTAACAAACTGCTTGCTTTCGTTTTCGACACGTTTCAGCGTTTCTCGCTCTGCCAACAATTCAGCCTTTTCATCGGAGTACTTTTTAGACAGATTGGCAAATACCTCCTGCGAAATATTGCCCTTGACCTTTTCCTCAAACAAGTGCTGAATGTAGACCTCGATCTCTGCTATTCTCTCCACGATATGGGAGAGCTTTTTTTGTGTCTGCTTAGCATTATTTACACCGTCGGCAGTGAGTTTCTGCTGAATCCTTTTTGTAAAAGCCTTTGGATTCTCATGATACCCCTCAACCACACTTTGAATTTCAGCGAGTACCAGTTCGGTCAGCTTATCCTCACGAATGTAATGGGCTGTGCAGCTCTTGATCGCCTTGCGGTATCCTGCACAAACATAGCAGTCTGTCGCATGGTAGTTTGCCTGATGACGTGTACGCATTGTATGTAACTTACTGCCACAGTCCGCACATACCAAATATCCGCTGAACAAAGCCTTTTCCTCAATCGGTGGCACTCTTTTCCTCTGGGCAAGCCTGATCTGTACTCTCTCAAAAACATCTCTCGAAATGATCGCCTCGTGTGTGTCCTTGAAAACCTTGTAGTCTTTCGGGTCATGGCGAATGATTTTCTTGCTTTTGTAGGATACCCTCTCCGATCTGAAATTGACAGTATCTCCGCAGTATTCCTGTTTGGAAAGTATCAGAGAAATTGTCTGATTAGACCAAAGATACGGATTCTGATTGGCATAGCCATTGGATTTGATTTGACCGAGGTATGCACTCGGACAGAGGATTTGCTTGCTTTCGAGGTAGTGACTTATTTTGGAAAGACCATAACCGTTCAGATAGAGGTCAAAAATCAGCCTCACGACTTCCGCAGCCGTTTCGTCAACTTCCCATTTGTGCTTATCCTCTGCCGATTTTTTGTAGCCGTAGATCGCACGGGTCGTCAAGCGTTTTCCTGCATTGCCTTTTTGCTGAATGACCGCCCTCTGCTTGCGTGAAATATCTCGGCAGTACCACTCATTGATAAGGTTGCTGAACGGAATTAAATCTCCCAGTCCCTCGTTGGAATCCACATTGTCACCGATTGCAATGAAACGCACTCCATAACTCGGAAAAATCATTTCGGTGTACTGCCCTGTGATAAGGTAGTTTCTGCCCAATCTCGACAAATCCTTGACTATGACCGTGCCAACAATGCCCTGCTCCACATCTTCAATCATCTGCTGAAAGCCCTCTCTTTCAAAGGTCGCTCCGCTGATACCGTCATCGACGTAGAAACGGCAGTTTGTGAATCCATGACTTGTTGCATACTCTTTCAAAATCGCCTTTTGGTGTGTAATGCTGTTGCTCTCACCTTTCTGATCGTCCTCTGCGGATAATCTTGCGTAGAGAGCCGTAATCAATTCTGCCTGCATAATGATTTCCTCCTATCTCCGCAGGCAGGTCGCTAACTTGTAGAAACATTATAGCGCACCTTGTCGAAAAAAGCAAGCTGTCACAGGCAGAATTAACAAAATTGCAGCAATTTGTAATCGTTCCCTAATATTCAATTATCAAGCTGCCATGACTATTCATTCAAAAGCCGATTCAAGTGCATTTTGGCTCTGTTTCTCAAAATCCGCAATGCCTGTATCAGTATTCTGCTGATAGTCTGATGAGATACTCCGTATTTCCTGCCCAAAGCGGTCTGTGTAACATTCTCACCGTAATAGTAGTCGATCACGATCGAATGCCACTTTGGTCTTAGATTAGACAAATCCCTTAGAGCAAGCCTCAGAGCCTCTCTCATACATTCTTCACCGAAAGCCTCCCTCTCCCTTTTCTCCGTATCATAGAGATCGGGACACAGCTTGTACAATTCCGTTTCGTCCTTGTAGTAATATAAGCCGTGCGAACGGTCACGTTCATAGAGGTATTTCTCCCGACGAACCATTTGTTTGTAGACTTCTTCGTACTGCATATCCGTCCTCCGACTTCCATGCAGACAGGTTAGCCTTTCTACAAGTATTATTATAGCATAGTCCTTTAGGATTGACAAGTGCCACATTTTTTTGTGGCAACATTTTTACTTCCCCAACAATTACAAGCTGCGGATTTTTCAACATTCGCATTTGGTAAGGATAGAAAAACAGCCGTATTTTCGGCTTTTATGCTTAAATACGACTGTTGAAAAATGATTAGCCTCTAATTTTACCCACACCGATGAAATATATATCCACCTTACTGTATTTCGACCTTGACCCTGCTATCTTCTTACCCTCATAAACCTCGATACGGTCAATCAGGTCGCAGAGCAAGTCGGTTGTCAGCCTCTCTATTCTCTTGTGGCTCTCCAGTGCCTTAAAGAAACGGTCAGCGTTCTTCATGACCTCAGACTGCACCGATTTTTTGCGTTGAAGTGTTTCTAATTTCTGTTCAAGAGCCTCGATACGGTCAGCGTACTGTCTGCCGAGGTCAGCCAATGCCTCTTTGGGGATTATTTCTTTAATTACATTCTCAAAAGTGTGTTTGAAATACATTCGCTCTATTTCTATGTAGTGCTTTGTGTCCTCAATCATGCTGTCAATGGATTCACGCTCAATCAGTTCCTCCATTTGCATACGCTCTAAAACCTGTTGCCTAAATCCGACCTTATCTCTAAGATAGTCGATCTGTACGAGTTGAATCTGTGACAATACCTCTCTGCTTAGTACATCGACACGAACATAATGAGAGGTACAAGAACGTTTTTCTTTATCTGCCTTACGATACGAGCTGCACACATAGGAATCGGTATTGTTCCTCCTTGTCCTCATTAGGTGCATACGGCAATGACAGTCTGCACAAAAAATCATAGAGGCAAAAAGTGGAGTATCTTCAATTCGCTCCATGCGTTTTCTTTGGGCAAGCCACTCCTGTACACGTTCAAATAATTCTCGACTGATGATAGCCGGATGAGTGTCAGGAAATATCATGATCTTATCATCACCGTTATGAATTATCTCTTTACATTTGAAAGATTTTCGTGTAGTACGGAAATTGACGGTATCTCCACAGTATTCTCTTTTTCCGAGTATCTGAATGATCGTCTGTCCAGACCAGACGTATTTGCTTTCCTCTGTTTCATTTGCAGAACGGGGAGCATTTTGATAGACGCTCGGTTTAAGAATTTTATGCTCCTGCAAATATCTGATAATTTTGGTAACAGGTTTGCCCTCGGCATAAAGCTGATAGATTTTCAGTACCGCATCACTTACCGCCTCGTCAATTATCCATTCCGATGAATCATCGGGATTTTTCTTGTAACCGTAAATAACATGAGTTGTCAGCCTTTTTCCTTTACTGCCCTTGTTTTCAAGTACAATTCGTTGCTTTTTTGAAACGTCACGAGCGTAATTTTCGTTGTCAAGATTTTTGTATGCGATACGTTCCATTGTACTCGGAATGTCACTGTCCACTCCGTCCATGATCGCAATGAAACGAATATTGAATTTCGGAAAAATTTTCTCTAAGTATTCTCCTGTTTCGAGGTACTCTCTGCCGAAACGTGAAAGGTCTTTGACTATGACCGTTCCAATCAGACCTCGCTGTATATCTCGGAGCATGGTTGTAAAGTCTGGGCGATTGAAATTCGTGCCGGAGAATCCGTCGTCTTGATACTCTAAAACTCTGCCGAGGTTATGTCTTTCTACATAGTCATGGAGAATCTCAAATTGGTGAGCGATACTGTTGCTCATTCGCCCTGCATAGTTATCCTCTTTGGAAAGTCGGGCATAGATCGCAACGTACCTTTCGTCCTTTTGCATTTCTCATCGTCCTTATATCCTGCACAGAATGAAATTATAGCTATACTATCATCATAGCACCTATTAAAATGTCAGGCAACGAATGACCTGTGCGTAACAATTTTTCTCAATTAGTCCTCTGTTTATTTTCATTTCGGACAAGTCCGACAGCGTTCAGCATTTTCTATTTGTCGCATTATGAGTGATAATAGGATTTTAGAGTTTTATCATATTCTCGTTTACGCACCACCAATGCGGAACGGCAAGAAAATATTTTTATAATGCCTCTTGTATCTTCGACACAATATTTACTTTTTTGCAAAAAATCGTATAATAGTATTATAGGAATTTCGTTACGTTTACAGTTGTTGTTACAGAGATTATGGAGGTGTGAAATGGAGTACCGAAGTATCGACAATAAGGGATTTTGCGAGAATGAGTTAGACCTACCCCAAGCGATTGACAGCTTTCACAAGCTGATAATCTACTACATGGACGAACGGTCAGAAAAAATCGGTGTGGAGGAATTGTCTGCAAGGACGGGAATCTCCACAAGGACGATCAATCAGATGAGGTCTGAAAAAGAAAGTGAACACCGTTTTTCATTGAAATATCTTGTAGCAGTTGCAATCGGACTGCACATGATGACAGAGCATAGCTTTTATCTGATTTACCTTAACGGTCAAAGTCTGCGAAAGTCTAAGCGTAACGAAAAGTTCTACATCTATCTCCTTACCGAGTGCAATCATTATTGTGTTGCCGCTTGCAATGACTTTTTGAGAGCGAACAAGCTATCGCCTCTTACCACAGCAGAAATCTTTTCATACAGTTAAAAATCTAAGGTCATAGCGAATGACAAGCTGTGACCTTTTAATTTTTTCAAAAAACTTTCGACAAAAGTATTGCAAAGCCTCACGAATGTCGGGATATATATAGGGGCGGTATAAACACATATCAGCAGACCCGAAAATTGCCCGATCGGGCAAAGCTGAAAGTGCGAGTTTCGCACAAACCTATCGTCGCCCACAGGGTTGCCGATACGTTACCAGCAAGCATTGCACATTGTGGCTACAAATCGGAGATTTGAGCCAAAAGTGCTTGCTTGTTAGGGACACCCTAAGACCCGTTATAGAGAAATCGGATTTTGGAAAATCCGAACAGAGAAACGTAGAACAAAAATCCATTTTTGAAAGGAACAAACAGAATGAAAGACCCAAGAGAACGTGTTTACCGTTTCCGAGTAAACAATGCGGAATCGGAATGGATTGAAAGCAAATTCCGTCTGTCCTCCTGCGAAACGTTGAGCGACTTTTTCCGCACCATTATCATGTACGGAATCATCGTAAAGTATGACGAGCAGCAACTCAAAAAGATCAGCGACAACGTAAAGAAGATCTCCGACAATTTCAATCAGATCGCAGTCAGAGTAAACTCCACCAACAGAGCCTATGCCGAGGACATCATGATGATGAGAAAGGAGATTGATGAGATACGGCAGTTACTAAAATCCATTCAATCACAGCTACTGAAATTAAAGCCCTGACCTACATCACCAATCCCGAAAAAACAGACGGAGGCAGACTTGTTGACAGCTTTAATTGCAGTCGGAATCCTGTATTGGCAAGCAAGGATTTTGAGGAAATCCGTTCGTTGGGAACAGGGAGAAATGCAGTGCTTTCTCATCACATCATTCAGAGTTTCGAGGGGCAGGAGATCACACCCGACAAGGCAATGGAAATCGGCAATGAATTGTGCAGACGTTTTCTGAAAAATGACTATCAGTACGTCCTTGCAGTCCACACCGATACGGACAATGTGCATTGCCACATAATCTTCAATGCGGTCAATATGTGGAATGGCAAGACCTTTGAAACTTTGGAGAATCGGAAAGCTGATTATGCGTGGAAACGCTTGCAGAGAATCAGCGATGAAATCTGTGAGGAATATGGGCTGTCTGTAATCAAAAAACCCGAACGATCAAAGGGTAAAAGCTACTTTGAGTGGGACATGAATCGGCAGGGGCTTTCATGGAAAACGAAACTCAAATGGGCGATTGACGAGTGTATCAAAGAGAGCCTGTCATTTGAGGAATTTCTGAAAAAACTTGTGGAGCGTAACATTGAGGTTGTCTACAATCCTGATCGTGTGATCGACCTCAAATTCCGTATGGAGGGGCAAGAGCGTTTCACACGAGCGAGGTCGCTCGGTTGGTACTATGAAACGGAGCAGATCAAGAAACGCATTGTCCTCTGTCACAGCGAATTTATCTATCGTCCGAGGACGAGAATCATCGACACCACACAGCGGAAATTTTTGGATTCTTATGGGCTGAATCGTTGGGCAGATATTCAGAATATGAAAGAGGCAAGCCGAGTGATAAACGTCCTCACGCAGCTCAATGTCGGCTCACAGAAACAGCTTGAAACGGCAGCTCTGATTGAACACGCAAAGCAAGGCACAGTTGTTGACAGACTCAACAAGATCAGCAGAGAGATCGACGTTATCAACGACCATATCATGTGGAGAAAGACTTGCAGAAAGTACAAGCCGTTCTATGACGAATTGCAGACGAAAAGCGGACTGTTCCGCAAGTCCTACGAGAAGAAATATGCCACCGAGTTAGGACGGTACACCGAGGCAAGGGAAAGCCTGAGAGCAGCCTATTCGCAGACCGGGCAGAAAGTACCGAGCCTTGAAGAATTGGAACAAAAAAAGACCGCCCTTTTGCAAGAGCGATCAGAGAAAAATGCCGAGTATCAGGAGCAGAAGAAACTGCTGAAAGAGGTTGAGTATGCGAGAAAAACGCTTGCGGAATATCTTGAAAACGAGCGTAACACGCAGGAGAAAAAAAGGAAAAAGGGAGAGTTGGAATAACGTCACACTTTCAAGTATCACCCATGATTTTTCTTGTATTCCTCTAAGGCAATCGAGATCAGCTTGTTCACACTCAATCCCTGAGATTCTGCATAGGCTTTGAGTTGTTCACGCTGTCCCTTTGGGACGTAAAACTTGACTACCTCATAGTTGTTTTTAGTATACTCCGTATTGCTTGCGATCTTAGCTGCATTTGCCTGTTTTTTACGGCAATCAGCACAGCATTTTTGAGAGCCGGTCACCACGATATAAGTCTTTTGGCAAAACGGACATATCTGTTCGCTGCCGATCTCTATCGCTAAGCCGGACCGACGTTTCTCGGCATGAGCCTTATTCCGATTTGCCTGTGCTTTGTTCCGGCAGTCAGGGCAGTATTTGGCTCTGTTGGACTTTGATTCAAATGCTTTTCCGCATATCTCACAAGTATGGGTAAACACTCCTATCCCTCCGTATTCAAGGCTTTTTATTCAGTATACCACATATATGGTGCTATGTCAAGTATAACGGATTTTATAGTGAAACTGCACCGGGCAACATCTACATTTTGCTGCGCATTTCACAAATTTGCAAAAATCGCTAAAATTATACTTGACAATAGCACTATGTAGTAGTATAATAATAACTGTCGAAAGACACAAACCCCAAAAACCTAAAGAAAGGACGAATGATATGTTAAATGTGACCATTCTCACAGGCAGATTGACTGCCGACCCCACGCTCACGCAGACCGAGAACAGCCGTTACTGCCGATTCTCCGTTGCCGTAGACAGACCCAAGCGTAAGGACGCAGAGGCTAAGACCGACTTTTTCAACTGTGTTGCATGGGAGGGTACTGCCGAGATCATCTCAAAGTGGTACAAAAAGGGCGATCTGATTACCATTGTCGGCAATCTCCGCAACAGCCAGTACGAGAAGAACGGAGAAAAGCGTACATCGACCTCGGTCGTAGTCAGAGAGGTACACTTCGGTAACAGCAAGAGAAAGACCGAAAACACCGAAGATACCGCAGTATTCCCCGAAATCGACCCTAACGAGTTTGAGGAAATCTTTAGCGGTGAGGACGTACCGTTCTAAAAGGGCATGAATCACAACTTCTGCCCCAGTGGGGCAGAAGTTCCAATCTAAGAAATGGAGGAAATCTCAATGAGTAACATTATTTGTATCTGCAATCAGAAAGGCGGTGTCGGCAAGACCACAACCTGCTATAACCTCGGTGCTGCTTTGGCTCTGAACGAGGGGAAAAAGGTGCTTGTCGTTGACATCGACCCACAGGCAAACCTCTCCGACTACCTCGGCTTTGAGCCGGACGGACAGCCGACCATGACACAGCTTGTCATGGAGATCGCTGTGAATGGCATGATCGGCATGAGCAAGGTGCAGTCGGCAGTACGCTATAACGAGAGGGCAAATCTTCACTACATACCCTCTGATATTAACCTCGCAGGATCGTAGGCTTTCATGGCAACCGCCCTTGCAAGAGAAACGATACTGAAACGCATACTTTCCGAGGACTTCGTGAGCGAATATGACTATGTGCTGATCGACTGCCTGCCCTCGCTCGGAACGCTCCTTATCAATGCACTCACCACAGCCGATAACGTATTGATACCTGTACAGACACAGAAATTCAGCATGGACGGTATGACCGCACTTGAATCCCTCTATCAGCAAATCAAAGCCTCTCTCAATCGTAATATCCGACTGCTCGGTGTCCTGCCGACAATGGTTGACGATACGAGAATCAGCAAATCTTCTATTACGGCTCTGAAAGAAAAATACGGCTCTACACTGTTCGGCACATATATCCCGAAATCCGTTAAGGCTGCCAACAGTTCCGAATCCAAAAAGCCTCTGTGCCAGTACAAAAACAGGCTCGGAGAGAGTTATACCGAAATCGCAAAAGAAGTTATCCGCAGAAGTTGAATCCAACTTCTGCCCCAGTGGGGCAAAGGTTGAAAGGAGTATATGATATATGACAGGCACATTTGATTTAGGGGTAATGCTTTCCACCCCGCAGGCTGTACAGAACAGTATCAAGCAGATACCCTGTGAAATGCTGAAACCCTATCACAATCACAAGTTTGAGATGTACACAGGCGAGAGGCTTGAAGATATGGTAGCCAGTATCAAGGAGAATGGTGTACTCAGCCCTATCGTGGTACAGCCTACCGCAGACGGTTACGAAATCCTGATCGGTCATAACCGTTGGAACGCCTGCAAGATCGCAGGATTGCCGACCGTTCCTGCTATCGTCAAGGAGGGTTTGACCGAGGACGAGGCGGAGATGTATGTGATCGAATCCAACCTCATGCAGAGAGGATTCAGCAATCTCCGAATCTCTGAACAGGCAGAGGTCGTTGCCATGAGGTACGACAAGATGTTCTCACAGGGCAAGCGAAACGACATTATCAGAGAATTACAGCTTATTGAAAACCCTGACCTTGCAGACGAGGACAGCACTCCCAAGACGAGCAGAGAAAAGGTCGGTGACGAGTACGGATTGAGCCGAAACTCCGTTGCAAGGCTTGTGAGGGTAAGCAAGCTGATCGACGAGTTGAAAGAGTATGTAGACAGCGGAGATATAGCAATCAGAACAGCGGTCAACCTCTCCTACCTCTCCGAAACGGCACAGCTTGAAATCGCTGAATTGCTTGACGATCACAAGGTTGACATGAAGAAATCGGAGCAGTTAAGGGAACAGGCAGACGAAAACGGCAATATTCCAAGCGATACGATCATTCAGATCATCATAGGAATCGCAGACGATATGCCCAAGCCGAAATCGGTCAAGATCAGCAACGACACATTCAGCAGATACTTTGAGAAAGGCACAAAGCAGAAAGAAATCACCGAAACCATTGAAAAGGCACTTGCATACTACTTTGCAAGTATCGGAAAGGAGCAAACAGAATGAAGAAACTTGCGGTAATGCTTGCAGTCATGGGAGTGGCTACAAGCATGGGAGGAATGACAGCCCATGCTGATGATCTCGACAAGGACTACATCGTCAGCGAGATATGGGCAGACGTTTGGAACGGCAAGCCCGATGACGGTACTGCGTTCCCCGAATCATCATACAAGTACCACCTGCTTTCGGAGTGGGTAGAGGACAACTATGGTGATTATGATTATAATTGGTCGGACATCGGAGAGTTGACCTACGAGTACAAGGACTACTATCGGGACTACATCGAGGACTTTGACTTCAATGATGATGAAAGCGGAAATTGGACGATCGACACCGAGGACGAGCATTACAGCTTTTCTATGCTGAATGGAATGTGGCAGATGATCGACCAGAACGGTGATACGGTTGACACGTTCCCTCCGCACAGTACCCTTGACGACAGCGAGGGAGAGCCTGCACAGGCAGAGGGCGAGGATAACGGCGGTCAGTCGGGTGCGATCAAGGTCGCAGGAGGAACGGAGAGCGTTTCTAAGGACGATACCAACGAGGGTATAGAGAGTGACACCGAGCCTGCTGAAACGGCACAGACAGCCTCTCAGACCGCCTCAGAGGGCAGTACAAGCCCTCTCGCTATTGGAGTTGTAGCATTGGTTATCGTGGCAGTGATTTTGGCAGGAGTATTCCTGTTCAAGAACAGAAAGTGAGGTTTTACTATGATTATCAGAAGTGCGAAAATGATTTACAACGGCAAGCAGTACACCGAGCCTGAATGTGTGCTTGATACGGCAGAGAGGACAGTCACACAGGTTGACCCCAACACCTACGAGAAGAAGATCACCGAGTTTCACACCGAGTATGTGGCAGACCACCTCCGTTATGTGGCAAACAAGCACCCCGAAAGGTTGCAGAGGCTCGTGGACGAGGGCAAGATCGTTGACTACCTCGACAACATCGAAACGAGGGCAGTCGAGGCGGTTGACAGACAGGTCGAGAAGTGGAAAGCAACCGACAAGGAGTACCTTGCTGCTGTCATGTCGGGCGATACGCTCAAAGCTGTCGGGCTTGCCAACGGTTTGGAGAACATGGCAAAGGAAATCGTCTACGATACGATTATCAATGTATAAAATCAACGGTATAGGCTGTCGGAGAAATCCGGCGGTCTTACCGCCATTTTAACACATAGGAGGCTTACATATTGAGAATAGGCTTGATTGATGTTGACGGGCATAATTATCCCAATCTTCCGCTGATGAAGTTATCAGCATGGCATAAGGCACAGGGCGATTCTGTTGAGTGGTACGAGCCACTCACAAGCGGTCACATGGACAGAGTATATCTGTCAAAAGTGTTCAGTTTTACCCCCGATTATCAGTACGGCATTGATTCGGACGAGATAATCAGAGGGGGCAGCGGATATGCGATCTCGCTTGTAGACGGTAAGGAGGTCTATGACAAGTCGGCAGACAATGACTTGCCATACGAAATTGAACATATCTACCCCGACTATTCGCTCTATCCCGATTTGACAAAGGACACCGCCTACGGATTCCTCACAAGAGGCTGTCCGAGGGGCTGTGACTTCTGCCATGTGGAGGCAAAGGAGGGCAGATGTTCCGTTAAGGTTGCCGATCTCTCCGAGTTTTGGAGGGGGCAGAAGAACATCGTTCTCTGCGACCCCAACCTAATCGCCTGCAAGGATTGGAAAGACCTGTTACAGCAGCTCATCGACAGCAGAGCGAAAGTTGACTTCAATCAGGACATTGATATTCGCCTCATGACCGAGGAAAAAGCTGAAATGCTAAGTAAGCTAAGAGTTAAGAGGATTCATTTTGCGTGGGACAGATACGAGGACAAGGACATGATTCTCCCGAAATTTCAGATGTTCAAGGACATTTCAAAGTGGGGGGTACAGCAAGCTGTGTGTTTACGTCCTTACAAACTTTGACACGACCTTTGAACAGGATTTAGAGCGAGTATACACCCTGCGGAATATGGGGTATGACCCATATATCATGGTTTATGACAAGGCTCACACCACCACAAAGGATAATGTTCGCCGCCTGCAAAGGTGGGTCAACAATCGAATCCTGTTCCGAGCAGTCCCGACCTTTGAGCAGTATGTAGGCTGATTCTCCGATTTTCACACGTTATCCATTGAATAAAAGTCCGTTTTATGCTATAATGGATAAGGTGAGTGTGAACGGAGGTGATACCATGCAAATAAGGCTCATACAGGTGATACAAAATCAATACATACAGAAAATTTCTATCGTAAGCAGTGAATAGGAGGCACAAAATTGACTGTTGATACCAAAGAAGTCGTAACGACCATAGCCTATATGATTGGAGTGAAGAAGTCTGTATTAGAGCAGTGCTTTAAGGCAGAGTGTGGACCATAGTCAAAAAAGTAGACAGAGAAAAGGAAAGAGTTAAAAGCATTTTTCAAATTGGACAGGTGACAAAAGATCGTTAGCAGAATGAGGACGCTTGAAATTGTAAAAGTGAATGTAATCGAAAACAGATAATTCAAGATCTTCGATCGAATGATAAGAATGTCGATCAGTTTCTTCAAGTTTCAGAAACTTGAAGAATGATTCTGCCACAGCATTGTCATAGGGATGCCCTTTTTTAGAAAACGACTGAATAAAAATAGCTCTATCCAGCCTTTTCCTGAATTCATCGCTTGTGTACTGAGAACCTCTGTCTGAATGAAATATTACATTTTGCGGATAATTCCTATTTTTCAGTGCAGATTCAAACGTTTCCAAAACAAGCTTGGTATCGATCCTCTTGCTGATCGTATAAGCTATTACACGTCTTGAAAATAAGTCTATTATTACGCATAAATAGCAAAATCTGCTGCCGACTTTTATGTATGTGATGTCACTGTACCAAGCCTTATTCGGCTCATTGGGATTGAAATTTTGTTTTAAAATGCTGCAACAGGACTTGTCATCAGACTGCTTTGCATATTGGCATTTCGGCTTGATAGTGGACATTTTAGGAAGCTGCATTTGTTTCATCAGTCGGTACACTCTTCCCTGACTGATAGATATGCCATGATTTGTTTCAAGAACCTTACGCATCTTTTGAGCTCCGTAACGGCATTTCGCCTCAGAATAGATCTGTAGTATGCAGATTTTTATCCGTCTGTTTTCCTTTGCTCTTTCAGATTCCTTGGAATTAAAATGCTTGTAATAGCTGCTGCGATTTACCTTGAGAACACGGCACAGCGTTGTTACAGCGTGTTCGTGTCGCAGAGCGTGAACTGCATTCATTCTTTCCCGGAGTGTGGCGCAAATATGGCAAGCGCTTTTTTTAATATGATGTTCTCCTCCTCCAATTGGGCATTCCTTTTTTGTAATTCCTTGATCTGTTTTGCGGTCATAACTGTGTCGTTATCGACCTTTACCTCTGAATAGAGTTTTATCCATCGTGAGATCGCACTTACCGATATCCCGTATTCCCTGGATAGTTCCGTTTGCGTTTTTCCGTTCTGGTGTAAGGCTACGATGTTCTTTTTAAAGTTTTCATCGTACTGCGGCTGTTTATTTGTCATTGGTTTTTCCTCCTTGACTTCTCTTTCTTTGTGTTTACTTTTATTTTATACCTCTTCTCTCTTCTTGTCTACTTTTTTAGTATAGGACCAGTGCGAGGACACGCTGAACAGACTGTATGCCGACAAGGAGGCTACCGTTATCCGCTACCTCTGCAAGCTGCGGACAAGCCTGTTCCGCAACTTCAAAAAGACCGATCAGGCTATGTACTATGACCTGAAGAATCTCATGTCTATCGACTATTACGATCATGACAATATCAGACAGCTTGAAAAATGGGGATTTGAGATCATTCATGTGAATTACCGTGCCGAGAAGTATATGCTTGACTTCACTCGGCTTATCAATGAGAACATTGACAAATGCTCCCGATTGTTCTATGATTGGATAAATTGGGACTATATCAAGGACTTGTTCTTTATCCCCAAGTACGACAAGCCGAAAGTGCTGATAAACGAGTTTAACAAGTACATGGGGCATATTGAGTGCTATCCCTTTCAGATGTACATACATTGGCAGCCTGCCGATTTGGGGAGCATTGTCTATTCCGACCGCAAATTCCTGAAAGTGATCTACGGTCAGCACAATGATACTTTTACAGACTACACCAAGTATCGTGACGCTGCCGATGAAACGAAGAACAACATTTATCGGTTTATTGAGAACAGCACCAAGACCGCTATTGCCGTTGACTGTGAAAACTCCAACGTGTTTAAGCTGTACAGTGTTCTGAAAGGTCTGAATCAGGACGAGCTTGCCAAGATCGAGAAAATCACGCTGTATGACGATAGCAACACGACAAGCGGTTGGGATTGGCTCTCACAGTTTACGCATATCCCTGTGGAGCATATCGAGGTTGAGCGAGTGACCGACCGCAAATCGCTTGTCGATGTACGAATGACAGCAAGCGTTGTCACAGACTTCTATCGGGACGGAATTACATCGTTTATCATTGTATCAAGCGACTCTGATTTTTGGGTGCTGATAGAAAGCCTGCCAAACGCTCACTTTCTTGTGATGTACGAGTATGAAAAGCGCGGAGCGTCAATCAAAAATGCAATGTCACAGCATGGTATTTATTACTGTGCGATCGACGATTTCTGTTCCGCAGGAACGGAGGAATTTAAGAAAGCCGTTCTTTTTGATGAACTTGAAAAGCATTTGCCCACGCTAATCGGGGAGAATCCCATGCAGCTCACGCAAAGGCTCTACGAGAATACCCGAATTTATGCCACGCAAAAGGAAATGGAGGTATTCTGTAATAAGTATGTCAGAACATTACGGCTCAAAATCTCCGAGGGGAAATTTGTAATTGAGATTCAGAAATAACAAAACAACGGTCAATTCAAGTGTGGATTGACCGTTGTTCTTATATTACTTACCTTTGTTCTTTTCTGCCTCATCTTTTGTGGGGAACAACCGATTTTCCCTGAGTTTAATACCGCCTCCGCTATCAATAAACCGCAGAGTATACAATCCTCCGCTGAATTTTAATACCTCGACTTCTCTTATAAATCGCTTGCTTTCAATGATATAAACCCTATCACCTGATTTGTATTTTCCTGCCATAGTCCCTCCGTTTTATATTCTTCCGCTTTCGATCAGCGTATAAACTCTGTTATGAACGTCAATGTTGATCTGCATAATCACATCATTGTCAAGCTGATCGCCATTCTCACAGGCTGCCCTGAATCTGCCTCCGAGCATATACTCCGCCAGATCGTCACAGATTGGCTCATTGATCGACTTTGCAGGAATCCATTCGTGAATACTTCGGGAAATGAATATAAAGCCGAGCATATAGTCCTGTTCCTCCTGCGAGAGCGTACTGCCCTGATCGAGCCATTCCTCTACACTCATTCGCATATACTTCATGTAGGGGAGAAATATGTTTAACTGCTCCTTGACGGAACGGCACATCTCATCGTACACACTCATGTCGAGTATTTTCTTTTGAGCGTGATAGTCCTCCCAATTTCCTGCCTCACGATATGCAAAGACGGTAAGGACATAGGCAATCTTCTTGTTTGATAGTCCTCCAATTCAGTAAAATATTTCTGCAATTTTATATGTTATTCTTCCTTTCTAATCTCAAAATACTGAATATGCTCAGACCTATGTACATCACTACATTTACAAGCACCCTTGTCCCACGCTCTATCCATTCATGATTTACACTTAACGGAGAACAGAAATCAAGAGCAGGAGTGAATCCAATTAGGTAAATCAATATCGGCAGTACAAAAATTATTATTCCAAGTATCAAAGAAGTAATAGGGCTATTTGAAATCGACGAAAGATATACCATGACCATTGAAATCAAAATTGCAATAAAAGTTCTTACAAGTATAACTAACATGAAATAGCACCAGATAGGAATATCCACTAACGCTTCATACACCGGTATACACCGTATAGAATGATTTATTCCATCACTGCCATACACAGAGATAATTGCCAAGAAATTTGGAATATAGCAAAGTATAGAAAGAAAAGCACTGATAATACTTGCAAAAATCATGTTGTGTCTAAAATATACATTTCTGCCATGCTTGGTAGCATTTACAAGGTATGGAATATTTCTTTTTCTATCATAAGCCACAATGGGCAAAATAATCAGACACATCGAGGATAAAAGTATAATGGAATGCAGCATATCTTCCCGATACCCATTTATTCCAAATGTCTGATTCCATCCAGAAAGATAAAACATCGCCTTGTTACTGCTATCAAGTTCTTTGATGTATTGATATTGCTCTTTTGCCAATTCATATCCGGCTTTAGCTTTCAACTCATTTCCAATTTGATTTATTCTGTACTCTGATGTTTCGGGAGAAACTAATTCAAGATAGAGTGCGTTAAATCTTTCATCTTCGGTGATAATGAAATTATCTGCCTCACTTTCATTCAAATCCGCCAATGTATCGCAGTAGTATTTATACCACCGATCATCTGCATCATAGGGCATTTTCATTGTGAAAGCACTATATATCTGAATCAGAGCAACGATCAGTAGGATAACCAGACCTTTATGGAGAACAAGAAACTTATATATCGTATAGCTGAATACATTTTTAGGTATATATTTCGTAAAACGATTTTCTTTCTTGCTTTTGGCTTTAACTGCTGTTTTCATTGTAGCAAACAGTAAATTTGCTATGATAAATGATACGGCAATCCCTACCGACAAGCTAACGACCGCTACATACAGATAGCCAAGCGGATAACCTATAAAATTGATTGAATGATAGCTTTTTAGTAAATTGGCACTATCCAGAAAAGAAATCAGATTTATTGCAGATAAAGGAGAAAGCTCAGATGTAAAAGGTATTTTGCTATATAAACCATACTCCGCAGCTATGACTGCTGTTACAATTAAAATTGAAATGACAGTTGAAAGCCTTGTGCAGAGCAAATACAAAAGCATTGATAAGAGAAATGCTGTCAGCACCTTAAATGCAATCATGATAATAATAGCCTGAAATACAGTAATAGGGAGATTGCAGCCAATATAGCCTTTTATTGATTGTATCGGGCTTGAAAAATCAGTGTATCCGTACCTTAATGCTCCGACCAACAAGACCTCTGCATAGAGTATGATACCTAATACGATAGCAGTTAGCAGAACAAGAAATATTTTTGTACTGCACAGATATGTCCTACCTTTTTTCAAAGGCTTGATTACTCCCATAATACCTGTTTCTCGCTCTTTGCCGATCAATATAAATACCGCTGTAAACAGAACCAATATCAAAACAATGTCTATAATACGGTTATTAAGAGCAAGCAAGACACTTTCTGAATTAAGATAACTCGGACAAACCGAAGATACCTGTTCGTAAGATTTTGGAATACTTACAGCGTTTCTATATGTGTAGCTATCTTTTTCAGCAAATATAGAAATACCTGTCATGCTTTCAGCGGATTCACGAATATCCGAAAGGTAGGTTTTATAATCACGAACAGCTTGAGCTTGCTCTAATTCTGCATTATAAAAATCGATATGATCTCGCCATTGTAAGTCACGATTATCTGATTGCATTTCTTGTTCCAATAGATTTTGAATGTACTCAGTTTTCTCGTTGGCTTCTGTAATATTGGAAACCTCTGAATGAAATGCTCTGTATTCAGAATCGGATATTTGAATCGGTTTTGAACCTATCGCACTGTAAAGCGTAAACATAAATGCGATCAATGTCACAGCGATAAAAATAGGAGCTGTCAGAAGTTTATAACATTCATTCCAAAACACTCTCATAAATCATCACCGTAATATTGCATATACAGGTTTTCTAAATTTTTTTCTCCATCGATCACCTTTTCTGAAAGTTCCTTTACACTTCCGCTGTCGATCACCTTGCCATTCTTAATGAACAAAACACAATCAGCAATCGTTTCAATATCAGAAACAATGTGTGTTGATATAATAACAATTCTATCCTTTGATAAGTCGCAAATCAAATTGCGAACAATAACACGCTGTTTCGGGTCAAGTCCTGCTGTCGGCTCGTCTAAGATCAGGAGTTTTGGCTCACCAAGTAAAGCCTGTGCGATCAGCACACGCTGTTTCATTCCCCCTGAAAAACCGCCTATCTTCTGATCTGCACATTCAGACAATTCTACCAATGATAAAACACGATTTACCTCGTCCTTGATCGTATTCGCAGGAATACCTTTCAAAGAGGCTATATAGCCGACAAAACGAGCCGCAGAAAAGGAAGAATATAATTCCTGCTGCTGTGGCATATAGCCGATCACTTCACGATAAGTTGTTCCCAGTTGTTTAATGTCCGTACCATTCCAAGTGATTATGCCGCCCTTATCACATGGGATATTTTGTGTAATAATATTCATAAGCGTAGATTTTCCTGCACCGTTCGAACCGAGCAGTCCATAAATACCGTCTTGCAGACTGATATTCAAATTATCAAGAGCAAGTTTCTTGCCGTAGTGTTTACTGATTTTTTCAAGAGTAAGAGTATTCATTTCTGTTCATCTCCTATCAATTCCTTGCTATCCACCGCCTTATATGATTTTCCTGAATCTTCTGTTTTTTCCAAGATGTATTTGTTGTTGACAAAATCAACAGTTTCCCATTCTGTTTCTTTAAGCTGATATACCTTGCCGTTGCCTAAATCGGCTACAACACCATTCCAAGCAGAAAACAACTTATTATCAACAAGAGCAATCTCATTGTAATTAAAATTGGAAATGACTGTTTCTTTTTTATCTTCACTCACAGCGACCATTGAATTTCCGTCAACATAAAAGTAATACCCGTCCTGTACCAATGTAGGAACAGGCAGATCAGATGTTTCATATATGTTTTCTGAAATATTGTAAGACATATAGTGAGTTTCCAGATTTTCAAAAGCAGAAAGATCAGTATAATCCAATTGTTCTTCAGAGCTGCTGTAGCTTAGGTATATCTTTCCGTTATATGCCCCATATATCCAAGAGCCACCTGAATATCCTCTGCATATCTCAGTAATGTTTGTCAGCTTTTCGGATGAAAAATCATAGGAGTAAAGGTAATTGGTTGTTATCCTGTTGTATTACCATACTCGTCAAACTCAACCTTTTCAGCAGGGAAATAGGCTATATCATTGTAAACCATCATTCGCACATACTCAGGAATATTCAGGTCATCTATCTCGTTGACAACACTTCTGTTCGTTCCATCTGTATTCGCTTTATAGATTTTGCTATGATACTTGAAAACATTATCCTCCTGAACGATCTCCGACTCAAAAAAATAAAGCGAGCCGTTGTAAATTACCGGGTGATTGTTCATTCCAAATGCAGAACAAGTATCCGAACCGCTATGTGTGCAGTTCGGATTTGGGCATAGCACAGCACTTTGCATTGTTTCAAAGTCACAGAAATTCAGCCTATCGGCACTATCGGTGTATAATTCACCATTGTTGCAAAGATTTGTAAAATTACTCACGATATGATCTGAATGATTGCTGTCTGTCTTTTTATCTCCGCAGCCTGTTAGTAAAACTGCTGTAAGAAGTATGGCGGTAAATTCTTGTGCTGCCTTTTTCCATTTTGCTTTACGTTTCATGATATATACTCCTGATACTGCTGATTGCAAGCATCTATGACCTCATTCAGACCATTTTGCTCTAATTCTGTCCTCAAATCAGCGATTGCATTATCAAAATCATCGACCGAAAAAATATCAAACGACATAAAAATGAGCGAAGTAGCAGAGGTTTGAGGAATTACATCTCTGCCGTCAAAAGCGAAACCTAATGTGTCGGAAACCTTTGCATTTTGATAAACACTGATATACTCATCAGATTTAAGTGTACCGCTTGCAGTCGGATAACAAATCATTTTGTTTGCAAAACGATCAAGGCTAACAGGATTGATGATCGTATCGACTTTACCGTCTGTAAGCTGATAATCTTCTCCCTCCTTGCCATATGTCAGAAGATTATTCAAATATGAATCTGTCTGCGTGAGTGCAAGCAGCTCGAATGCCATATCTTTATGCTCGGACGAGCTTGATATACCTGTTGCCATATAACTGCTTCGGACGGAGGTGTCCTCCATAAATACGGGAATTGCAGTAATCGAATTACCATTATATGTTATGGTAGCTGTTTCAGAGTTTTTTGAATGTTCTTTTCCACCGGAGAAGTTTGTTTTCAGCATAAAGAAAGTGCTTGACTTTGCAAGTTCAGGATCGACTACATATTCTTTCTGATTCATATCATAGAAAAATCTCAGCTTTTCCATATAATCAGAGTTATCCAATATGCACTTTGCTGTCTGTTCATCTTCGTCAAAATATACTGCGCTTGTGATTTCCTTAATGTCTACGAGATAAGAAGTTGTACTAAAGTCGTTGTAAGATACGATTATATCACAATCCTCATTTTCAGCAATCTCGTCCAGAATGTCAACCTGATCCTCTATGGGTAAAGATGTATCAAATCCATACTTACTTGCAAGTTCAGAGTTGATATAATAGCCGTAATCATCACTAAGCGTGTGCATTGCACCATCGACACCGTAGATGTTACCGTCCACAGTCAATGCCTGCCAGTGTTCTTCGGGCATAACATCATATAGCTTTTTGCCAATGTCAGTTTCAAAATACTCGTTTAACGGCTCAAATATGCCATTATAGATATACTTGTGAAAAGCGTTATTTCCTGATTCCTGCACCGATGTGAAAGACGAATACACAATATCGACCTGTTCGCCATTTTCAATCATATCAGCAACATACGAGGTATAATAATCGCTTTTATCTTCATTTTGCATTGCTCTGATCGGATAAAAGCAGACACAGTAATCGCACCCCAAAGAGTCAAGATACTCATTTATTTCAGCGGAGCGAAAAGGATAATTTCTTTCATAGCCTGTTTCTTCAATCGTCCATACAAGAACAATTTTATCAGGATAATCAGCTTGTAGTTCCTCATAAGTCGGGAAATTGCTACTATATAATAAGTCTTTATCAGGGTTTTCATTTGTATCTATAGTAAGTTCAGGTGCTGCTTCCGTAGATTCAATAACGTCAGAATCGGATTCCGTGACACTTGCATTGTTTGAGCAACCTGTTAGCATAAACACTACAGATAGAAATAAAGCTAATGATAATTTGAATTTCATCATAGTCACCTTAACTTTCATACAACTACAACAAGGCGGACTCCCTTTTGGTGGAAATCAAAAAGGAATCCGCCGATTGACTTGAATTACATATAATCCATTACCATTCAATATCGAATGATACACTTGATCCGTTGTAAGTACCCGTATGCGATGAAACAATATCAATCCACGTTCCTCCGCCATTAGAAATGCCTGCCGACGTACCGCCTGTTCCAAAGCCATTGCCACTTCCAATAGAATCAACCGTTAAAGTCCCCTTCTTGTAGAAAGTTCCAGTAATAGAAACAGTAACCGTCAAAAATATAATTATTTTATGAGTACAACACTCAATCTGCAAGCAAACGTTGTGTATATACTCGTATGTTTTTTATATCAGATATTAGTGAGAATGTCAAGTGTTTTTGAAAAAAATTCAAAATTTAGTGAAAATATTTACGATATTTTAAGTAGAAATACTTATAGTTATATTCCACTGAATTTTATGATTTGTACAAATTAACCACTATTATTTTTTACAGCATTCTCACAGTCTGCACCGTTCTGCAGCGTTGTTTGTTCGTGTCTCAAAAGCAAAAACAGAAGTCAGCGAGTTCGACAAGACGAGCATTACGCACTTTCATACAGCCGATATAATAAAGCTTTGCTGTGTACTCAACTTTCAAGCAGCGTGAAGATGTTAAATCCCTCATAGTACGGATAATATAGGAGAGAGGCATACAGACTATTTTGCTATAATACGAAAGAGTGCCTAACTCTCCTATATCTTGATAGAGAGAACATCACTATTTTATTTTTGACTTATTTTTCGCTTATGATACTTTTTTAATATTATTATTTTTTGAAATCAGCAGCCACTAACTATGTTAATATTTTTCCTAACAGATCATAAAAAAGATTGCCATTCTCCACAATGGAGAATGGCAATAGCTTATTGTGACTATGCTGTTGTTACGTCTTAATACAGTCGGCAAACATTTATAGGAAACATAGCCCTGCCTCACAGAACACTTCAAAAATGGGATTATGGCTGATACAATTCAGGTACGATTTTATAGAGTTCAAATTTCGGTTCAAATACCGTTCCTGTGTTCATCACAAAGAATCCGTCACCGTAAACATATTCAAGCCCCAGCATCAGTTCACTTTCCGTCAGAGTGTTTACCATACTATGGGAGAAAATGTCACTCTCAATTTCATCTGAAAAGTCAGTTACCCGATTAAAGTTTTCATCGATGAAATAGCATTCCTTATGTTGGTTTTCATCTACAGCTTCGACCAGAGCGAATCCATTGCAGAAAGAATACGCTTTTGTGATATTGGGCATATCAGTGTCGACACCATTCGCATCGGAATAGCCGTAGCTTACGCTGGCGTGTTCTATATCGGCATCCTGATACATCAGATATTTTCCCGTAAACGGACCGTACCAGTCATGCTTTGTCAAATCGCCGTGATAACCTTCATACGTTTTATCTTCGCTCCGATTTCCATTCAGGTCGATATAATAGCGTTCATCATTCTCTGTCACAAGCGCACTTCCGTTGACAAAGGGACGTGCTTCAGAGAATATTGGTTCGATCACTGTCTCTCCGTTCAAATCAATGTATCCAAACAAACCATTTTCAAACTTATGAGACGAAACGCCACAGCTGAACAGCAGATCTTTTTCAGTGACTGAAAATACTTCTTTACCCCAATAATCAATCACATTATCTTCAAGATCAAGTCGGAATTCCGACACCCATGCAGGAAAGTCTGTTTCGTCACGAATCACAACATATCCGTTTCCAACTTCATTCTTCGGATTTGAGATGATGTCATCATCGGAGACTACTACACTATCCTGATCTACTGAATTGGAGCTACTGTTGCTGATGCTATTGTCTGAACAACCACACAGTAAGATTGAGCAAGTTAAAAGAAATGTCAATGCGATCTTTTTCATTTCATTCCACTCCAATCACTTTCGAAGAATATCGAATCGTCACTGCTGTCACTTTTTTTCTGGCAATCCATATATTCAATCTCATAGTAGCCCCAGAACTGCACACCCATTGGCTTCAATGTGGTGCGGGGAATATCCTTGTAATTGGAGAATGCAACAATATCACTGTCGTTTTCATATGTTCCGTAAGGATTGTCAGGATTATAGAACCCCCAACTGAAATCACTGCTGATTGTCGAATAGTATTCACGATACAGGTCGAACGTAAAATCAAAGTAATCTGCGTTCTCACCATCAAGATGCCTACAGGTGAAATATGTCACATAGTTTTCTGGCAGACGTCTTACTGCGTTAACAGCATTTTCTGTATATTCTATAAAGTCCTCTACCATTGCGCCTGCCTTCACAACAACTCCCAAATACGGCACTTCTCCCAAGCCTGCCTTTGTCGCCTCTATCAAAATATTATCATTCATGACTTTACGTACATGTTCTTCGTCATAGGCTGATTCATTTTCCTTGAGTAATTCTTTGGCTCCAGAATACATACCGTTGGCAACAATGTTATCTATTTCTTTGGTTTCAAAAGGATACTCTTTCAGATAATTATCAATAAATTTTCCGACCGCCTTATCTGTCAGGAACTGAGCTCCAACAAGAAGTGTGACTGTGGTGAGTGTTTCACCCCAAGTGTTATAATTTACGCCAACCTCGAATTGATAATCATCCAGAGAATATTTCGTTCTGGTAGACTGGCAATAATACAACGGAGAAACATATTTTCCTTCCATATTGCAGGTGGAATATGGTGTGCAATAACCGTCATCGTCAGTGTCCGGATTGTTCTTATCTGTTCCTAAGTAATCTTCCAGAACATCATAAAGACCGTCACCGTCCGAATCATCCAGCAGCAGTGAATAATTACCGTTTTCGTCTGCTACCAGAGTCAAAATATTTGACACAAGCTTATGACCTGAAGGAAGCTCATGTTCAACATAGAAGTCAATTCGGTCACAGCCTTCAGGAATCATATAATCATATGAGGATTCTGTGGTATTCGCAATCATAGAATATGCATTTTCGTCAATAGACGCATACACAGAGAAATCATCACCGAATTGATCAGACTTCCACGACAATGTCAGTTTTGATTCATTTGGATAATAGTCGCCAACAAGAAGGAGATTTGTATTATTAGCAGCATTCTCAAAGTAGTCAAGATTGAACAAAGTCGAATCAGATTTCGACAGGTTGATTGTGTCTCCATTGATGTCAATTTCGTTTGCGATAATGATACCTGAGAAATTGAGATTACTTCCGCTAATCAGTGCCTTACCATTTGGTGCATAAATTACGCCCTCAAGATTGACCGTGTTCGCCTGAATGATGATATCTCCGTTCGCCGAGTACAAGTATGTTTCAGCATTGTCTTCCGTAGTCAGATAGGTAGAATTGAACGAAATACTGTTTTTTGCTCCGATGATATCTTTGGTTTGAATCGAGTTTCCGTAAACATCAATACCATCGTTGGAGTAAATTGCATCTACGCTGACACTTTCCTGCCAGTCGAAAGTGATGCTATTGTCATATTTCGTCGGGCTGAACAGATTGTATGCATAGTTGAGTCCATCGCCCAACTCGGGAAGCATCACAGGAGTTTCATTCTGAATTGCATCATCGTAAGTCAGAAATCCACAATAGTTGTTCAGATGGTTTGAATAATAGCAGTTTCCGTCAATGTCGATCATGTAACCGCTGCAAGTAATATCTGTTGCGGATAAGATGTTTCCGTCCACATCAACTGTGGTGCCGCAGATGTTGAAAACGTTCGACACAGAAACGTAGACATCGCTCTGATCATCGCTATCTGCAAATGCAAATGTGCTGGGGATGCATGATGCCGAAACGATTGCTGCAAGTGCTCCTGAAATCCATCGTTTCCACTTACCACGATAACGGAGTTCTGATTTTTTCGGATTCATTTTGGGTACCTCCTGAATCTACCTTGTCAATATTTGAGCTGCTACGCTCACAAGGTATAAACATTTTAATTATAGCATAAATAACTTGGTTTGTCAATCGCTTTTTTATATAATCGTGATGATGAAAGAAAGAGTTTAGAAACACCGTCTGAAATCCAAAGAAAATTTAACACATAAGTATTAAAGCGTGAGGGCATAATACCCTCACGCTTTTGTTTTCGCTATGATTGGTATTCAAGTTAGCCTGCCCAAAAGAAATTGACAATCATGATTTTCTTTCTTTGAGCCATTCTCACCGTCTGTGCTGTTCCGCTGCGTTGTCTGTTCGCATCCCAAAAGCAGAAACAGAAGTCAGCAAGTTCGACAAGACGAGCATTACGCACTTTCATACACCCGTTATAATAATGCTCTGATGTGTACTCAATCGAATTGGCAAGTTTGAGAATCCGATAAAACTCTGTTTTCTGTTCCTCTGTCCATTTCGCTGTCTGTTCCTCATTGGAACAGGGCAGAATCAAGTGCAGCTCGATCTGCGGATAGACCTCACGCAGTTTCAGGACAGTCCGGGCAGCCAATTCGTCCCACTCCACTGCACCGCCTGTGTAAAAGTCGGCAACATCTTTCTTGATGATCGCTCTCTCCAGTATGTCATACAGCCTTGTTTCTAAGTTAGTCGTATTGCCTGAAAAACTCCTGTGTCCAGTAAAGCAAGCTGATTTTCTCATAGAAAGCCTCCATTTAGCACCAGTTTATCTGTATATCCGAAAAGATAAGTATTATGTTCGTATCTTCTGCATTAAAAAATTCGATAAAACAGCTTATAATTATAGTAGTATATCTTTTCGGGAGGGTAAAGCAATGGAATTGGGAGAAAAGCTGAAATATTTCAGAGAATCAAAGAAAATGAGTATGTACAAATTAGCACAGGAGGCAGACATTTCACAGGGTCATCTCAGCGATTTGGAGAACGGCAAGAATCAGCCTACCATTGATACCTTGAAACGTCTGATCGCACCTTTGGGCATTACTTTAGCGGAATTTTTCAATGAGGATAACGAGGTTTCGGTATTGACCGAAAAGGAAAAAGAGCTTGTGGCACTTTTCAGGACAATGCCTGATGACAGAGCAGAAGTGTTTATCCAACTCGGACGATTTCTCAATCAGCCGTAATACTCATTCCTCGTACCCGTTTGCTCCCTTTGCCTATATAAATTACCGTACAAATTCTGCCTTAGATTATGTATAATCGAAACGAAACACACAGATTATATCCACATATCATGTGTCAGATCGTTTTCGCAAAATTAGATATTTGACGATATACCGAAGTTGGTATGATTTAGTAAACAAAAATAGATGTATATACCTGTATTCAATCATACCATATTTCACTTACAAAGTCAAGGAAAATTCAAAAAATTTCGGTTTTATATGGCAAAACCGTTTTAGCGGAGGTAGAACATGAGCAAAGGAACAACATATCAGCGGAAAGACGGTAGGTGGGAGTGCAGGATTTCACTCGGAGTGGAGGACGGAAAGCGAAAATTCCGTTCTTTCTACGGAAAAACTCGTGATGAGGCTGAATACAAAATGATGATCGCACAGCAGAACACCGATGAGGTGTATGCTGTAACGGAAATGACGGTTAAGGAGTTAGTGACAGAGTGGCTTTATGTGCAGTCTGCCAGATTGAAAGAATCAACGGCTGCCAATTACCGCATGAAAGCTGAAAAGCATATTCTCCCCAATTTTGGCGATATTCAGTGCTGTCTGCTGAAAGCAAAAGATGTGTACGCTTTCGTTGAACAAAAACTGAAAGAGGGCTTGTCTGCACGTTATCTTACGGATATAATCGTGCTGTTAAAGTCCATTTTCCGCTATGCCAGTCGGGAGTACCATATCAAAAACGTGCTTGACGGTATCGTTATGCCGAAACGATACAAGCGTGAGGTCGAGGTCTTATCCAAAGAACAGCAGTTAAGGCTTGAGCATTTTATCGGCAACAATACAAGCCTCGGAACGCTCGGTATTTCGCTGTCCTTGTACATGGGCTTGCGTATTGGCGAGATATGCGCTCTGCAATGGGGAGATATTGACCTTGAAAAGAGGATTGTGACGGTCAGGAAGACCATTCAGAGGATACAGTGTCAGGGGGGAACGCAAGACCAGAGTTACCATAACAGAGCCGAAAAGTGCCAGTGCCAAGCGTGAAATTCCTATCCCAGACTGCCTGTTTCCCATGCTGCTCCGATTCAAGGACAGAAACAGTGCCTATGTTGTTTCGGGTACAAAAAAGCCGATAGAGCCTCGTACAATGCAATATCGGTTTGCTAAAATTCTTGAAAACGCAGATTTGCCGTCAGTCCACTTCCACAGCCTGCGTCACTTATTCGCAACGAATTGTGTGGCATTGGGCTTTGATGTAAAGACACTCTCCGAGATCTTAGGGCATAGTTCTATTGAGGTCACAATGAATCTGTACGTTCATTCCGACATGGAGCGTAAACGTGCTTGTATGAAACTGCTTTCACAAGTCGCATAACGTCATGCGTTCGTAGAGTGTTCGTCACACCGCACCTTGAAAACTGCATAAAATAAGGGCAATCTGCAATTTTATCGTCAAATATCTAATTTTGCGAAAAGTCTAAAACAAGCATATTGCCTGTTTTGGCTTTTTTATTTTGAAAAAAGCCCTATCGAACGGTGAACAGAGCAAGTCTGTTTCACCGTCATAGGGTCGTCACTTCTGCCCCAGTGGGGCAAAAGTCAGTCGATTGAATCGCCTTGCGGCTTCTTTTCCTCCGTTTTGTCCTTGCCCTTACCCTGAGTGCGGCGTTTCATAGCCTCCTTTTTGAGTTTGGCAAGTGCAAAATAACAGGTCTTTTCCTTTTTCGGAGCATTTTTCTTAGCCTCTGCCGCTGCCTTGTTCAGTTCCTCGGTCAGCGTTTTCAGCCTATCTTCCTTGTCCTTTAACTCCTGTTCCTGCGGAAACGGCTCACTGATGATTTTCTCAGCCTCCGCAAAATCCACTCTAAGCCTTGCGAGTTCCGCCTGCACATCGCTGATTTTGGTATCAATCTTGTACAATGCGTTCTCCATACGGCGTAGATTGCCGAGAAAGTTCTCGCCCAGCTTGACCGAGTGAGGGTATGCACCGCTTAACTCTGCGATCATACCTCCGCCTTTCCAGTTACTGTTGACCGTAACCGTCAGAGGAAAGCCCTGAAATTCACCGAGTTTCACAGGTGTGTCATACTGCTTGCAGAGCTTGAGTGCAGCCTTTTCAAAGGCATTTGCCGCCTCCCTACGCTCTGTGTACTCCTTGCCGTCAATGGTGATCTTGAACACAGGCAGCTTTGTTTCGGGGTCAATGGGGAGGGTGCGGAGATGTTTGCGGTCTGCTTTCAGATTATCAAGTGCTGTCAGCAGTCTCTTTTCCTGTTCAGGGAATCTTGCAACCTTATCCTGCATTTCGTAAATGGTGTTTGTGTGATCGGACACCAATGCCTGCAATTCCTTGACCTCGTTATCGAGCATGAGTTTCTCCTTGATACGCTCATCGCCCGTGCAGAGCGCCTTGATCTCCGCAAAGCTAAGAGCCTGCTGATCTACGTCCTCGCATTTTCTCATCATTGTGCCGGGGTCTTTCGAGGTCATGATCTGTGAGATAAAACGCTGTTTCTTTTCAAGTGTTTGGTAGGAATAAGCGTCGAACGTGCCTTTGGTGACATAGCGATAAATCTCAACATTCGGATTTTCATTACCCTGACGGATAATACGCCCTGCCCTCTGTTCGAGGTCGGCAGGTCGCCACGGAATATCCAAGTCGTGAACGGCGATCAGCTTGTTCTGTACGTTTGTACCCGTACCCATTTTGGCGGTCGAGCCTAACAGCACCCTGATCTCGCCAGTCCTTACTTTTTCAAAAAGTTCCGACTTCTGCTTTTCCGTCTTAGCGTCATGGATATATGCGATCTCGCTTTCGGGGACACCGCCTGCGATCAGTTTTTTCTTAATATCGTCATAGACACAGAAGTCACATTCTTCCTCTAAGGAATCCTGTTCCGCAGCCGACTTTTCCTCACCGTCAGCGTTCTCTTGTTCGGCTGTACCGCTTTTGTGAGGCACACCGAGGTCACAGAAAATGATCTGTGTGAGCCTGTCAGCCTCCGTTTCCTTATGGATACGGAGAACATTCTCAACACACTTGTTAAGTTTGGTGTTCGGATTGTCCTCAAACGAGGGGTCAATCAGACGAGGGTCAAGACCGAGTTTACGTCCGTCGCTCGTTATCTTCAACATATTATCCTCGGTGGGGTCAATACCGCCCTGATTGACTACATCTGCTCTTTCGGAGAGTTCCTGCACAAGTTCCTGCTGAAATTCCGTTGCCTCTACGTTGACAACCTTGACCTCATGTTCGGGAACATCGAGTTTCATGGTATCGGCTGTGCGAATATCGGCGATCTGCTTGAACATGGACATGAGTTCGGGCATACCCGTGTAATTTGCGATACGGGTGCGTTCCTTAAACTTGTTTCCGGCAGGGGCAAGTTCCCAGTCCGTCTGTTTCTCACCGAAAACCGTGACCCAGTTGTCGAAGTTTTGGAGATTCTTGCTTGCCAAGAAGTCATATTCAAGGTATCTCATCATGGTGTGCAGCTCTGTAACGGAGTTGCTCAAAGGCGTGCCGTAGGCAACACCTTAACAACGATTATTTGGTAAAGTTTGGACGGTTGGTTTTACAACAATAAAACCGA
>CANRAD010000021.1 GCA_947628505.1 uncultured Clostridia bacterium
CCGCAAACTGCGCGTCGGAGTGCATTCTGCCCATCGTGTCGGTCATGCCGTAGCTCGAAGGCCCGGCCGCCATGTTGTCGGGGTGGAGCGTTCTGCCCGTGCCGCCGCCCGACGCAACCGAGAAGTATTTAACGCCGTTTTCGTTGCACCATTTTTTGTAAGTGCCGGCAACGGGATGCTGGAAGCGTGTGGGGTTAGTGGAGTTGCCCGTAATCGAAACGGATACGTTCTCCATTTTCATAATCGCCACACCCTCGGGAACGTTGTCCGCGCCGTAGCACTTTACCTTTGCGCGGGGGCCGTCCGAGAACGCCACGCTGTCTACAACTTTAACGGTTTCGGTGTAGGGATCGAATTCCGTCTTGCAATAAGTGAAGCCGTTGATTCTCGAAATAATGTAAGCCGCGTCTTTGCCCAGACCGTTGAGTATAACGCGGAGGGGTTTCGTGCGCACTTTGTTGGCGTTTTCGGCAATCTTTATCGCGCCTTCCGCCGCCGCAAACGACTCGTGCCCGGCGAGGAAGCAGAAGCAATCCGTCTCTTCGGAGAGCAGCATACTGCCGAGATTGCCGTGTCCCAAGCCGACTTTTCTGTTTTCCGCAACCGAGCCGGGAATACAGAAGCTCTGCAATCCTACGCCGATTTTGGTCGCCGCGTCTGCGGCTTTTTTGCAGTCGCATTTAATGGCGATCGCCGCGCCCACGGTGTAGGCCCAAACGGCGTTTTCGAAGCAGATGGGTTGAGTGCCGCGCACTATTTTATCTACGTCTATGCCCTTTGCAAGCGTTATGTCTTTACATTCTTCTATGCTCTTTATGCCGTATTCTTTCAACACGCCGAGAATTTTCTTTTCGCGTCTTTCGTAACCTTCAAAAAGTGCCATTATCAGTCAACCTCCTTATCCGTTCTGGGATCGATATGCTTAACTGCGCCCGCCTCTTTCGAGTATCTGCCGTAAGTGCCTATCGCCTTTTCGTATGCTTCGTTGGGCGTGAGACCTTTTTTGATGAAATCGGTCATCTTGCCGAGCGAAACGAACTTATAGCCGCATACTTCGTTGTTTTTATCGAGAGCGATCGATATAACGTAGCCTTCCGCCATTTCGAGATATCTGACGCCTTTGAGTTTGGTTCCGTACATAGTGCCGACCTGCGAGCGAAGCCCTTTTCCGAGGTCTTCGAGCCCGGCGCCTATCGCAAGACCGTCCTCGGAGAACGCGGATTGCGTTCTGCCGTAAACTATCTGCAAGAACAGCTCGCGCATGGCGGTGTTGATGGCGTCGCACACGAGGTCGGTATTGAGCGCTTCGAGAATGGTCTTTCCGGGAAGTATTTCCGCCGCCATCGCCGCGGAGTGCGTCATGCCGGAGCAACCTATGGTTTCCACAAGCGCTTCTTCGATTATGCCGTCCTTAACATTGAGAGACAGTTTGCATGCGCCTTGTTGGGGAGCGCACCAGCCTATGCCGTGCGTAAAGCCCTTGATGTCCTTGATTTCCTTTGCCTTTATCCAGAGACCTTCCTCCGGTATGGGCGCGGGGCCGTGTTCGAATCTGCCCGAAACGCCTTTGGCAACGCAAACCATATTTTCAACGTCTTTTGAATATTGCATTACGTTTCCTCCGAAATTTTTTTATTTGCCGTCGATATTATACCACAGTGAGAAAACTAATACAACGCCCGCAAGCAATTTTTTTGAAAAAATTTTTGTGGTCATATCATAATTTTTGTTTACCGGCAACTTAAATGTTGTATAATTAAAGTGTATATGATATGTCAACGTTGTAAGAAAAACGAAGCAAGCTATAAACTGATGATTCCGGTAAACGGCAAATATGTGCAGACGTGGCTGTGCGAAACTTGCCATTGGGAATTGAGCGGCGAACTCGAATTCAAACAGAATAACGATTTATGGACTGCTCTCTTCGGCGACGGCGAATCGCGCGCCAAAACTTGCCCCGTATGCGGAACCAGATATACCGATTACGAGAGAACGGGACTTTTGGGCTGCGCGAGCTGTTATGACGTATTCAAAGAAGAACTTCTTCCGTCGATACGCCGTATTCAGGGCAAAGTCCGCCACGTGGGCAAGCAGGGCGTCAACAACGACGAGCACGGACTGCACCGCAAACTCAAAACTTTGCAGGAAGAACTCGAAGCCGCCATGCGCGAGAAACGCTATGCGGAGGCGGGCAATTTAAACCGCCTCATAAACGACGTCATAAAACAGCTTTACGGAGGTCAGGACGATGAATGATTTGTCAAAGACCGTCGTTTCCACGCGTATAAGACTTGCAAGAAATATAGAGGGTTATCCTTTTCCTTCTCACCTCAAAGACGAGAAGCAGGCTAAGGAGATAATACGTCTCGTCTCTTCGGCGCTCAGCCGTTTCGCGTACAGGGAACTGAATGCGCAGGACGAATTCAAATTACGCTATATGGACGTCATTTCGGAGGAGGAAGCTCTTTCTCTGAAAGAAAACCATCTGATAAGCCCCAACCTCATAAAGAACAGGCGTTATTCGGCGGTGCTTATCAATAACGACGAAAGCGTTTCGATAATGATAAACGAAGAGGACCATCTTCGGGAACAGTGCATAGTAAAGGGATTCGATTTGCGGCTGGCATACGACACGATGTCCGAAATAGACAGCCGTATAGCCGGTTCGATGAAATTCGCGTTTGACGAGCAATTCGGTTTTCTCACCGCATGTCCCACCAATCTCGGCACGGGTTTGAGAGCTTCCGTAATGTTCTTTCTACCCGCGCTTACGATAAACGGGCTTATGCCCAAGGTTTTAAGAAGCATTTCGCGCCTCGGCCTCACGGTCCGCGGAGTTTACGGCGAGGGGAGCGACTTCGAAGGTTATATGTATCAGATAAGCAACGAAGTAACGCTCGGCGTAACCGAAGAGGAGATACTCGCGCAGGTCGAAGAGGTAGTGAAAAAAGTGGCCGAACTCGAAGAATCGGAGCGCCTTGCCATAAAAAAAGGAGCTTCGGCTCTCGAAACCGAGGATGAGTGCAGAAGGGCATACGGCATATTGACCAACTGCGCAAAACTCACAACGGGCGAGCTTATAAAATACGCCGCCAACGTAAAACTCGGCGCTTGCCTCGGCTATATAGATATCGACGACGTCTCTCTGATAGACGAACTCGTCGTAAAAATGCGTCCTTCGAACATAACCGCCGCGGCGCAGCGCGCGCTTACGGCAACCGAAAGAGACGTATATCGCGCCGGCTATACGTCGGACTATTTGAAGAAGATAACGGGCGCCGCCGGCAAATGATTTAATCGGCGGACAAAGGAAAAAGCATCTCGCTTAAAAGCGGAAAAAGGAGGCTATTATGGAATATTCCTACAACAACAGTTTCACGAACAACCTTCAACGCGTAATGGATATCGCGAAAGAGGCGGCCAAGGTCTATCACAGCAGTTATATAGGCAGCGAACACATAGTTTTCGCAATGCTCAACTGCCCGGAGTGCACGGCCTATAAAGTGCTTGTCTCGTGCGGCGTTGCGGAACACAGTTACCGCGAATATTTCGCGCGTTCCATAGATACCAACGCCAACATTTTAGGCTTTACGCCGCGCACCAAACATATGATAGAGCGCGCGCTCGAACTCTCCGTGGATATAAACGGTGAGGCTTCCCTTGCCGGCACGGAACATATGTTGCTTGCGGTTATGTCCTCCGCGGATTGCCTTGCGATGCGTATTCTGCGCGCTTTGGGCGTAAATTTTTCCGCTCTCGCGAGCAAGCTCGAACTCGCCATAACCGGCGAATTGCTCGAATCCGACGACGAATCGGAGGAGAGTGATCCTTTTTCGGCTTTCGATAAACTGTACGGCAGTTTCGAAGCGCCTTCGCAGAACAAATCTCAGGATATGAAATCAACGCGTTCCCCGCTCGACAGCTCCGTGCTTCAATACGGCACCGATCTCACGCAAAAGGCGCGCGAAGGTAAAATAGATCCCGTAATAGGCAGAAAAAAGGAAATAGACAAGATAATTCAGGTTCTTTCGCGGCGCACGAAAAACAACCCCGTCCTCATAGGCGAGCCGGGCGTCGGCAAGTCCGCGGTAGTCGAAGGCCTTGCGCAGGCGATAGTCAAAAACGAAGTTCCCGACCTTCTCAAAGGCAAGGTCGTATTCTCTCTCGACCTCGCGGGAATGGTCGCCGGGGCCAAGTACAGAGGCGATTTCGAAGAGAGGCTCAAAAACGCTATTGACACCATAAAGCGCAACGGCAACGTAATACTCTTTATAGACGAGATTCATCAGATAGTCGGGGCGGGTTCTACGTCCGACGGCAGTATGGACGCGGCAAATATCTTAAAGCCCATGCTCGCCCGCGGCGAATTGCAGACAATAGGCGCCACGACGTTGGAAGAATACAGAAAATATATTGAAAAGGACGCCGCGCTCGAACGTCGTTTTACTCCCGTGCAGGTTGACGAGCCCACCGTGGAAGACGCGATAGCCATTCTCCGCGGCCTCAGGGACAAATACGAAGCTCATCACAAAGTAGTTATAACGGATGAGGCCATAATAGCCGCCGTAACGCTTTCGGACAGATATATAACCGACAGGTTCTTGCCGGATAAAGCCATCGACCTCGTGGACGAAGCCGCTTCGCGCGCCCGCCTTAACAGTCTCAACAGTCCCGACGAAATCAAGGAACTCGAAGAGAAATTGAAAAGGCTCAACCTCGAAAAGAACAAAGCGGCAAAGGGCGAGAACTATTCGCAGGCGCAAAAACTCGTTGAAGAGATAAGCTCCGTTCAGGAAAAGATAAACAAATTGAAGAGCGAATGGAAGGGCGAACAGCAGACGGCCGTGCCCACGATAGGCTCCAACGAAATAGCGGATATAGTCAGCGGCTGGACGGGCGTTCCGGTTGTCCGTCTCACCGAACAGGAAAGCGAAAAACTCCTTCACCTCGAAGAGAATCTCCACAAGCGCATAATCGGTCAGGACGAGGCCGTGTCTGCCGTGGCGAGAGCCATCCGCCGCGCCCGCGCGGGGCTCAACGAACCCAATAAGCCCATAGGCTCTTTCATATTCGTAGGTCCCACGGGCGTGGGTAAAACCGACCTCGCAAAAGCGTTGGCGGAGGCCATGTTCGGCGACGAAAAGCTCATGATAAGATTGGATATGTCCGAGTTTATGGAAAAACATTCGGTATCCAAGTTGATAGGCGCGCCTCCCGGATATATCGGATACGACGACAACAACGGCGGACAGCTTACGGAAAAGGTTCGCAGAAAACCTTACAGCGTAGTCTTGTTCGACGAAATCGAAAAAGCCCATCCGGACGTATTCAACGTACTCTTGCAGATTCTCGACGACGGCAGACTCACCGACAGCAAGGGCAGAGTGATAAACTTCAAGAACACCATAATAATAATGACTTCGAACGTAGGCGCAAGTCAGATAAAGAAGATGACGAGTTTCGGTTTCTCTTCTTCCGAAGGCGAGCAGTCGGCGGATTACGACAATATGAAGGACAACATAAACGAAGCTCTCCGCGAACAGTTCAAACCCGAATTTCTCAACAGGCTCGACGACATAATAATCTTCCGCAAGCTCACAAAGGAGGAGGCCGGAAAAATATGCGGCAAGATAATCGAAGGCCTTTCGTCCCGTCTTAAAGACAGAAATATAAGTCTTGTGGTAACAGACGGAGCGCTCGATAAACTCCTCGACGAAGGTTACAACGAAGTTTTCGGCGCACGCCCTTTAAAGAGAGTTATTCAGAAGAAGATAGAAGACAGACTTTCCGACGAATTGCTTGCCGGCCGCATACTTCCCGGCGAAACGGTTACCGTAGACGTTTCGGACGGCGAACTCACTTTCAAGTCCGAAGCGAAGAGCGACGGGGTTTGATATGAAAAATTCACGTTCTTTCTTTCAGTTTTTGCGTAGCATCGGCAGCAATTTCGATAAGGCCAAGGAAATCAAGGCTGATCCCGAAATAGCAGGCAAGTGCAAGCGTTTCGGCGTAGAAGCTATAATAACTGCCGTTCTCGGCGGCCTATCCATGCTCGCCATACTCGCGTTCAGACTCGGCAGCATGTTCTCGGGCGTAAGCGCTATACTGTTCATGGGCTTCGGCTTCGTGGTGGGCATAGCCGGCGTCGGCGGCGCCGTCATCTGCCTTGTAAATACTTTCATATTCTGGGGGTTGCAAGTGTGGGTGAACCGCAAGGCGTTCACTTGGATATCTTTGGTCTTGTCGTTGGCCTTATATGCCGCCGCCGCATATGCGGTGTGGCATACGTTCGCATTGTAAAACACGATTTATAAAATCGGAATATACTGCGGCTTTACTTCGGTAGAGCCGCTTTTTCGTGCGGTAGAGTTTGTTTTCGACTTGGGTATACGGCGCGTATTGCATTGTGGAGTTCAAGAACCTTTTCGTAGGTTTACCTTCGCGGGATTCAAGCTATAATAAATATAGCGAGGTCAAAAAAATGAAACAGTCGGTTGCCGTTGCCCTTTATCCGGGCAAATCTAAAATTTATCCGTCGTTTTACACAAAGGGCGAGGAGATATTCAACGCCGTATCTCATATAGTAGGCGGCGCCATAGGGCTCGTCGTATTCATAGTTACGTTCATATACGCTTATCCTTCCCCGGTTAAAACTGCGGCGGTTTCGGTGTTTTCGGCGAGTATAGTAATTCTCTATACAATGAGCGCCTTATATCATTTTCTGCCGAACGGAGCGGGGAAAGCGGTGTTCCGAATCTTCGATCACTGCACGATTTTCCTTCTCATAGCCGGCACTTACACGCCCTATTGCCTCATCGCCCTCGGCGGAACGGCGGAGGGCGTCGCCATACTTGCGACGGAGTGGTTCCTCGCCGTTCTCGGAATCGTGGGAAATGCAATCGCCATGAACAATAAAGTCATAAAAGGGCTTTCGATGGCGGCGTACTTCGTAATGGGCTGGCTCATTCTGGCGGCCATTCCGAGGCTTATGAATTATCTCTCTGCGGCAAGTCTGGCGTTGCTCGTTTTGGGCGGAGTGGCCTATACGGGCGGCATAGTGTTTTTTGCGTTCGGCAAAAAAGTGCGCTACTTCCATTCCATATGGCATCTCTTCGATATTCTCGGCACCGTGTTCCATTCCGTATCCATACTTCTTATGGTATTGATTTGAACAGACATACACAATATATAGTTTTTGTTAAAAAATTTCAATACAATATTTTGTGTATTCTATTGACAAATGCCAACAAGGCTGTTATAATGAAATTCCAACTGAAAGGTCGTGCGGCAACTGACGAGTTTGCGGATTAACGCAGGGAAGCCGTTCGGCGTCAAAAGTCGTTCGTCTGGGCTGTTTTCATTGAAAATGGCCCCTATTTTTTTAAAATGGAAGGATACGTTCATTCTTTTGAAAGTTTCGGCACGGTAGACGGCCCGGGAATACGTTTTGTGGTATTTCTTCAAGGATGTCCGATGCGCTGTAAATATTGCCATAATCCGGATACATGGGCTTTCGGCGCCGGCAAAAAGTATACGGCGGAAGAAGTCGCCGCGGAGGCTTTGAAGTATAAAAGCTATATCGTAAACGGCGGAGTAACGGTGTCCGGCGGCGAGCCAATGGCGCAAATCGGGTTTGTAACGGAACTGTTTTCCGTCTTGAAGGCGCACGGCGTCCACACCGCTCTCGATACTTCCGGCATAATGTTCGATTCCGGCAACGCCGTTTTCGTTTCAGAGACGGACGAGCTTATGAAATATACCGACCTTGTGCTACTCGATTTGAAACATTCGGATAAAGAGGGGCACATGGCTTTGACGGGACATTCCAACGAAAACCCGTTGGCGTTTGCAGAATACCTTTCCCGCAAGGGCAAGCCGATGTGGATAAGGCACGTGCTCGTTCCGGGGATTACCGACGACGACGTACAGCTTTTCAACCTTGCGAAGATAATAAGCGGGTTGAAAAACGTGGAGAAAGTGGAAGTTCTTCCCTATCACACAATGGGAGAAGTAAAATATCAGAAACTCGGCATAGAATATCCTCTCGCAGGATTGAAGCCCCCCTCGAAAGAGAGAGTGGAGAACGCCGTAAGAATATTGACCGGAAACGGTACGCATACTTAGGAATAAGGAGAGAAAGAATGGTTTACGAACAGTGGAAGGGTTTTGTTCCCGGAAAATGGAGCGCGGAAGTGGACGTGCGCGATTTCATTCAGCGCAACTATACTCCCTACGAGGGGGACGACAAGTTTCTCGCCCCGCCTACCGAAGCGACGAAAAAACTTTGGCAGGAAATTTTGGTTCTCTCCGATAAAGAACGTAAAGCGGGCGGAGTTCTGAAAGCGGATACAAAGACGGTTTCCACTCTCGTTTCGCATGCGGCGGGTTATATAGACAAAGAGCTCGAAAAAATAGTCGGGCTCCAGACCGACGAGCCTTTCAAACGCGCTTTACAGCCTTTCGGCGGCATAAAAATGGCCGAACAGGCGCTCAATATGTACGGCTATGAAATAGATCCCGAAGTCAAAGAGATCTTTACGAAATACCGCAAAACGCACAACGAGGCGGTTTACGACGCGTATACGCCCGAAATGCGCAAAGCTCGCCGCGCGCACATTTTAACCGGCTTGCCGGATACTTACGGAAGAGGCCGGATAGTAGGCGATTACCGCCGCGTGGCTCTATACGGCGTGGATTTTCTCATAGCTCAGAAAGAAAAGGACAAGGCGCTTATGGACGGCGACATGACGCCGGACAAAGTCCGCGACAGGGAAGAGCTCGCCGAGCAGATAAAAGCTCTCAAAAATCTTAAAAAGCTCGCCGAAATTTACGGCAAAGATATCTCCGCTCCCGCCGGCAACGCGCAGGAAGCGGTGCAGGCGCTGTACTTCGGCTATCTCGCCGCCGTAAAAGACCAGAACGGCGCGGCAATGTCAATCGGCAGAAATTCCACCTTCCTCGACATTTATATCGAGAGGGATTTGAAGAACGGCAAACTGACCGAAGAAGAAGCGCAGGAACTTATCGATCACTTTGTTATGAAGTTGCGCATAGTAAAATTCATGCGCACGATAGAGTATAACGCGCTGTTCTCCGGCGATCCCACGTGGGTTACCGAATCCATAGGCGGAATGGGAGTGGACGGCAGAACGCTCGTAACGAAATCCTCTTTCAGAATTTTGCATACGTTGCAAAATCTCGGTCCGGCTCCGGAGCCCAATCTCACGGTGCTGTGGTCGAGGAAACTTCCGAGGGGATTTAAAGAGTTCTGCGCGAAACTCTCCATAAAAACTTCTGCCATTCAGTACGAAAGCGACGACCTTATGCGCCCGGAAATGGGGGACGACTATTGCATAGCTTGTTGCGTCAGCTGTATGCGCGTAGGAAAAGACATGCAGTTTTTCGGCGCGAGAGCAAATCTCGCAAAATGTCTGCTCTATGCCATAAACGGCGGCAAGGACGAAATAGTGAAGGACAAAGAAACGGGCAAGCCGTTGCAGGTATCTCCCGAATTTTCACCCGTTACGGGCGACGGCAAACTCGATTACGAGGATGTAAAACATAAGTACGAGCAGATGATGGATTGGCTTGCGGGGCTGTACGTAAATACGCTCAACCTTATCCATTACATGCACGATAAATACAGCTACGAAGCTCTCGAAATGGCGCTTCACGATACGAACGTCAGAAGATTTTTCGCAACGGGCATAGCCGGGCTCTCGTGCGCGGTGGACAGCCTTTCCGCAATCAAATATGCCGAAGTTTATCCCGTTCGCGACGAGGACGGAATAGTAACCGATTTCAAAACTGTGGGCGACTACCCTAAGTACGGCAACAACGACGACCGCGTCGACGAAATCGCCGTATGGCTCGTAAAGACTTTCATGAACAAGATAAAAAGTCATTACACCTATCGCGGAAGCGTTCCCAGCATGTCTATTCTTACCATAACGAGCAATGTCGTTTACGGCAAGAAAACAGGCAACACGCCCGACGGCAGAAGAGCGGGAGAACCTCTCGCGCCCGGAGCCAATCCGATGCACGGAAGAGATTGTTGCGGGGCTCTCGCGTCTCTCGAATCGGTGGCGAAACTCCCTTACGAATATGCGCGCGACGGCATTTCGAACACGTTCTCCATAACGCCTCAATCTCTCGGAAAAGATTGATGAAAATCAAGACCGAAATATAAATTCGACGGCATATATGCCGCAACCAACTCATAATTCAAGGAGGAAATCATGTCTCAACAGGTAGATAATCTCGTAAATATGCTCGACGGATACGTAGCCGACGGCGGACATCATCTCAACGTCAACGTATTCAATCGCGAAACTCTTCTCGACGCTCAGGCTCACCCCGAAAAATATCCCCAACTCACGATAAGAGTTTCCGGTTATGCGGTGAATTTCAACAAGCTCACGAAAGAGCAGCAGGACGACGTCATTCACCGTACCATACACGAAAGTTTCTGAACGTCTTGAAATGCGCGCTTTTATGCCGTGTAATCGAAATACGGCGAGTTCCCGGGAAATAACGCATATCCGGGAGCAAGGCGATTCCATAAAAGACGGCGACGGCTTTTGACTGAGTCCGGATGAAACAGAATAAAAAACAACGGCGTAGCGCCTCGGTTTTCCGAAGGCGGTACGCCTTTTGTCTTTTAAGGATAAAAATATGAATATATGCTTATCAAACGCCGCAACGGATACGCGCGCGATTATCTGCGCCGCTTCACGCTTTTGCGTTGCTCCTATTTTCGGCGAGATACCGCCCGGGCCCATAGCGGGTGAAACGCCAGAAAGATTTGCCGTGTTTTCGTAGTTTTTCATATGAATATTCGGCTATATTTTTTTGCTCCGCTTTTCCGTGCGCGAAGAGCCGTTCAGCCGTAAAAACTTACGGCGCCCTTGAAAATGGCGTAAGCTATCTTGCCTTGATAATCGGGAGAGGAGAGAAGAGCCTCGTCCTCGGCGTTCGAGAGAAAGCCGCATTCCACTATCACCGAAGGGCTGTCGGTGCATTTGAGCATATAGTAATCTCCCGTGAGCGCGGAAGTTTTCTTGACGCATTCGGGCATCGAGTTCAGTTCGGACTGTATACATTCCGCAAGCAATTTGCTTCCCTGACTGTTTTTATCGTAAAAAACTTGCCCGCCGCGCCTCGAAGGCGCAGAACAGAAATTCTGATGTATCGAGATAACCATTTCGGCGCCGCTTTCTTCTATTATGCTGCGTCTTTTTTTCATATCCCGCGCTTTGAAACCGTCGGTGGGGAAGCCGTATAACCCGCCGTTGTTTTTTCTCGTCATAATCACGTTGAATCCGGCGTCGGAAAAATAACCTTTCAAGCGTTTTGCGACGGCTAAGTTTATGTCGCTCTCCTTTATCTTGCTTTGAACGCCGGAAACTCCCGCGTCCACGCCGCCGTGTCCCGCGTCAATGACAATTGTCCGTTCGCCGTCGTGCGAGTTCGTCGCCGCAAGCGCTCCGGCGCATAACCCGAGCGCGGCGCCCGAAAATATTATCGCAATCACGGTGATTATAAGGCTCTTTTTAAATACTATTAATTTCACGCTATATCGTATGGAATTATTGATTTTTTTATGATAAAGTAGTATAATTAAAAGGCAAAATGTCAGCGGAAAGCATATTCGTAAAATTACCCGCCATAGGCAAAGCGCAGGCGGATAACATAAGTTCGGTAACGCTCGCTTTCGTGGGCGACGCGGTGTATTCGCTATACGTGCGCCATAAACTCGCGCTCGAAAAGCCGTATCGCGCCGGCGAGTTGCAGAAGATGTCTTCGAACCTTGTCTCCGCGCACGGCCAAAACGCGCTTTTAAACGCCGTCCGCCCTCTTTTGACGGAGGAAGAAGAGGCCGTTTTTCGCCGCGCGAGAAACGCCAAAAAGCCCTCGCACAGCAAGAGCGCCGGTATAGCCGAATATAACAATTCCACCGGTCTGGAAGCGGTTTTCGGCTGGCTGTACCTTACGGGCGCATATGAGCGCCTTGAATATCTTTTGGAGGCGGGAGATGAAAACTGAGGGCAGAAACGCCGTTTTGGAGCTTCTCGCAACGGATAAGACGGTTGAAAAAATAATGCTCGAAAAAAATCCGCAGGGCAGTCTCAATAAAATTTTCGCCCTCGCGCGTTCGAAAAATATCCGCGTGCAGTTCGCGGACAGGCGAGTGTTGGATAAAGAGAGCCCGGAGGGCCGCCATCAGGGAGTTATCGCGTTTACGTCCGATTACGCGTATTGCCCTCTCGAAGAGATAGCAGAAAGCGCAAACGCGGAAGAAAGCGCGCTCATAGTTCTTTGCGACGGCATAGAAGACGTGCACAATCTCGGCTCGATTATAAGAGTTGCCGAGTGCGCGGGCGCAAAGGGCGTAATAATTCCGTCGAACAACAGCGCGAGCGTAACCGAAGCCGTCATAAGAATTTCCGCGGGAGCGGCCAATCACGTAAAAGTCGCCAAAGTCAATTCTCTGAACCGCGCCATAGATATACTCAAAGCAAACGGCTGGTGGATATATGCTCTCGAAGCGGACGGAAGCGATATATACAAAACCGAAATTTCCGGAAAAGTTGCGCTTGTCGTCGGCGGCGAGGACAGCGGAGTAAGGCGCCTTACCCGCGAGAAGTGCGATTTTGTCGTTTCGCTGCCGCTGTACGGCAAAGTAAATTCGCTCAACGCTTCCGTGGCCCTCGGGATTGCCGCATATGAGGTTGTAAGAAGAAGATGACGGACGAACAGCTTATAAAAGCTTCGCGTTCGGGCGATAAAAATGCAGAGAGCGAATTGCTCGCAAAATATTCCCCGCTCGTTAAATCCATTGCCGCGCGCTTTTTCCTTGTCGGCGGCACTGCCGACGATCTGTATCAGGAGGGAATGATAGGATTGTGTTCGGCAATAAATACTTTTTCGTCCGGTTGCGCGAATTTTTCCACGTATGCGTACACATGCGTGCGCAACGCCGTGCTCGACGCGATAAAAAAGAGCCTCAACGGAAAGAATATGCCGCTCAACAGTTCCGTTCCCATAGTGGAGATAGGCGGCGCGCTTTTTTCCTCGGATCCGGAAGACGAGCTCATAAAACGCGAACAGCGCACGGAATTTCTGCAAAAAATAAACAAACTTCTCTCGGCGTTTGAATTTAAGGTAACGGTAATGTATCTTGACGGACTTACGGTTGCCGAAATAGCCGCGAGCATGGATAAATCGGTCAAAAGCATAGGCAACGCGTTAACGCGCGCAAAGAACAAACTGTCCAAAACATATTTTATGGAGGACTGAATGGCATATTTGGCTTTTTACAGAACTTTTCGTCCCACAACGTTCGAAGAGGTCGTGCGGCAGGAACACATAGTCCGTATTCTCAAAAATCAGATTGAAAGCGGCAAGATAGGGCACGCCTATCTTTTCTGCGGCCCTCGCGGCACGGGAAAGACGACGCTCGCCAAGATTTTCGCGCGCGCCATAAACTGCGAACATCCCGTCGATTCTTCGCCTTGCGGTAAGTGCGCCGCATGCAAAGCGCTTGCCGACGGCTCCAACATGGACGTCCTCGAAATAGACGCGGCTTCCAACAACGGCGTCGACGAAATGCGCGATTTGCGCGAAAAGGTTCAATATCCTCCCGTTGCGGGGAAATATAAGGTCTATATAATAGACGAAGTCCATATGCTTTCGCCTTCGGCTTTCAACGCCGTGTTGAAGACGCTCGAAGAGCCGCCCCGCCACGCAGTGTTCGTGCTCGCTACAACCGAACCACAGAAAATACCCGCCACGATAATGTCGCGTTGCATGCGCTTCGATTTCAAACTCATTCCGCAAAAAGACCTCGAAGAACTCGTGAGGTCGGTATTTATAAAGACGGGCAAGGAGTTCGAGGACGAGGCCGTCTCGGCCATAGCCCGCGCCGGCGCGGGGAGCGCGCGAGACAGCCTTTCGATAGCGGATATGTGCGCGTCATATTCCAACGGCAAACTTACTTATGCGGACGTTTCCGCCGTTCTGGGAAGCGCGGATTCTCTCAAAATAGCAAGTCTTTGCGAGAGTATTTTAAACGAGGACGCGGCTTCGGCCATAACCGCGTCGGAGGAGATTCTTTCAACCGGCAAGAGCGTAGGCGTGCTTATAAAGGATTTGCTCGCCCTATTGAACAATCTCACCGTCATAAAAGTTTGCCGTTCGGCAAGGGAAATAGTGAATATTCCGGAGGAGAATTATTCCCGTCTCGAAGCCATCGCGTCGAAATGCGACGGACATAAACTTCTGCGCGTGAGCGAAATACTCGCAAAGGCCGAAACGGATATGAGATATTCCGCCAACGGCAGAATAACTTTGGAAACGGCAATATATAAATGCGCCATGCCACAGGCGGACTATAATCTGGACGCGCTCATAGGCAAGATAAATTCGCTCGAAAAAAAGCTGGCGGACGGCGAGTATAAAATTTATGCCGCCCCCGCGGCCGCAACGGCCGCGGAACAGACAAAGCGCGAAAAAGACGACAACCCGCCGTCTCCGCCCGAACGCGGCCCCTCGGCGCGGCAGGCGGAAACTTTGCCGCGGGATACGTCGTTTGAACGCGACGAGGCGGGCGATCCGTTTTCCGCGCCGCGAAAAGACGAACCCGTGCAACCGTCGCTGTGGGAGAACGCCGTACCCGAAAAACCCGTCGGCAATCTTTCCGTAAGAGATAAAAACGCCGTATTCGCGAAATTCATAAAGAGCTTGCGCACTACGCGCAAAAACGCCGTTTTGTTTACTCTCTGCATGGATCTCGAATGTGATTTCGAGGGCGAAAAATTAGTGTTTTTCACGCACAGCGAAGCCGTATACAAGGCTTTAAATCGCACGGACAATGCAAAATATATTTCGGAGTGTCTTGCCGAACTCGGCGTCTCCGAGCACGAAGTGAGATTGAAACAGAAGGGCGAAAGTCAGTTCGACAAATCGCTTAACGAACTCAAAGAAAATTTCAACGGCATAGATATAGATATAAAATAATCGCGCGGCCGCAAACTTGCGGTTACGCCGAAGGAGGAGAAAATGGCAAATTTCAACAGAGGCGGCATGGGCAATATGCAGAATATGATACGCGAAGCCCAGAAAATGCAGGAACAGATGCAGGCGGCGGATAAGGAGCTCGAAGAACTCGAAGTCGTCGGCGTTTCGGGCGGCGGAGAAGAGGGCGACGAAACCGTCGTAATATATATGAACGGCAAGAAGATAATAAACGGCGTCGAATTCGGCAGTAAATTGAAAGATACCGTAGACATAACCGACGAGGACGACGTCGAAATGCTCGAAGACTTGATTATGGCGGCCATAAACGACGGATATAAAAAGGCCGATGAAATTTACGAAAAAAAGATGGGACCTTTCGCCAACGCCGGCGGCGGTATCCTTCGTTGAGCAAGGAAATATATGGACGTTTTCATCGAACCGATAGGCAGACTTATCAATGAATTTACAAAACTTCCGGGCGTCGGCAGAAAAACCGCTCAGCGATACGCCTATAAAATCGTGAGCATGACTGACGAAGAGGCCGCAAATTTTGCCGAGAGCGTTATAAACTGCAAGCGTAAAGTGAAATATTGCAAAGTGTGCGGCAATTTTACGGAAGAAGAAGTGTGCGAAATATGCAAGCGCCGCGACGGCTCAACCATATGCGTTGTAAAAGAGCCCAAAGACGTTGTCGCAATGGAGAAATTGCACGAATATAAAGGGGTTTATCATGTTCTGCACGGCGTGATTTCGCCGATGGACGGCATAGGTCCCAACGATATACGCATAAAAGAGCTTCTGGCAAGGATAAACGGCGACGTAAAAGAGGTTATAATGGCCACTAATCCGGACGTGGAAGGCGAGGCGACAGCTATGTATATAGCAAAACTATTAAAGCCGCTGGGCGTAACGGTAACCCGTTTGGCGCACGGCATACCCGTGGGAAGCGAGATAGAGTACGCCGACGAGGTAACTTTGTCCCGCGCGCTTTCGGAACGCAAACAGATTTAAGGGGGAAAGATATGAAAGTTTCTGTGCTGGGTTGCGGGCGTTGGGGCTCGTTCATAGCTTGGTATCAGGCGACCGTTTTGAAAAATTCGGTGATTTCGTGGGGGCCGGAAGGCGACTATTCCTACGAGGTTTTAAAGAACACGGGCAAGAACGAATATGTCTCGCTCGACAGCTCAATTAGCCTTACGTGCGACCTCGAACGCGCCGTAACCTCGTCCGACGTCATAATAATTTCGATTTCGTCGCAAGGTTTGCGCGGATTTATGAAGCGGATTACCGAATACCCCGTAAGCGATAAAATTTTCGTGCTCTGCATGAAAGGCATCGAGGAATCCACGGGCAAGCGTCTTTCGGAAGTACTTATCGAGAGCGGAATAGCCAAAAACAAAATTGCAGTGTGGGTTGGTCCGGGACATATTCAGGCGTTCACCCGCGGAATTCCCAACTGTATGGTTATCGACAGCTACGATCCCGAACTCAAAAAATATATAGCCGATAATTTCAAGAGCAATTTAATACGCTTCTATTACGGCAACGACATAGTGGGTTCCGAGATAGGCGCGGCGGCGAAAAACGTTCTCGGTATTGCGGCGGGAGTGCTCGACGGAAGCGGTTACGTCAGTCTGAAAGGCCCCCTTATGGCGCGCGGCGCATACGAAGTCGGCAAACTTATTCAGGCAATGGGCGGCGAATTCAATTCGGCCTACGGGCTCGCTCATCTCGGCGATTACGAAACCACGCTGTTTTCGGAATATTCCCATAACCGCCGTTACGGCGAAATGATGGCGCACGGCACAAAATTCGATAAGCTCGCCGAGGGCGTAATGACGGCCAAGGCAATGAAAGAGCTCGGCGATAAATACGGTCTGGAACTGCCGATAACGAACGCGGTTTACGAAGCGTGTTTTCTTTCGCACGCTTTCGAGAGCGGCGACGGCGCCGAAAACTGCATGAAGATAATATTAAAACTTTTCGACCGCCGCACAAAGGGCGAATTTAAAAACATATAAAATGAAAATTGCTTCAACAAAATAAAAAAGCGTTACATTTTTCGGATATATAAAATTAATTTATCGATACGGTTGCTTTTTAAAAGCAATCGTATTACAATTTCAACGTAATAAAACACAGGGTAATTTTATGTTAAGAGATGATCTGAGAAACGTCGCCATAATAGCGCACGTCGACCACGGTAAAACCACTCTCGTCGACGCAATGCTCAAACAGAGCCACACGTTCCGCGATAATCAGACGGTTGAAGAGCGCGTTATGGACAGCAACGACCTCGAACGCGAAAGAGGCATAACCATTCTCGCCAAAAATACGTCTATTCATTATAAAGGCGTAAAAATAAATGTAGTAGATACGCCCGGACACGCCGATTTTTCGGGAGAAGTTGAAAGGGTTATGATGATGGTCAACGGTGTTCTCGTGCTCGTAGACGCCGCGGAAGGGCCTATGCCGCAGACGCGCTTTGTCGTTCAGAAGGCGCTCGAAATGGGGCATAGACTGATTATAGTCGTAAACAAGATAGACCGCCCCGACGCGCGTTTGAACGAAGTGCAGGACGAAATCCTCGAATTGCTTCTGGAACTCGACGCCTCCGACGATCAGCTTATGAGCCCGGTGGTATGGTGCTCGGGCAGAGACGGCACCGCAACGCTCGATCTGAACAAACCGGGAACCGACTTGACGCCTCTTTTCGAGACTATTATAAACCATATACAGCCTATGGAGGCGGATACCGAAGGTCCTTCGCAGTTATTGGTTTCGTCGATAGACTATAACGATTACGTAGGCAGAATAGGCATAGGCAGAATAGAGCGCGGCTCCGTAAAACAAGGTCAGTCCGTCGTCGTTTGCAACTACAATGACGTTCGCTTGAAATCCCCCGGGAAAATAGTCAATCTGTATCAGATAGAGGGATTGAACCGCGTGCCTTGCGAAGAGGCCAAGGCGGGAGACATAGTCTGCTTTTCGGGATTGGAACAGATAAATATAGGCGATACGGTGTGCGCGCCGGACTGCGTCGAACCTCATAAATTCGTAAAGATAACCGAGCCTACGGTGGAGATGACGTTTTCCGTAAACGACTCTCCGTTTGCCGGCAAAGACGGGAAATGGGTAACCACCCGCCACATAAGGGACAGGCTTTTCAGAGAGCTGTTGAAAGACGTTTCCTTGCGCGTGGAAGAGACGGGCAGCGCAGACAGCTACCGCGTATGCGGCAGAGGCGAGATGCATCTCTCGATTCTGATAGAGAATATGCGCCGCGAGGGATACGAATTTCAGGTATCGACGCCGCGCGTAATGTATAAAGACATCGACGGCGAAAAATACGAACCCATGGAGCGGCTTATCGTAGACGTTCCCGACGAGTTTACGGGCGCGGTATTTCAGAGCATGGGCAACAGAAAAGGCGAACTTCTTCATATGAGCGCGGTCGGCTCGCGCACGCGCCTCGAATTCATTATCCCGGCGAGGGGGCTTTTCGGCTATAAATCCGAGTTTCTCACTTCCACCCGCGGCGAGGGCGTTATGAACAGCGTATTCTTCGAATATCAGCCGTACAAGGGCGAGATAATGCGCCGTACAACGGGTTCTCTCGTGGCTTTCGAAACGGGAGAGGCGGTAACTTACGGACTGTTCAACGCGCAGGGCAGGGGAACGCTGTTCATCGGCGCGGGCACCCCGGTATACGAGGGCATGGTAATAGGCGAATCCCCCAAGAGCGAAGATATAAACGTCAACGTGTGCAAGACGAAGCATTTAACAAACACCCGCTCGTCCGCGAGCGACGACGCATTGAGGTTGATAACGCCCAAGAGAATGAGCCTCGAAGAATGTCTCGAATTTATAGGCGACGATGAGTTGCTCGAAGTTACGCCTAAAAACATACGCATAAGGAAGCGTATTCTCGATAGCGAATTAAGGGCAAAAGCTCGCGCAAAAGAAAAAAAACAGTAATATATTCCGTAATTTTAAAGTAAAATATACCACCCGTATACATACGGGCGGTATTTTTTTGAGTCGAGGTAAAATTTTTGGAAGGTCATAACGTCAGCGTGGAGCAATGCAAAAGAATAACGGCAACGGAGATAACGAGCGTGGATTCGTTTTCGGATAGGCAGATAGTTATGAGCTTTGCCGGCGGCAAGATAGTGGTAACGGGCGCGTCGATGAAGATAGTCGGTTTTTCGAAAAGTTCCGGCTCGTTTTCGGCGACGGGCGAGATAACTTCGGTAAGATACGTTCAGAAAGGCGGTTCCATAAAACAGAAACTGTTCAGATAATTTCGTATATATGCAGATATTTATCTTTATTACGTGCGCGCTTTCGGGCATAATAAGCGGCGTTGCTTACGACGTGCTGTATATAGTCAGATGCATACTCTGCGGCCCGTACACCGCGGCGTACACCGTCAAAGACAGAATTTTTCTCGTGGCGTGCGATTTTCTGTATTGCGTGATTTTCGCCGCGCTGTATATATTTATGTCCGTTTTGTTCAACTTCGGGGATTTGAGACTGTATATGCTTTTGGGCTGTGCGGCGGGCGCATTTATATATTTGAAAAGTTTGCATTTAATTGTTGCTTTTTTCGTAAAAAAAGTTTATAATAAAATAAATAAGCGAAAGGAGCACGGAAGTGTCGGAAGAAAAGCGTAACCGCATAACCGCGGCCGTAACGGTCAATGTAATTCTTTTGATATTCATTCTTGTGGCGGTTCTCATATATCAATTTGTAGTGATTGTGCAGAAGAACAACCTGCGCAATCAGTACATCGGCGATATAAAAAGCTACGAACAGAAGATAGAACAGACCGAGGACGACCTTGAATATCTTCAATCCTATGAAGGTCTTCTCGACTATGCCATGCAACAAGGTTACGACTTCGGGAAGTAAAATGAAAATCTGCGCTATAGATATAGGATCGAATTCCGTCCGCCTTGCAACGTTTGCGGACGGAAAAACTTTATATAAAAGCCTTTGCACCACTCGGCTCGGCGAGGGACTTGCCGCTTCCGGCAGGATAGACGCGGCCGCATGCGAGCGCACGGCCCGCGCGGTAAGCGAATTTGCTTCGCGCGCCGAAAAAGAGGGCGCGCAAAGAGTTTACGCTTTTGCAACCGCCGCCGTTCGTTCCGCGTCGAACAGAAACGAATTTCTCGATCGCGTCAGAGAATTATGCGGATTGGAAGTGGATGTCGTCAGCGGCGAACTCGAAGCGGAACTCGGCATAACCGGAGCCCTCGGGAAAGGCGAGGACGGAGGCATAATCGACGTCGGCGGCGCGAGCACGGAAGCTACCTTTCGCAGGGGCGGAACTACCGTCTATTCGAAGAGCGTCGATATAGGCACGGTACGTCTTTTCGATACGGCCGGCAGGGACTTTGCCGCCGTTTGCGAGAGGATACGTGCCGTTTTGCCGGAATACGGCTCTTTTGACGCGTCCGATTTGAAAGTTTACAATATCGGCGGCACGGGCACGCAGATTGCCGCCGTAAAGCACGGCTTGAAGATATACGATCCGAATATTATTCACGGAACTTATCTTACCCGCGATGAAATTTACGATATGGGCAAACGCTTCCTTGCCATGACGGTAGAAGAGGTGAAGGCCGTAAGCGGTATGGAAGAACGCCGCGCCGACGTAATAGGCGGCGGTTGTCTGTTGCTCGCTATGGTTATGGAACGCTTCGGGCTCAAAGGCATAACCGTCTCCGAGAACGACAATTTGGAGGGATACGTTATGCTCAAAGAGGGCAGCCTATGAACCGCGCGTTCAAAATAATCGCGGCAATTCTCTCCGTTGCCGGCGTAGCGGCGGTTTTGACCGTATACATTCTGATAACTTATGACGTCTATGTAAACGGCAATCCCGCATACAGATACGACTATATCTTTTTCATCGTGATATGGCTCGCCGCCGACCTTCTTTCGCCATTTTTTCACGAGCTCGGCCATGCCCTTTTCGGGCTTTTTTCGGGAATGAGGGCTAAAATATCTATGAAATCGCTCCTTCCCAAATATAGGGCGAGCAGCGTCGAGATTATCCCCAAAAGGGAGAACGCAATAAAAGCTCGCCTCGTTTTCACGCTTGCAGGCGGACTTTTCGTCAATTTGGTTTTCATTGTTTTGGGCGTTCTCGCCCTCTCAGTTCCCGCAATACCCGCTTGCATATCGGGAGTTGCTTGCGGCAATATATTTCTGTTTTTTATGAACGTTGTGCCCGCGGAATACGCCACGGGCAAGACCGATATGCTCGTTTTGTGCGAGCTCTCGGGAAACTCCCCCGAAGCGCAGGTCGCCCTTGCGGTACTTAAAGTTCAGGCGCACGTTTTGAACGGCAAGCCAATAGAGCGGATAGACAGAGAAGTTCTGTTCTCTCTTCCGCAGATTCGCGAGGACGATCCTTCGTTTATATCGCTGTGCGAGCTTCGCGGCGAATATCTTGAAGCCGTCGGCGACGCCGAGGGCGCAAAAGCGCAGTTTGCCCGCTTCGAAGAACTAAAAAGGGAATATCTCGATTAGCTTATTCTGTAAAGTCTGCCGAAACAGTGCGGGCATACTCTGCCCCATATTTCGGCTTGCGTTTTGCAGACGTGATTTCCGCAGTTGCCGCACTCGAATATCTCTTCGTATTTTTCAAAACTGCCGCCGTGGCCGCACTTGATTTTATCCATGAAAAAAGTATGCCCCAACGGGGCTTTTTTATTGCTCAAAAATAATTTTCAACGTTCAATTTCTTGCGTTATTTCTAATAATATGGTATAATATTGTAAAATAATTTCCGAGAGGTATCACAATGCCCGAAAAAGTGCAATCCGAATACGACGCAAATTCGCTCCGCGCCTTAAAAGGTCTCGAACCGGTGCGCGAGCATCCCGGTATGTATATCGGACCTACCGACGAAAAGGGGCTGCATTGTCTTGTGCGCGAGGTAATAGATAACTCCATAGACGAGGCTCTCGCCGGATATTGCGACAAAATAGACGTTATAATCACACCCGACGGTTCGTGCTCCGTAAAAGACAACGGAAGAGGCATACCCACGGGCATAAACGAAGAAGAGGGCATAAGCGGCGTCGAGCTCGCGTTGACCAATCTGAACGCGGGCGGCAAGTTCGGCGGCGGCAACAAAGCCGGCGGCTATAAGATTTCTTCCGGACTGCACGGCGTAGGCGTATCGTGCGTAAACGCGCTCTCCGATTATCTCGTTGCCGAAGTCTGCCAGAACGGACATATTTATCGCCAGAGCTATAAGTGCGGAGTTCCCGACGCCCCGCTCGCCGTCGTGGGCGACACGGACGAAACGGGCACAACCATCACTTTCCACCCCGACGCCACAATACTCGAAACCACGGAATTCAATTACGACACTCTGAAAACGCTTTTGCGCGAACTGAGCTATCTCAACAAGGGATTGACGCTCACTCTGACCGATCTCAGAGGCGAGAAAGAGCGGCACGACAGTTTCTGCTACGAAGGCGGCGTGGTCCATTTCATAGAAGACATAAACAAGGGCAAAGAAGTGCTCTTCGAAAAACCAGTATATTTCGAGGACAGCGAGGGCGACGATAAATTCCTCGAAGTCGCCATTCAGTATAACGACAGCTATGTAGAGCAGATTTTTCCCTTCTCGAACAATATCCGTCAGCCCGACGGCGGAACCCACCTCGACGGCTTTAAAGCGGCGCTTACGAAGATAATAAACGATTGCGGCCACAGGCTCAATATTCTCAAAGAAAACGAGAAGTTATCCGGAGAAGACGTGAGAGAGGGCATAACGGCCGTCGTGTCGGTCAAAATCGCCGACGCCCAATACGAGAGCCAGACAAAGGCCAAACTTTGCTCAACGTATGTCAGAGGCTTCGTTTATAAGGCCGTAACGGAGAAGTTCGGCACATATCTCGAAGAACATCCCGCCGAAACAAAAGAGCTCATAATGCGTTGCGTAACCGCGCAGAGAGCGAGAGAAGCGGCGCGCCTTGCCCGCGAAGAAACGCACAGAAAAGGCGTTCTCGAAAGCACTAAACTTCCCGGCAAACTTGCCGATTGTTCGGATAAACGCCCCGAGCTCTGCGAAATCTATATCGTCGAGGGCGATTCCGCGGGCGGTACGGCAAAACAGGGCAGAGACCGTCGCTTTCAGGCGATTTTGCCGTTGAGAGGCAAGATTTTAAACGTCGAAAAAGTGCGCATAAACCGCGTTCTCGAGAACGAGGAAATCAAGGCCATGATAACCGCTTTCGGTTGCGGAATTCAGGAAAATTTCGACGAAAGCAAGTTAAGATACGACAGAATTATAATAATGACCGATGCCGACGTGGACGGCTCGCACATAAGAATACTGCTTCTTACCTTTTTCTTCCGCTATATGCGCCCGTTGGTCGAAAACGGACACGTGTACGCCGCGCAGCCGCCTCTTTACAAGGTATCGGCCAAGGGAATACCCGATACTTATCTTTACGACGATAAGGCGCTCGAAGAATTCAGAAACACTTTCCAGGGCAAGTTCGAACTTCAAAGATATAAGGGCTTGGGAGAGATGAACAAAGAGCAGCTTTGGGAAACCACCATGGATCCCGCGAAGCGCACGCTCGTGAGAATAAACGTAGAGGACGCCGTAGAAGCGGATAAAACTTTCGCCCTTCTTATGGGCGAACAGCCGGAACTTAGGCGGCAGTTCATAGAGGATAATGCTAAGCTCGTGGAAGAGCTTGACGTTTAAGGAGAATATATGGCAAAGAAAGAAACAAGTCCCGAGCTTACGGAAGAATTCAGAAAAACTCTGCAAATGACAAAGCTCCTTGACGTTGAGGTGGACGAAGAATTAAAGAAGTCGTTCATAGCTTACGCCATGGCAGTCAACGTTTCCCGAGCCATTCCGGACGTCAGAGACGGCCTTAAACCCGTCCACAGGCGCATCCTTTATTCGATGCACGAACTCGGACTGTATTCGGATAAGGCGTTCAGAAAGTGCGCGCGTATAGTCGGCGATTGCCTCGGTAAATATCATCCGCACGGCGACAGTTCGGTGTACGACGCGCTTGTCCGCCTCGCGCAGGATTTCTCGATAAACGAACCGCTCGTCGAAGGACACGGGAACTTCGGTTCCGTAGACGGCGATCCCCCGGCGGCAATGCGATACACGGAGGCAAGACTTTCGAAAATAGCTTCGGAAATGCTCCGCGATCTCGATAAAGAGACAGTGGATTTTTATCCCACTTTCGACGATACGGGCATGCAGCCCGCGGTTCTGCCTTCGCGCTTCCCGAATATGCTCGTCAACGGCTCCGACGGCATAGCCGTAGGCATGGCCACAAACATACCGCCGCATAATCTCGGCGAGGTCATAGACGGCGTAATAGCCTTGATAGACAATCCGGAAATAACGGTAGACGAACTTATTCAATACGTAACCGCTCCGGATTTCCCCACGGGCGCCCTCATAATGGGCAGGAGCGGCATCAAAAAGGCATATCAGACGGGCAGAGGCAACATAATAATCAGATCGCGTTGCGAGATAGAGGAATACCAGAGCGGAAATCAAACGCGAACGCGCATTATAGTTACCGAGATACCTTATCAGGTCAACAAGGCAAAGCTCATAGAGAACATTGCCGACCTTGTCAAGAACAAAAAAATCGAGGGCATATCGGATATACGCGAAGAGTCCGACAGGGACGGTATGCGTATAGTAATAGAAATCAAAAAAGACGCAAACGCGCAGGTCGTTTTGAATTTGTTATACAAGCATACCAATCTGCAAATATCCGACGGCATAATAATGCTTGCGCTTGTAGACGGCACGCCCAGAATATTGAATTTGAAAGAGTGCCTCTATTATTATCTCGAACATCAGAAGGATATAATAATAAGACGCACTAAGTTCGATTTGCAGAAGACCGAAGAGCGCGCCCATATACTGCGCGGCCTTGTAATAGCGCAGGCAAGCATCGACGAAGTCGTGGAGGTTTGCCGCAACGCGGTGGATAAAACCGACTGCGTACAGAAACTCACTTCGCGCTTCGAACTTGACGAAAGGCAGGCTACGGCCGTTGCGGAACTCAGACTTTACAGATTGTCTCATCTCGAAGTCGATAAGCTCAAAGAGGAACTCGAAGGGCTCGAAGCCACGATTGTCGACCTCAACGACATTCTCACGCACGAGAGCCGCGTTCTCGATATAATAAAGACCGACCTTCTCGAAATAAAGCGCAAATACCCGAGCGAGAGAAAAACGGAGATAGCCGTCGACTTTTCCGGAGAAATCGAAGACGAGGATTTGATTCCAGTCGAGCAAGTGGTAATATCTATGACGCACACGGGCTATGTCAAGAGATTGCCCGTTGCGGAATATCACGCGCAGCACAGAGGCGGTATGGGCATCACGGCGCATCGCCCGAAGGAAGAGGACTTTGTTGAAAAGATGTTCGTCTGTTCTTCGCACGACGATATATTGCTTTTCTCCGACCTCGGGAAAGTATATCGCATAAAGGCGTATGAGATTCCCGAAGCGGCGAGAACGGCGCGCGGCAGAGCCATAGTCAATATCGTACAGCTTGCTCAGGACGAGAAGATAAACACGCTTATCCCCGTTCCTCAGGGCGGCAAGGGCTATATAGCGTTTGCAACGTGTAACGGGCAGATAAAGAAGACAAGGCTCGAAGAGTTCGAAAGAATAAACAAAAACGGCAAAATAGCCATAAAACTCAACGAAGGCGACCACTTGATATCCGTTCAGTTCACGACGGGCACAAGCGAACTTATGCTCGCTTCCCGCAAAGGCAAATGTATTCGCTTTTCGGAGGAAAACGTCCGCGCCATGGGCAGAGATACGGCCGGAGTGCGCGCGATGAAACTCGAAGACGACGCCCTCGTGGATATGCTCGTCGTAGACAATAAAAAGGACGTTCTCACCGTAACGTCAAACGGCTTCGGCAAGCGTTGCGACATAGAAGAATACCGTATTCAGGGCAGAGCGGGCAAAGGCATCAAAGCCGGAGTGTTCAACGAAGTTACGGGAACGCTCGTAAATCTCAAACAGGTTGCCGCAGAAGACGATATAATGATAATATCCGACGGCGGAACGATAATCAGAATGCATTGCGACAGCATTTCCAGGATAGGCAGAAATACCCGCGGCGTGCGTCTTATGCGTTTAAAAGACGGTGCGGTAGCAACGGTTGCCGTAACCGAGCGCGACGAGGAAGCCGAAACGCAGGCTCCCGAAGAGACCGCTGCGGATGTCGCAGAAGAAGAGACGGAAGAATAACCGAATAAAACAAAGAGCCTCCCGCGCAGTCGCGCGGGAGGCTTGATTTTTGTGTCGTCAGGTTTTTTGAGGCGTCGCGGCTCGTTTTTTGTTTGCCGACGGCATAATGATATGCATGAGCTCTATGAGCCAACCCGAAATCGGGAACGCCGCTTGAAGCACAACCACGACTATGAGAACTTTCGCATAGTCCCATTCGAGCGATTGCCAGCCGGCGTAGAGCAGTTTGTCGGCGATAAACGGCACGGAGAACGCCGTAATGCACAGCGTGAGCACCGAAATGCACAGAACCGCGCGATAGCCGTTAAACGGTTTGCACAATCTGAATACCATAACGAATCCCGAGAACGTGAGCGCCATTATGCACATCGGTTTATTGAAATCGTCGAACGTATGGTAACCGAACGTGAAATGATTTAGATGATATATAGTGTACATGGACATTACGCATATAATCATCACCAGCGCGCCCGATACTGCGCCGCTCATGACGTGCGCAATAAACTTGCCTTGCACTCTTTCGTCGTTCGGCTGCAAAGAGAGGAAGAAAGAAGGCACGGCGATAATCGCAAATTCAAGCAACAACATGTTCGAAGGCATGAACAGATACGGTTGATTCATCGATATGCATATTATGGCGAGCAAAGCCGTAAACAGCGTTTTCATTAGGTAGAGCGAAGACGAATTTTTTATGTTGTTTATAACGCGTCTGCCTTCCGCAACTACTTTGGGCATCGAGTTGAAGTCGTTGTTCATAAGCACGAGATGGCTTACGTTTCTTGCGGCTTCGCTGCCCGAGGCCACCGAAATGGCGCAATCGGCCTCTTTCAGAGCGAGAATATCGTTTACGCCGTCGCCCGTCATTGCAACCGTGTTGCCGGCCGACCTTATCGAGCGCACCAATATAGCTTTCTGCTCGGGCGAAACTCGTCCGAACACGGTATATTTGTTAGCAACGTTCTCTACTTCTTTATCGTTGAGCCCGTCGAGGGATATGAATTTTTCAGCTCCGGCAACGCCCGCACGTCTCGCAACTTCTGCAACGGTAACGGGATTATCGCCCGAGATGACTTTGACGGCCACATCGTTGTCTTTAAACCATTTGATGGTATCTATGGCGTCCTCGCGGATATTGTCCGCTATGGATATAACGGCGACGGGCTTCATTATGGCGGGCAACTTGTCGGAAATTATCGGCGCGGGGGAGTGTGCCACAACTATGACTCTCATTCCCATTTGCGCGTATTGCTTGACAAGTTTCTCTACTTTTGCGGGATAGGGCTTTAATACGAACTCCGGCGCGCCCATTGCAAAAGTGCCGTATTCGTCGAAAGTAACCGCCGAAAGTTTTCTCTTTGAAGAGAACGGGATTTTCGTAATGGGGGAAAGTTTGTCGTTATAGCCGAAGTGATTGTAAAGAGCCATTGACGTCTGGTTGTTTCCTTCGAGAGCCGCAAGCATACTTCCCATTATATCGTTCAGAGAGAGGTCTCCGACCGTGTTTAATATTACGCTGTCGTTAACCTTCATTCTGCCGTCGGTGATTGTTCCCGTTTTGTCGAGACAAAGCACGTTTACGCGCGCAAGCATTTCAAGCGAGTACATATCCCGCACCATAGTGCGGCTTTTCGCCAATCTCAATATG
>CANRAD010000022.1 GCA_947628505.1 uncultured Clostridia bacterium
TTCGACGACTTGCAGAACACCTATCACTTGAAAGTCGCAAATCTGTTGTATTCCATGTTTACGGGTTTGCGTTTCTCTAAGCCCTGGAACGGCAAATCCGATGTCAGCGGCGGATATATCGTCGTCAAGCGCGACGGAGATGTGGTCGCCTTCCACTCCTGTATCGCCGACGAATTCAAAGACTTTTTGGTCGATAAATTGAAATTCGAAAGTCCTTCTTGTAGTCGGCACGATTATTTGTCGATTTACAAGAAAGAAAACGGAAAATATTATGTTAAGTTTGCTCTGCAATTCCGCTTCAAGTTGAAGAAGTAATATGAGAGTTTGCAGTTTGTTTTGCGGAATCGGCGGCATCGACCTTGCGTTCGAGCAAGCCGGACATAAAGTCGTTTGGGCGAACGATAAGGACAACTATGCCTGTATGACTTATCGGCACAACTTCCCCTCAACGGAAGTCGTCGAAGCGGACATTCGCTCGGTCGATAAATCGACGATCCCAGACTTCGATATTCTGATCGCCGGCTTCCCCTGTCAGCCGTTCTCGGTATGCGGAAAGCAAAAGGGATTTGCCGACGAACGAGGAAATGTGTTCTTCGAGGTCGGAAAAACAATCGATGCAAAACAGCCGCAAATCATATTCTTGGAAAATGTGGCGAACCTTACCGAACACGACCGGGGCAAGACATTCAACGTGATACACAACGAACTTGCGGGGCGTGGATATTATATCCGATACACGGTTGCCGATGCTTGCGAGTACGGCATCCCGCAACATAGAACGAGAAGTTATATCGTCGCTTTTCGGGACAAGCAAGCCTGTGACGACTTCCGCTTTCCCGAGAAAGTGCCGCTCGAAAAGCGAATTACCGACGTGATAGATACGAAAGTGAAAGCGGACAACGGCTACTATCTGAAACCCGATACGCTCGCATACGAACGGTTGCGAAAGGCGATCACGGACGATAAACAGCTCTATCGCTTTGCGGATTTCGGGATCCAGGCAAGCAAGGACGGCATCGCCTTTACGTTGAAAGCGAATATGGGAACGTATCCGAACCGTGTTCCGATCATCAAGGACGATTTCGGAATACGGACGATAACGCCCCGCGAGTGCCTGTCTCTGCAAGGCTTCCCCGAATGTTATACTTTCCCGGATACCGTCCCGAAGCGCGAGCAATACAAGCAAGCCGGCAATACGGTGTGCTTATGTAAAATTTTAAACATAACAGTATGAGGACTCAATGATTAATATTGAAGTTAAGTTTCTGAATAATGTGCGATACATCGATTTGTTTTGCGGTATCGGAGGATTTCATTTGGCACTATCGTCTTTCGGCGCCGAATGTGTTTTTGCGTCTGATATTGATGGTAAAGCACGAAACGTGTATGAAAATAATTTCAAGATTGAACCGAGCGGAGATATAACAAAAATAAAAAACAAAGAGATTCCGCCGCATGATATTTTATGTGCAGGCTTTCCTTGTCAACCATTTAGTATTTCGGGAAATCAAAACGGATTTAACGACCCGCAAGGAAAATTATTTTATCAAATAATTAGAATAGCAAGATTTCATAAGCCGAAAATTTTGCTATTGGAAAATGTAAAAAACTTGAAAACGCATAACAATTCAAAGACAATTGCAGAAATTAGAAAACAGTTGAATAAAATAGGCTATGATGTTTATGATGAAATTTTATCCGCTTCAGATTTTGGCATTCCGCAAGCACGGGAACGCTTATATATTGTAGCGATCAAAAAAAGTTTAAAAGTTAAACAGTTTAACTTTCCTACCGCAACAAGAAAAGGAATTCATTTGAACGACATTTTATATGATGAATCCGATAAATATGACGTTCTTGTTAAAAGGCAGTATTCCATAAACGATCGCCCGCTGCATAAAAAAGGACTTATCCAAGTCGCAAGAATCGGCAAAGGTCGGCAAGGCGAAAGAATATATAGCCCTGAAGGCTTTTCTACCACCTTATCATCTCAAAGCGGAGGATTAGGCGGCAAAACGGGAATGTATTTGATAAACGGCACGGTGCGAAAACTTTATCCGAGGGAATGTGCCCGCTTAATGGGTTTTCCCGATAACTTCATTTATGCGAAAGAGATTTCAAGTGCGTACAAACAGTTTGGCAACAGCGTAGTAGTAGACGTTTTGCAGTCAATTCTAATTGAATTAAATAGACAATTGAAAAACATATGACAAGGAGTTAAAAATGGAAAGTGTAAAATTTACTTTAACCTATTCCGCATTAAAGATGTTTGGGAAACAGTTATATTCAAACGTCGGTTCTGCGATTTCAGAATTGGTCGCTAACGGTTTGGATGCAAAAGCACCTAACATTTATCTAACGATTGATATCCGAGATAAAGAAAACGCATATGTTGAGGTTTTCGATGAAGGGAAAGGAATGTCCCATGCCGATATTATCGATCACTACATAAAAATTGGCTATAATAAGCGTCGCAACGAATACGGATTGAATGACGGCAAAACACTTGGGCGCAAAGGAATCGGTAAATTAGCTGCATTATATTTATCTGACTGTTTTTCTATTATTACAAAAACTTCAAATTCCGATTTGACTTGTTGGAAATTGGATGTGGCAGGTTTAAGTGAAGACGATTCTCCTCAACTTGAGCCTGTATTAATAGATGATTATGCGGATTTAGAAAGTTATAAGAAATTAGTTTCACTCGGACACGGAACGATTATTTGTTTGCGGCACGTGAATATGAAAGGATTGGGGAATAAAGCCTTTGAATCTTTGGAATGCCGATTATCAAACTTATTTTTATACGATAAGCTCAAACAAAAAATATGGATAAAATTAATACAAGACGACACGATCGATTCGTCATTTTTGCCTATCAAGAAGCAAATCGCTTTTAAGAATTTAGCATATGTATACACAAGCGATAGGAAATATGTTGAGGAATGTGAGCATAATAAATTTAAAATGCCTTATAAAACAAAAAACGGAATGGATAAAAAAATGATTGCCGATACAGAAATTGTACCGTTTGCCGATACAGACTTTCACGTTTCGGGCGAGCAAGAATTTTTTGGAATAAAAAAACATTATGAATTAGATGGGTGGCTCGGCATTCACGCTACAATTGACGGAGAAGATGCAAAAACCAACGACACAAGATATAATAAAAATCAATTCTACAATCCAAATCAGTTAAGGGTGTATGTTCGAAATAAATTAGCCATGCCTAATATGATCGAATATCTGGGTATTACACGCGCTTTTGTGAATTATATCGAAGGAGAAATATCTTTTGATATTTTAGACGATGATGAATTTGAAGATATTGCTACTGCAGGAAGACAAGATTTTAATACACAAGACCCTAGATTTATTTTGCTTAAAGAGTTATTGATAAAAATCGGAAATTCTCTAGTGTCAAAACGTCAAGCATTAGCCGATAAAATCAGGGAAAAGAAAAGGGCTGATGATATTAGTATTTCCGCTCGCTCTAAAACGCTTTTTCAAAAAGATTTTCACGGTATGCTAGAAGATTTGCCCGATATAACACCGCAAGATAAAATTAGAATCGAACAATTTGCCGTTTCTCAACTTGAAGGAGATGTGAACGCTGAAGCAAAAAGCGAATTTACCGTTTTCTTATCTCACGCAAGCAAAGATCATATTTTTTCGGATTTCATTTACAGGTATTTAGTCCATTTAGGTTTTAACGGAAACATTAAGGACGATGCTTGTGAAATCTTTTACTCATCAAGCGGATTGGATACGGATAATCTAACCCCGCTATCTATTTTAATCAAGAATTACATTATAAGAAAAAATAATGATATTTTGTTCGTTACATCGTCGAATTTTGGAGATAGCGAATTTTGCTTATTCGAAGGTGGCGCGGCTTGGGCGACAAAATCTGTGGGAGATTATAAAATAATGGCACTAACCTACGAAAGCATTCCGCAATTTTTAACCAACGGAAAAAGCGAAATAGTTTTGAATATTAATTCGATAAACGACTTGCCGTTAAATGAAATCAAATACAATTATATTGTATCTATATTAAATCGCCTTATATCACATTTAAATAGAAATCGAAATGTGTCTGGATTAAAACCTATTTCTTTGTTGGCAGAAATAAAGGTTCCCGACAAAGTAGAATTAAAGCGATTGAATAAAACTCCATTGGATTATATGAATCAGCAACTTATAGAATATTGGCAAACGTATGTTGTTGACCAAGGAGAATCTTATTTTAAGCAAGAAGAGAAGAAATAACTAATATATACACTAACGAATTATAATATGATAATCCACCAAAAAGTCAGCCTTATTATAGGGCTGACTTTTTGGTCCATATTTTTATAAATTTTTTTTCAAACACCCACGATTTTGGCTTGATTTTGTCAACGGATTAGTAGAGAGATTTTTACGAAAGGCAAAAAACTTTTCGGAACAGGTCCGATTTTGCCCTTATTTTGTCAACGGATATATAGAGGGAACTTTTTGCAAGGGAACGAACGAGCAAAGAGAAACTGCCTCAAATCTGGCGAAAACGGGCAATTTTTTTGAACAGGATAAGGACGAGACTCACTTTGCCGTCTCCCCCATCTTTCGGGCAAACGGGATACCCGTTTCCTCTCTCAAAAATTCAATCATTCGGAGGTTTCTATGACAGGTCGGTTAGCGGTCAAAAACGGGAAATATTACGTCGTGATCTCGTATAAGGACGACCACGGCAAGCACAAACAAAAATGGACGGCGACGGGGCTTGACGCGAAAAACAACAAGCGCGCAGCCGAGGAGGCCATGCGGGAGATCGTTGCGAATTTCGGCGGCGAAGGACAGTCCGCAAAATCCGCTCCGAAAAAACAGAACGACATTCTGTTCGGTGATTATCTCAACAAATGGATAGAGATCGCAAAGCCGAATTTGCAATTAAGCACCTATGCTTCGTACAAAGTAAAAATCAAGCGTATCGCGCCCTACTTCAACGAGCGCGGCATTACTTTGAAAGGGATCACTCCCACGGACATTCAGACGTATTACGCATGGCTTTTGGACAACGGCAAGAAGATACAGACGTGTACGCACGATCACGTCGTCATTCGGCGTTCCCTTGAAATCGCGTATCGGACAGACCTCATTCCCGTCAATCCCGCCGCGAAAGTAGAAAAGCCGAAAAGCCCGAAATACGAAGCGAAGTATTACGACCTCAAACAGCTCAAAACCCTTTTCGAGTATCTGAAAGGCGACAAGTACGAGCTAATGTATAAGATGACGGCGTTTTACGGATTGCGGCGAAGCGAACTTTGCGGAATGAAATGGGAGTCCATAGACTTCGACAAAAGCACGCTCACGCTCAATTCGTCCGTCATTCAGACGAGCGTAAACGGGAAATCGCTGCTCATCAAGAAGAATATCATGAAAAACGCGGCGAGCAAGCGCACAATGCCATTGATCCCCGAAATCAAAGAAGCCTTGCTGAAACTCAAAGAACAGCAGGAGCGCAACAAGGCGTATTTCAAGAACGGCTACAATCAGGAATTTTTGGAATACGTTTGGGTGGACGACATAGGAAAACTCGTCAACCCGAACACGGTCACGGACCATTTCAAGTCATTCCTCGCCCGCAACGGTCTGCCGCACATCCGCTTTCACGAACTTCGGCACAGTTGCGCAAGCCTGTTGATCGCCTGCGGCGTGAGTTTGAAAGAGATACAGGAATGGCTTGGGCACAGCGCGATCTCCACCACGGCGGACATTTACAGCCACCTGAACTATTCGTCGAAACTGAATGTGGCAAGCACGCTTACAAACGTTTTCGGCGGCGAGACGATGGGGATCGGCAGACAGGACGACGAGGAAGCCAAAGCCCTGCTTACCGTGCTGTTCCGCGGCGCGAAACACGAGCAAGCCGAAGAAGAACCGTCTGACGAGCCTTCAAATGACGTTACGGACGAAACGATCGACGAAGACGAAGAAGTTGTCGAGCCGCCCGAAGAAACGGAATACGACGAGGATTTAGCCGATTTGGCGAAGTCCGTAAACGAATACAAGAACGCCCGAAAAGAAATGGAACGGCTCGGTTTTACCGATTACGACGAATACCTCGATTATCTCGAATATATGGAAAAGCGCGCCGCGCGAAAGAAAGATATGCAAATGTGAAAGGCGGGCATATCTCTATGCCCGCCCCCGCGGAATTGGCGGAGGCAGAGGGATTCGAACCCCCGTGGGCTTTCACCCAAACGGTTTTCAAGACCGCCTCGTTATGACCGCTTCGATATGCCTCCGTATGATTTTCGTAAATTTTGCCGCCCGAAACGATTTGTAGAAAAATTTGTGAATTTTTGCAAATCGGCGGCGCCTTTGTAAAAATTGACGACCGCTAGTGCGGCTTTGCATAATGCCCGAAAATTACTGCTTTTTGCCGAAAATCGGGCGTTTCGGCACTGCTTTTTGGGGAGCGGATTTCCCGCTTTGTAGAAATCGGCGGCGAATAAACCCATCGAAATCGATTGCATTTCAAGACCGCCGCTATCGACCACTCAGCCATCTCTGCAAAAAATATTCAGTTTGTCATGCAAGCGGCTTCGGTTCGGGATATAAAATCCGCAAACCGCGAGCCGAACGGTTTGACGCGATTGCGCCGAAGGCGAGCAATCGCTGTTCCGTCGCTACGCTCCTCACAAGCCCGCCGCTATCGTCGTACAGCTCGCGAAGCGAGACCGCCGCCGTCGGCATGCCCGTTTCAAGTCTGTCGCTCGATTATTTTATCACCGCGCGGCGGACTTTGTCAACCGTTTGTGCGGAACGCGCGCGGCGCAAGCGCGGAAAATAAATGGGGAGTAGTAAGGGGAACCATGGCCGGGGAATAGCGGACAGCGGCAAAAAAATATGGCGAAAACACGGCGGGGAATAACGGGGCGGGAATACGGCGAGTGAACGAGACGAAAATATTGCGGGGAAATACATAGAGACGCCATGACGGGGAATAAGGCGGAAAAATAATTTGACAACGCCGCGACTTGCTGTTATATTTTATTCGATTTGAAAAGAGGTAAAACGTATGGTTGGAGCATTTTCGAGAACGGCGTTGCTATTGGGCGAGGAGTCTTTAAAAAAACTTTCCGAGGCGCGCATAATCGTATTCGGCTTGGGCGGAGTGGGCGGATACGCCGTGGAAGCGCTCGCGCGCTCGGGCGTCGGGGCTCTCGACCTCGTGGATAACGACGTCGTGTCGGTTTCGAATATAAACCGCCAGATTCTCGCCACGCATAAAACGGTGGGCAGATACAAAACCGAAGTTGCCGCCGAACGCATAAAAGACATCAATCCCGACTGCGAAGTTCGCGTTTACAATTTGTTTTTTCTGCCCGAATGTGCGAATGTGTTCGATTTTTCGGAGTATGACTACGTGGTCGACGCGATAGACACGGTGGCGGGCAAACTTGCAGTGGTCAAAGGCGCGAAGGCGTGCGGAACGCCCGTAATAAGCTGTATGGGCGCGGGCAACAAACTTCGCCCGGAGCTGTTCAAAGTGGCGGACATAAGCAAAACTTCCGTCTGTCCGCTCGCCAAAATAATGCGCCGCGAACTGAAAAAACTCGGGATATCAAATTTGAAAACGGTGTATTCCGAGGAAGAGCCCTTGAAAACGTCGGGCGGCGAAGAGATAAAAAACGGCGAACGCCGCGCTCCCGGGAGCGTTTCGTTCGTGCCGTCCGCGGCCGGACTGTTGCTCGCGGGCGAAGTTATAAAAGATATCTGCGGATTATCGGAAAAATAATATATATTGATATTTTTACCGTAAAGACCGACTGAGCGCTTTGAAAAACGCCTTTGAAAAGCGCGCCCGCAACTTTAAAAAGCCGTAAAAGGCGGTATTTTTGCGGTATTTTTCAAGGCCGCGCGGCGCATAAAATAAACTAATACGCCGAATAAAATACACGACTGCAAGCATAAGGCCCGAATATCCGCGAATGGCAGTCGGGGGTTCGTTGAAAATGCGCGAATATCGGCGGAAAATATTCGGATATCCGCGAAAAGCTGTTCGGGCTTACGCGTAAAAATCCGCCGGGAAATTGCGCGAATATGCGCGGAAAATGTGTCCGCGCCATAATAAGCGCTTATAGCTTTTATAAATAACCCGAAAAAGTCCAAGGCGGTTTTTTTCGGGTTTTTTGCGTTAAATCGCTTGACATGCCGTTTTTGCGACGATATATTATATACTATATTTTATTATTTTGCCGTGTATGTGCGCGTATGGTGAGGGCGCAAGCATAGATGGCTTAAAGGAGCAGCCATGAACAGAATAACAAAAATCCTCACCGGGTTTTTCGCTGCAACGGCGCTTACTCTCGGCATTGTCGGGATAGTGGGTTGCGGCGAAAATCCACCTGAGGGGAAAGGCGGCGACGAAATCGGCCAGGATTACAAGGCGGTATACCAGCAATATGCCGAAGCGGCCGGCGGCGACGCCCTTTCTCTCGAAAATTGGTACAGCGGCTTTAAAAGTCAGGTTGACGCGAACGAGGACGGCAACGTAGAAGAGCTTTCGGTAATAACATATTCCTCCGCAAAATACATAAGAGTCGTTTACCAAAGCGGCAAATACTACCTTGCCGGCCTGACGGAAGGTCAACTTTCGGAGTACGCTCTCTTTGAGCTCAACGTCGCAGACGCCTCTGAAACGCCCGTGCAACAGGTATATCTCGACGTTTATTCCGGCGAATATACGTCTGGCGAAGCGGAATACACCGTGCGCACCGACGTGCGCGGCGAAGCGGACGTGTATATCCTTGCCGGAAGTTCATCGGAATACCACGTAAACGTCAACGAACAATCGGCCGGAACTTACGGCATACCTTACGGATACGAGCCTTTGCTCTCCGTTTCGGCTTCCGTGAGGGAGATTGACGTAGAGCTCGGAACCCCCCAAACCGTTTCCGCGAGCGTTAAAAACGCGAGAGGCGACGGTTTGAGCGAAGTCAAGGTTTCCTTGAAATACTCCGGCGGCGTGCACGACGGGCTTTTGATAGCTTCCGACGTGTCCGATACCGACGGCGCGGTATCATATAAGATAACGAGAAAAGCGGAAGTCGATTACAAACTTTACGTCGACGAAACGACCGTTCCCGAGGGATATATCGCGCCCGAGGGCCCCGTACAGTTGGATTTCGACGGCGGAGCCGCCGTCATAACTCTCGCGGCCGTCAAAAAGGTTACGGATTTACAGATACCCGTCAACGGCAATCCCGAAGACCAATCCGACGAACCCCGCCGCGACGTTGAACTTCTCGCGGTGAGCGGCGGAAGCGTAATAACCGAGGAAGACCTCGTAAAGGGCCCTAACGGCTTATATACATACAACGATTCGTCCGTTTACGTGGCCCTTGGATATGCCGACGCCCGCATATTGGCGGAAGGCACCATAATTTCCAAAAACACCGACGACGCAACTTATTGGTCGTATGAAGAGCAGACTGACGAACTTATGAACGCTTACACGAGATATCTGTTCGCCGAGTTGATTGCCGCATACGGCGATAAGGTCAACGACGCGGGGTTGTATCCTCTGAACGACGATCTTCTGAACTTTGTGAAGAAAGCCGCTGAAAACGACCTCTTCGCAACCAAAGGCGAGAACGCATGGCTTGCGCCCCTCGCGATGTACAGCTCGGAAAAACTCGGAATCGGGGCCGATGCGACGTATACCGCTACCGGCATTCAGGGATCCAAAACCTCGGTTACTCCTTCGACAGAATTTACTATACCCGTATTGAATACCCTCGAAAACGGCTGGTACAAACTTTCGGCGCAATGCCCGGAATCGGTAGACCTTTCCGCTCTCGACGATACCACGAAAGCATATTTCGGCGGATATACGAAAGAGGTTCACAACAACACAACATACAGCCGTTGGTTCTTGCTTTCTTACGACAAGCAAAGCAACGAATTTTCCGGCACGGTGTTCCTCAACAATAAAACAAAAGCAATCGCTCTCAAAAACTACACTTCAAAGACATATTGGAAAGCGGCTTGCGACGCAACTTTCAAGCTCGAAAAGGCTTTCGATTCCCAGATCGTCGATATAACGGGAGCGGGAGAATATACGCTCAACGTATATCCTCAATCGTATATAGTCGAAGGCACTACCTCTAAGACCAATAAGGCGGTTTACGCTTACTATCTAAATCCCGGCCGTCTTTACGCAAAATACAACGTTGACGTGGAACTTCCCGAAGACGTAACGGAGATTACCGCCGAACAATTGGTATTGTACACAACCACGAGTAATCCCGGTCAGATAAAGAGCACCGGCAACACCAAATTCACGTTCAAAGAGATCGAGAGCGTTGTGGGAACGTTCGAGGGAACGAAGGAAACAAGTTCGAGCGATCTTCTCGCCTTGCTGCTTACTCACAGCGGAAGCGATATAATAACCGCGAAAGTAACGATAACTCCGGTATATTCGAGATTTAACGTAACTTATTCCGACGGCCTCGGCGGCGAAGATGTGGTAAGCGGACCTTATGCAACGACGTCGACAATAAGCGTACAGGATTGCACGTTCACCAAACCCGGAGCGGTATTCGGCGGCTGGAAATACGACGACGGAGAAGAAGAGACCATATATCTGCCCGGCGATAAGATTGAAAACATCTCGAAAGATATGTTGCTTACCGCCGTTTGGAGAGATATAAACGTATTCGAATGTAAACCCAACGCGGGCACAAGCGTCAACGCCACTATCGACTGCGACGTATACACGTCCACGGAGATAAATCTCGAAGACTTCGCCACGGGCAACTACGTGTTGAAAGTAACTCTTACCGAAGAGATAACCGATTTCTGCGTGTATGCGGGCGCAACGAAGATATATTTCAGATACGACGAACTGTCCGATACATATATCGCGTTCTTCACCAAGACGGACGATATCGAGAAACTCGTATTCGACACCGCGCTGCCTCAGTCGGGCAAATCTTCGGCTACGTTACTCGTTGAAAATTACGCCGAACCCGAACTCAATGCGAACGACGACAGCGTGCTCGTTCCCGTAAACGCATATGAGGCGGGAAGCGGTATGGCGGAGAACACCAAGCTCGTCAAGCTCGCTTCCTCCGTTGTTCCCGGCACATATAAATTGACTATCGACTTCGATTTGAAGCACCTCTTCGGAAACAGCGCGCCGAGCTTGAAGTTATGGACTGAGAGCACGAGCATAACCGTCAGCGGATATCACGAGGAAGGTAATTCATATCTCATAACTTTCTCCGAAGGCGATACGGACGTATGGTTTATGCTGTCGAGCGCAAACGACAAGCTGTTCGGAATAGAAGTTTCCATGCACCGCGTATACGACGTTATCTACGACAAGGGCGAGGCTGCCTCGGGAACGATGAACGCAGACAGAGGACATGAACCCGGAGACCAGATCGAACTCGCCACGTGCACGATAACGTATGCCGGACATGTATTTAGGGCATGGTCGTATGACGACGGCACGGGCGCAAAGGAATATAAGCCCGGCGACAAAATCGAAATGCCCGCAAAAGACATAACGGTAACCGCGCTCTGGATGGAAGAGAAGCTGTCCTCCGCGGCAGTTGCGGTAGGCGGAGAGGCGACCAATGTTAAAATAGACGCCGCCACTTACACTTCGGTCGAGATAAATTACAGCGGATTGAAGTATGCCGACACGTTGAACACGGTTTATAATTACCGCTTCAAGGCCGATCTCAAAAACGTCAAAGTTGACGCGCCCATCGTTCTCTATAACACGTCCAACAAATACTCCATTGCGCTTACTTACAGCGAAGCGCTGAGCGAGGACGGACATAATATCTACACGGCGTTGTTCTCAGACTGTCAGAACAACAGCCAAAGCGGCAAGTTTACGGTAGACCAATCGGCTTTCGGAAGCGCGTTCGATTTCGATCTTACGATAGAGCAGCTCGAATCCGGTTTGGGAACGCTCACAGCCGACGGCACCAAGCTGAACGTGGGCGCAAATCCCGAGGATTACAGTTATTACAACAAATTCACGATAAACCTCGAAGCCGAGCCGGGCGAGTACATTCTGCACATTGCCAACAATACGGGCAAACCGAGCGCGGACGTGCAACCGCAATTGGCGTCTTCGAGCGACGGAATATTCACCCTCGGAGAAGTTACGACAAGCGAAAACGAGATAACCATAAAGTTCACGGTATCCTCAAACGAACAAATATACGCAAGCCTTTCGGGCAAGATATATTATTCGTTCGATATGTGGCTTACCGCGGTTGTCGCGGATTGAAACATCCGGTAACAAAAAATACCGCTCCCCTCGTCGGGAGCGGTATTTTTTGTTTCAAATTTACTATACCCGTAAAATTGCTTGCCAAAGGCGTAATATTATGATAATATAATACATATTTATTCGAAAATCGTCCAAAGACGGGCATTTTTGATACAAAATTATGAAAAAATGTATAATTTTAACAAAAAATATGCATTTTTCGGGACGATAACCGTGCTCCGCCGCAAAAAATTTTCATAGGGCGGGGCCGAGAGGCCATAGATGAAAAAATTTCCGGTTCTGGCAATGTCTGCTTTCATGGGCGCTTGCGCGCTTATGTTTGCGGCATGCGGAGAAAAAAAACATAATTGGTCGGAGGAATGGAAACACAACGCTCAGTCGCATTGGCACGTGTGCACGGACAGCGGTTGCAACGAGCGGGAAGTTTTCGAACATTCCGATTGGACGCTTGTCGAGACGATAGAAGAGCCCACTTGTTTTACGAGAGGAAGGGGCACATTTGCGTGCGGCGTTTGCGGCGAAACCAAGGAGGACTACATAGAGCCCACGGGAATACACGTTGCCGCGCCCGAAGCCGAATGGGAATCGGACGCAAATTCGCACTGGAAAAAGTGCGGCACCGCCGGTTGCCGGGCTAAGGCCGAGGAGAGCGCGCATACAATCGTAACAAAGCAGTTGAACACCCAGAGCTCGTATGAGGACGGAATAACCGCGCAGATATGCAGCGTTTGCGGCTATATCGAAAGTCAGGTGGTACATCCCGCAACAGCCGTTCCGGTGGAGTTCGAAATACATCTTTTTAATATAGTCGGCGACGGAAGCAATTTCAGAAGTTCGGACGAGGATCCCACGATTGAAAATCTCGGCAAGATGGACGAGGACGGGGTTTCTACCACGAAACTCTCGGCCAATATCGTGCGCGATCCCGACTCCACTGTTTCTTACAGATACAGACTTAATTTCACGAAGGGCGTGAACGGCAGCGGGGAAAGGGTAACGGCGTTCCCCGAATACGAAAGCGACACGAAAACGGGAGTGCAGGCGTGGCTTGTGAACGCGCATGATCCGACCGATCAGAAAGTTTTGGACGTTCAGAACGTATCGACCGTAACATATCTGAATAATATTCTCAGAGTCAAAGTTACGGGAGATTATATAATAAGTTTCAGGTTTTATGTCAACGGCGTGGTAAAATCGAGAACGGATTTAACGATAAACGTGATGGAATATTCCGAGTGGAAGGCCTCGCTGGGAAGCTGAAACACTAAGAGGCGGAGATGAAAGAACAATTTTCAAGATACAAGCGCAAATTTTTAATCGCCGCGATATTGAAGAGCGCGGCGATAGCGGTCGCTTTCGGCCTTTTGGCCGTGGGCGGAACGTTGCTTGCTCTGAAACTCACCGAAGTTGAATTGAACGCGCTCTATTATGCGGCCATAGGCGCCGGCGGCGCCGTCGCGGTTTTCGTCGCGGCGTTTTTCGTTCTTAAACCTTCGGACAAAGAGATTGCAAAGGCGCTCGACGAGAGATATTCGTTAAACGAGAAAACGCAGACGGCTCTCGAATTCGAGGGAAAGTCGGGAGCGATAATCGAAATGCAGAGGGAGAACGCGGGCGTAACGCTCGGTTCTTTGAACGTGCGCGAGGGCAGAACATTCGGCTCGGTCGTATCCAAAATATGGGTATATATATTGATATGCGTGCTCGGCGCGGCGTTGCTGTTTACGGCGCTGTTCGTGCCGGCGCGTAAGTCCGTCTCCGCGGCGGATGAGGCCGACAGGGCGTATTCGCTCTCGGAATACGAGAGAATAGCCGTGGAAGAACTGATATATAACGTGAGCTCTTCGCATCTCGAAGAAACTGCCAAAGGCGAAGCGGTTGAAAGCCTTCAAAATATGTATCAAGCGTTGCAGAACGCCGAAAAAACGGGACAGATGTGGACGGCGGTGTATACCGGCATAGACGAAGTGGCGTTGATTGTCAACGGCCTCAACTCGTATAGGGATATATCCGTATCGCTCGGAAAGGCAACGCTGTCGAGGCTCGTTATTGCCGTAAGACAGGGCGCCGTGGCGTACCGAGAACAGGGAACCTACCTCAATTACGACGATGTGGAATCTTATTACAACGGCGGGCTGGGGAACGTAACGACGGTGGTGAACGCGCAGACGGGCAGAATGCGCAGTACTTTGAGCGAAGAGAGCGAGTTCGGCGACAAACTGACGACGCTCGCCACAAATCTCATGGCCGCGGTTGTCGATTGCGAGCAATACGACGGCGACGGGCTGTATACGGCTTTCCGCACGTTGGCGACTGAAATAGCGGCTGTCAGAGACGCGTATTCGGTCAAAGGCAATATAAGCGAAGCGCAGTCGGAGCTCGACGTGATATTCGACGAGCTGTGCAACGCCGTATCGGACTCGATATTCATGCAGGGCTACAATCTCGCCGTGAGCATGCACGTGGAAGTCAAACTGAGGAAAACTTTCGGGTTGCCGGACGCGGAATTTCCGCCCAACGACGGGTTTACCGACGGATATGAGGGCGGCAGCACTTCGGGCGATCCCGGCGATCCGGATTCAGGCGACGGCGAGGACCACAGGGGCGGCTACGGCGACGGCGAGCTCGAATTCGGCGGCGACGATATGATTTTCGATCCCGCTACGGGCGAATACGTGAAATACGGCGATCTGATAGCGGAGTATTACCGGCTCATGCAGGAATATCTCGAGAGCGCGGACCTCACGCCGGAACAAAAGGCGACGGTACAAAATTATTTCGGAATATTACTCAGCGGTTCCAAGACTGAGGAATGAGGATATAAAAATGAAAAAATTCAAAAAATCAAAGAACATCGAACAACCCGAGGAAGTAACGGCTCTCGAGCCGGAAGTTCAGGAAGAAACGCAGGCGGGAGAGACGGTCGAAGTTGCGGGCGAGGGCGAGCCCGCCGAGGAGACCAAGGTTTCCGAAGACGTTGCAATCTCCCCGGAAGAGCCGGCGGAGAAAGTCGAGGAAGAGATTCCCGTTGCCGAAGAGACGCGTTCGAAAATAAACGCGTTCAGCGAGTCGATAGAGAAAGCGAAGAACGAGCTCTCTAAGGATATCGTGGGCATGGGCGACATTATAGACAACGTGCTTTGCGCGATTATCGCGGGCGGCAACGTGCTTCTCGAAGGCGTGCCCGGCGTAGGTAAAACGCGTCTTGTGCGTTCGCTCGGAAGAACGTTGAAACTTCCGTTTTCGAGAATACAGTTCACGCCGGACCTCATGCCTTCCGACGTTACGGGTACGAATATAATCGAGCAGGACGAAAAGGGCAAGATGAGCATGGTATTCCAGCGCGGCCCGATATTCGCAAATCTCGTGCTCGCGGACGAAATCAACCGTGCCACGCCCAAAACGCAGTCGGCCATGCTCGAAGTTATGCAGGAGCATAAGGTTACCGTTGCCAAGACTACATATCAGCTCGAAGAGCCCTTCTTCGTGCTGGCTACCGAGAACCCCATAGAGCAGGACGGCACGTATCCCCTTCCCGAGGCGCAGATAGACCGTTTCATGTTCAAACTTTTGGTAAACTTCCCTTCGCCCGAAGAGATAGCCGATATAGTAAACATGACGCAGATAACCATGTCGGAAACGGCGGAAGCGGTGCTCGACGGCGCGGCTATTCTCGAAATGCGCGAACTCGCCAAGGGCGTGCCCGTAATAGACGGAGTGTTGCGCTTTGCGGTCAACCTCGTTTCGAACACTCACCCCGAGCTCGAAAAGACTTCCGAGACGGCGAAAAAATACATAAAGGCGGGAGCTTCCCCGCGCGCGGCGCAGGCTCTCATAACTTGCGCGAAAGTGCGCGCGTTGATGCACGGCAACTACAATGTGTCCTACGACGATATAAAGGCGCTTGCTTATCCCGTTTTAAGGCACAGAATAAAACTCAATTACAGCGCGATAAGCGATAAACTCTCAATAGACGACGTAATAAAACAACTTATAAACGAAACAAAATAAAAGATGAGCGATTTGATAATAGACGAAGAGTTTCTCGGGCAGATAGAGCTCTTGCAAACTCTTTTGAAAAATTGCGCGGCCGGCGCGTTCGGAGGGAGCCACAAGAGCAAGACTTTCGGCTCCTCGTGCGAATTTGCCGATTACCGCGATTATATTCCGGGAGACGATATAACCAAGATCGACTGGAACGCTTTCGCTCGCTTCGAGAAACTGTATCTCAAACTGTATCTTGACGAACGGCAGGTGCACACGCGCATATATATCGACGCCAGCCGTTCCATTGGATACGGCAAAGGCGGCAAAAACAGACAGGCCATAAGGCTTGCCGCCGCTTTCGCATATCTTGCGGTATGCGAGATGGACAGGGTTTCCGTATACGCCGTTCACGACGACAAGCTCGAAGACTTGATAGTCGATATGCTCGGCAAGGAATCCTATATCAACAATATCGGGAAACTCAACGATATAGTATTCGACGGCGACAGCCGGATTTCCGACGCAATACTTCCCTCGAAAGTGGGATACGGGGACGGGCTTTCCGTTATAATATCCGATTTTCTCACCGATAACGACTATGTCGCCGCCATAGATCATCTTGCGGCGAAGAAGAGGGATATTCTCTGCGTACAGTTGCTCTCGGAGGAGGAGCTCAATCCCAAATTCCGCGGCAAAATGCACTTTTACGATTGCGAGCAGAGCGAAAAATATTACAGAAAAAACATAAATAAAGAGATAATCAACGCATACAGGCTGGCGCTCGAATACGCCACCGGAAAAGTGAGGGATTGCTGTTACGCCCGCGGCGGAGAGTATATTCTCGTATCCGCCGAAGATTCGATGAGCAGCGTTTTCCTCGACAAACTTATGGAAGGAGGCGTAATAAAATGAGTTTACTGTACGTCTTCGGCCTTCTCGGGCTCTTGGGTATTCCCGTACTTATTTTCATATATATAATAAAAAACAAGTACACGGAGCAGACAATATCGTCAACGTATCTGTGGTCGTTGAGCGAAAAATTCATCAAGCGCAGAATTCCCATAAACAGGCTTGTGGGAATAATCAGTCTTATTCTCCAGATATTGATGGTAATTCTGATATCCGTTTTGCTCGCTCACCCCGTTATAACCGTACCGAACGCGGCGCGCGCATACTGCTTCGTGCTCGACGGTTCGGGCAGCATGAACATATCGCTTGGCGAAAAAACGCGTTTCGAAGCCGGCAAAGACGAGATTCGCAGTATGGTTAGGGACGCTTCCAACGGCAGCGAATTTACGCTTATCTTCGCCGCAGACACTACGGATATAGTATATGAAAGGCTTACGGACAAAGAGAGGGCCTTAAATATTCTCGATTCGCTCGATCCCGCATACGTTACGCCCGACATTATAGAAACTCTCGACACGGTAGAAGGTTTCTTCAAGGATAACAACGGGACGCGCATATATCTTATAACCGACAAAAATTACGAAGAAGTGGAAAATATCGAGCTTATAAACGTAACCGAAGGTTTTCCCGTGGCGGAAAATTACGCTCTGACGGACGTCGGCTACGAGGTTGTTGACGGCTCGTCTCTACACGTGCGGGGCAAGGCGGTGTCCTATACGACCGCCGCTTCTCTCACGGTGGAATTATACGTTAACGACGACGATAAAAAGCCGGAAGATTTCGTAAAATACGACACCGCGACGGTGCAGACCTCCTCGGCGGCGAGCGGCCTCGAAGAGGCGCATTTCGAACTTACGTGCAACGTGCCCGCTTTCAAAGCGGTGAAAGTGGTAATAACCGAGACCGACGCGCTCGCGATGGATAACGAGATAAGGCTTTACAACACGGAAGCCGAAAAGTTTTCGGATACGCTTATAGTCAGCGACACTCCGTTCTTCGTTAAGGCGAACATGGAGGCGGCCGGCAACGTCGACTGCACGGTGGTTTCCACGGAAGAGTACGAAAAAGGCGGCTATTCGGGATACGGGCTCTACGTGTTCGACGGCTACGATCCCGTGGACAATATGCCCAGAGACGGCGCGGTATGGTTCTTCGGACCGCGCAGCACGGTGAGCGGCTCCAACTTTTCTTATCAGGGCGACGGCACGCCCAAACATATGGCCGAATATTCCGACGTAAATTCGTCCACGGTTGTTAAATCCCTTCTTACGGGCGTCTCGATGACGGCGTTCGACTTGGGCAAATATTCCAAATGCGGCGTGGGCGGAAACGTCAACACGCTTATAAGTTGCGACGAAAATCCCATACTGTTTACGTGCACGAACGCCTACGGAAACCGCGAAACGGTGTTCGCTTTCAGGCTCAACGATTCTTCGGACTTCACTATGTCGTCCGATTGCGCGGTTCTGTTTTCGAACCTTTTGGGATATACGTTCCCCACTATAGTAACCCAAACCGAATACTACTCGGGCGACACGATGTTAGTGCACGTGCCCTCGGGATGCAGTTCGATAGAGGTTGTAACGCCTTCGGGGCAGAGAAACTATATAGACACGACTTCCGATATCGCCGAATATAAACTCGGCGAAGTGGGAGTGTTCGATATTACGATGAAGATGAAGAGCAACGAAGCGCGCTCTCTCAGAGTTTTCTCCTCTCTTGCGGAGGAAGAGCGCTTCACGGAGGTAGTCGACTTCGAATTTACCGTCAGAGGCACATATGAAGAGACGTTCTTCGACGGTATTTACGATGACCTTATGTTTATATTTATAGCGCTTGCCGTTATAGCGGTGGCGGATTTCGGGGTGTATTGTTATGAGCAGTATCAACTTCGATAATATATATCTGCTATATATCGTCATACCGCTCGCGGTGCTTTTCACGGTGCCCTTTGCCATTGCGATAAGAAAGGATAACGTCAACGGGCACAATATCGCCTCGTATGCGCTTCATATATTGCTTGCGGCGATAGTCGCTTTCGCGGCCGCCGGAACCTCCGTGCGCACTTATCTCACGGAGACAAACGTGTACGTGGTTGCGGACGTCTCGTATTCCGCGAATAAAAATCTCGGACTTATAGACAGATATATAGACGAGCTCGAATTCCCGCAGAACTGCAAAGTGGGGCTTGTGTGCTTCGGCAAGGATTGCGAATTGGTTTACAATATGGGCGATCCGGCGCATATCCCGAGCGTGCGCAATTCGCACGTAGATACGAGCGAGACCAATATAGCCGCCGCGCTCGATTTCACCGGCGAGCTGTTCAAAGACGACGTAATAAAGCGGCTCGTTCTGATAACCGACGGCAGACAGACCGACGAGAGCGACGACTATGCGGTTACCCGCGCCGTGCAAGGTTTGGAAGCGCAGAACGTCAGAGTTGACGCCATATATCTCAACGACAACATAACTTCCGCGGCGAGAGAGGTTCAGCTCTCGTCGGTGGAATATACCAAGAACACATATATAGACCGCGCGGAGACGGCGCAGGTGCTCGTTCAGAGCACTCGCCCGGCGCAGGCGATAATAACGTTGAAGAGAGACGGCGAAACGGAGAGACAGAGATCCGTAAGCCTCGAAGCGGGCTCCAATCAGTTCGGCTTCGATCTCTACACCGCCGCAGAGGGCGAATACGACTATGAAGTTACGGTAAATACCATTTCAGCTTCCGACGACGAGAACGCGTACAACAACACGTATTATTTCACGCAGAACGTTACGGGAGATATGAAAGTTCTGTACGTAACAGAGAGCTGGTCCGACGCCACTGCCGCCGCCGAAAGGTATGCGGGGCACGCCGCGGTGGATATCTACGAAAGAGATCAGTCCGTATCCGCTCCCACGTATCCCGAAAAACAGAGATTCGTAATGTCGCAATACGGCAATCAGGATGATATAAAGTTCAATCTCAATTCGCTCAATGTTCCCATAAATATCGAGCAGCTGTGCGCCTACGACGAAATAGTGCTCGCCAACGTCAATCTCGTGAGAGTAACGGGTTACGACGAGTTCATCGAGAACCTCGATATCGCCGTAAGACTTTTCGGCAAGAGCCTTCTCACTATAGGCGATCTGAGTATTCAGAGCGACGACGGCGAAGAACAGCCGGAGCTCGCCGCGCTCGGAAATATGCTTCCCGTGAACTTCGGCAACGATACGGGCGACCAGAAGTCCTATACCATAGTCTTAGACGGCTCGCGCAGTATGTTCTATCTGCACCATCTCGACGTGGCGAAAGAGCTTTCGTGCAGACTGCTCGACATACTCAACAACGGCGACCTCGTAACGGTAGTGGGATTTTACGGCAACGCCTATTTCATTCAGGAACCCGTAGTTCTCACGAGTTCCAACCGCCAGACGATAAAACAGTCGATAATGGCGGTGGACGAATTGCAGGGCACCGTAATAGGCGCGGGGCTCAGAATGGCCTATCAGTTCAGTTCTGACAGCTATGCCGACAATCAGGTAATGCTCATATCCGACGGTTTGGATTTCGGCGCCGAAGATCCGGTGGAGATTGCCGCGGAGATGTATGAATCGGGCATCGTAACGTCCGTATTCGACGTCGGCAGACAGGGCGACAACCCGGCTGGCGGAAACGTAAACGAACAATCGGCCGCCGGCAAGAAACGCCTCGAAGATATAGCGAGCGAAGGCCACGGCGGATACTATTACTCCAACAATCTCGAATCCGTAAACGACGTAACTTTCGGTCAGGTTGCCGATAAAGTAAAAATATCCGTTGTGGAAAAGGATTCGGCCGTAGGCGTATCAAGGCGCAACGATCCGCTTTTGGAAAATATCGATTGCAACAATATTCCCAACATTTCGGGATATATGTACACGGGCGCGAAGAGAAGCGCCGTAACCGTGCTCAACGCCGAGTATTCCAGAACGAAAAGAGTTCCGCTCTATTCCTATTGGCAGTACGGAAACGGAAAGGTTTCGACGTTTACCAGCAGAATGGGCGGCGGTTGGCTCGACGGTTGGCAGACGGACGGCTTCGACGAAATGTTCCTTGACAACGTTTTCAGAGAGAGCATGCCCGTTGAACGCAACGTCGTTCCCTACAATACGGAGATAAGGCAGGAAGGCACAAATTGCCGCGTTGAAATAACTCCTTCGAACTATCGTTACGATGCGGTGGCAACGGTAACCGTTACCACCCCCGACGGCGACAGATTCACCGAGCGGATGTCCGAGGGCTCGAACTATTATTTCTGTGATTTTACAGTCGATTCCACGGGCAAATATTCCCTCGACATAATTTATACTTACGACGGCGAAGATTATAACGCTGTTACCTCTTTCAACTATTCGTATACGGACGAATACGACAGTTTCGCCGTGTTCGATCCTTCGGTGCTCGTGAGGGCGCTCAACGGCAAAGGTGTCGTGCAGGGCATAAACGAGGACCAGAGGATATCCCTCGAAAACGACGATAAGGACGTCGACATTTACGACCTCGATCTGACAGTCATTCTGCTTATCGTCGCAGTTGTTCTGTACGTCGCAGATATAATTATACGTAAATTGAAGTGGGAGGATATCAGGAGTTTCTTCGGATTCGGCAAATCGACGAAAAAGAAAGACCGTAAAAAGGGAGGTAAAAACATATGAAGAAGTTTTTAATCGCTCTTTTAGCGCTTATAATAGCAGTGTTTTGCGTCGGGTGCGGAACGTATACTCCCGCGAGCAACAGACCGGGCTCGGGCGATTCCTCGGGCGGCGGAACGGGCGTGAAACCGGGCGGCGATGACGACAAACCTGGCGGCAATGACGATGATGAACTTACTTTCACCGTCAGAATGACGTATGGCGGCAGACCATACGTACCTACGACCATCGTATACGCATTGTGGAACGGCGCAGACGGAAGCGCATATCGCGCCGAGTTCAGCAGGGAAACGGGCGTGGCCGAGCAAAAGGGGCTCGACGGCGTTTACACTGTTTCCATACTCAATCTGCCGAGCGGCTACACTTACAATCCGAATATATACAGCGCGGATAACGGACATACCGATACCACGGTTGAAATTTTCAGATATAATCAAATCGACAACGCGGGCGCGACGAGGGATCTCGATCCCAACAAGGCGCAAACCGTAACCGTGGGCGAACTTTACAGAGTGGAGCTTTCGAGCTCTTCCGCGCACGTATGGTTTTTGATGAGCGGGTGCTCCCTCGAAACATGGTGCGACGTTGTTGAGAACAGCGTAACGCCGCGCATAGTAGGATATATGGCAAACACGATGTCGGGATTTGTAAACCCCTCTGGCGTGCAGATATCGGGCGGCGGACTCAGTGCCTCCTATACCAAGAACATAAAGTTCTCCTCCGACGAGGCGGACTACGCTGCCAAAAGTCTGAACCTTTTCTCTATAAGCGCCGTCCAGCAGTTGGGCAAATATCCCGTATATGTCTATTTCAAAATAGATAAAAGTCAGGTTGAAGGCGGAACGCGGCCTCCTACGCCCACGTACAATTACGAAGCGAGAGACGCGGAAGAGACGGAGCTTCTTCAATTAATCCAGCCCGAGGGCACGTTCAAATACGTATGGGAAGACGAACCCGACCATCTGCTCGTAGGAGATAAATATAAGCTCTTCGAGAAAGGCACTACCGACAAAGCAGGCAACGAAGGCGACGGATATTATCACCGTTACGACGCCGAAGAGGACATATATTACGAAACGATATTCGTAATAATATCGCATTGTAATGCGAATATTCCGGAAGACGGCGATCCTCCGAAGGATGTAGGCGGATTTTTGTACGGTTTGGTCAGCAAGGATTTGGTCGACAGACACACTTCGGGCGGCGTGGATTATTATGGATATGACTACACGAGAATGATAGAAACTTACGCCAGATACTGCAATACCGAAGGCGCGCATCCTCTCACGGAGGAACTCAAACAGTTTATGATGGGGTACGCGCTCAGGGAGAAATTCTTCGACGACGGCAACGGTTGGGCCGAGACCAACGAGTTCCAGCTCAACTCGAACGAAGAAGATCAGTGGCTCTTCAACTGCGGCTATTACGTCGCGTGAGAGCTTGAAAAAGCGGAATACGCCGCGCGGGAAACCGCGCGGCGTAATTTTTTCCGCGTAGACCGTCCGGACGGGCACGGATATCGGGCGCCCGCAATTTTTTAAAGGTTTTTTAATTAAAATTCGCGCATATCGGCATACAGTTTTCGTTCAAAGTATTGCACAAAAAGTCCGGCAGGGTTATAATAAATGAAAGGTCGCCGCCGTTCTGCGCGAACGCGCTCAAAACAAAAGGCGGCGCCCGGCTCGGCAAAAGCCGGGCAAAGGAGAATTTATGGAAAATATTCCGCGCATAAAAGTGGGCGTCGTTGCGGTTTCGAGGGATTGTTTCCCCGAAAGTCTGTCCGTAGGCAGGAGACAGGCTCTTGCGGCCGCATATAAAGCGGCATACGGCGGGGATGATATATACGAATGTCCCGTATGCATAGTCGAGAGCGAAGAACATATGAGAAGCGCCCTCGAAGACGTTATCGCGGCAGGCTGCAACGCGCTGTGCGTATATCTGGGCAATTTCGGCCCGGAAACGGCCGAAACGATGCTCGCCGAAAAGTTTGCGCTCAGAACGGGCAACCCCGTCATGTTCTGCGCCGCGGCGGAGGAGAACACGCGCGTTCTCGCCTCCGACAGGGGCGACGCGTATTGCGGCATGCTCAACGCCTCTTATAATCTCAAATTGCGGGGCGTAAACGCCTACATACCCGAATATCCCGTGGGCGACGCGGCCTATTGCGCGCAACTTATCCGCGATTTTATCCCCGTGGCGCGCGCGATCGTGGGCATAAGAAATCTCAAAATAATTTCATTCGGACCGCGTCCGCAGAATTTTTTGGCGTGCAACGCGCCCATTCGTCAACTCTATAATCTCGGCGTCGAAATCGAGGAGAACTCCGAACTCGACTTGTTCGAGAGCTTCAACAATCACGCCGGGGACAAGCGTATCCCCTCAGTCGTCGCGGACATGGAGAGGGAGCTCGGCAAGGGCAACAGAATACCGTCGATACTTCCCAAACTCGCGCAGTACGAGCTGACGCTCCTCGATTGGGTTGAAAAGCGCCGCGGGGATTCCAAATACACGGCGATTGCCGGCAAATGCTGGCCGGCGTTCCAAACGCAGTTCGGATTCGTGCCGTGCTACGTCAATTCGAGGCTTACGGGCAGAGGTATTCCCGTAAGTTGTGAAGTGGATATATACGGCTGTCTTTCCGAGTATATAGGCGAGTGCATATCCGGCGGCTCGGTAACGCTTCTCGATATAAACAACACCGTGCCTTACGAGATGTACGAAAAAGAGATAAAGGGCAAATGCGATTACAAGTTCACGGATACGTTTATGGGCTTCCATTGCGGCAACACGTGTTCCGAGCGAATCTGCAATCCCACGATGAAATATCAGAAAATCATGGCGCGCTCTCTGCCCGCCGAAGTTACCAACGGCACGCTCGAAGGCGACATTCTGCCCGGCGACATAACGTTTTATCGCTTGCAGAGCACGTCCGACAACAGACTGTACGCCTACGTCGCGCAGGGCGAAGTTCTGCCCGTTGCCACCAACAGCTTCGGCAGTATAGGCGTGTTCGCCATAAAGGAGATGGGGAGATTTTACCGCCACGTGCTCATAGAAAAAGGTTTCCCCCATCACGGCGCCGTGATGTTCGGGCATTTCGGCAAAGAGGCGTTCGAAGTTTTCAAATATCTCGGCGCGGAGAGCATTGGCTATAACAGACCGGCTTCTCTGCCTTACGACGGTGAAAATCCCTTCGTCGGGAAATAGACGGCGGATCGGAAAATGGAAAAGTATCTCGGAATAGAATTCGGTTCGACGCGGATAAAGGCCGTGCTTACCGACGAAAACGCAAAGGTTCTCGCCTCGGGCGCTTACGAATGGGAGAACGTGCTTATAGACGGACTGTGGTCGTATTCTCTCGACGACGTGTGGAAAGGGCTCAAAGTAAGCTATGCGGAACTTGCGGAGCAATACCGCGAAAAATACGGCGAACTGCGCAGTGTGGACGCCATAGGCGTTTCGGGAATGATGCACGGCTATCTCGCGTTCGATAAAGACGGCAACCAGCTTTCGCCCTTTATAACGTGGCGCAACACCAACACGGCGGAAGAGGCGGAGTATCTCTCCGCGCTTTTCGGCTTCAACGTGCCGATGCGTTGGAGCGTGGCGCAGTATTACAGACATCTTAAAAACGGCAGCGCGCACGTGGGGCGCGTGGCGTTTTTAACCACGCTTTCGGGGTATGTGCACTATAAACTTACGGGCAGAAAAGTTCTCGGCATAGGCGACGCGAGCGGAATGTTTCCCGTAAAAGACGGGCGTTTCGACGAGGATATGCTTGCGAAGTTCAAGTCGGCGACGGGCGCGGATATGGGAAAAATTCTCCCCGAACCTCTGAGAGCGGGCGAAAACGCCGGATATCTCACGGAGGAAGGCGCAAGGCTTATCGACGAAAGCGGAAAACTGCAAGCGGGCGCGCCCATGTGCCCGCCGGAAGGCGATATGGCGACGGGCATGATATGCACGAACGCCGTTTCGCCGCGAGAGGCGAATATCTCCTCGGGAACGAGCGTAAATCTCACGGTAGTGCTCGAAAAACCGCTCGAAAAATATTATAAGCAAATCGACATAATAGCTACGCCGGAGGGATTGCCCGCGGCGCTCGTGCACGCAAACAACTGTACGAGCGAGATAGACGCGTGGGTGAATTTGTTCGCGGAGGCGGCGTCGCTGTGCGGCGCAAAGACGAAAAAAAGCGATATATATGAGTTTTTATTCAAAAAATCGCTCGAAAGCGACGAACGTTGCGGCGAAATAGCGGCCTTTAATTTCCTTGCGGGCGAACCGCTTGCAAACACCGAAAAAGGTCTGCCCGTTTTAATGCGCGTTCCGGGCGGAAAATTCGGCCTTGCGAATTTTATGCAGGCTCAGATATATTCCGCCGTCGCGGCAATCGCGCTCGGAACGGATATTCTCGCGGGCGAAGGAGTGAAGATAGACGGCGTAACCGCGCACGGAGGTTTTTACAAGACGGATTTCGTGGGGCAGAACGCCACTTCCGCGCTTCTCGGCGCTCCGGTTACTGTGCGTGAAAACGCCGGCGAGGGCGGCGCGTGGGGAGTGGCGCTTCTCGCGCAATATTGCTTGCGCAAAGGCACGCTCCGGGAATTTCTCGACGGTATATTCAAAGGCGTTGAGAGCGTTACGCTTTCGGCCACCGCCGCCGAAACGGAAAAATTCGGGAATTTTATGAAACTTTACAGAAAAGGGCTCGGCGCCGCGCGCCTCGCCTCGGAGGACGTATGCTCGAAGAATTGAAAGAACGTGTTTTCAGATGCAATTTCGCGCTCGCGGAGAACGGCCTCGTCGCGCTCACGTGGGGCAACGTTTCGGCAATAGACAGAGAGCGCGGGCTAGTCGTCATAAAACCGAGCGGAGTGAACTATAAAGATATGCAACCGCGCGATATGGTCGTCATCGACCTTTCGGGAAACGTCGCGGAGGGCGACCTTCGGCCTTCGAGCGACGCGCCCACTCACCTCTGCCTTTACAGAGCCTTTAAAGATATCGGCGGAGTAGTGCACACGCACTCCGTTTACGCCACGGCGTGGGCGCAATCGGGGAGAGATATCCCGGCATACGGCACAACGCACGCCGACGCATTCTTCGGCGACGTTCCGTGCACGAGAGCGCTTCTTCGCGAAGAGACGGAGCGCGAATACGAACTCAATACGGGGAAAGTCATAGCGGAGAGCTTCAAGGACGCGGATTATCTGTCCGTGCCGGCGGCGCTCGTCAGAAATCACGGTCCGTTCGCTTGGGGGCCGACGCCGGAAGAGGCGGTGGAAAACGCCGTAACGCTCGAACGCGCGGCGCAGATGGCGTATATAACCGAAAGCCTTAACAAAGACGCGGGAAGGGTTCCGCAATATCTGCTCGAAAAACATTATCTGAGAAAGCACGGCAAAAACGCCTATTACGGGCAGAAATCCCCCAAAAGATAATTTCATGATTTTTGCAAATATATGCGCAAATTCAAACATATGCGTAAAAAAACGGGGCAATGAACTCGCCCCGTTTTTTGTTTTTGCGGCATACGCCGCGCGCCCGCTTTGCGGCAGCGGCGAGCTTAAAATCGGCGGATATATTCAAGGCGCAAAATGCGCGTTTTCGCAATATATGTCAACAAAAAGGAGCACGGCAAGTCCGTGCTCCTTATTTTTTCGCCACAATGTTCCGCGCCCCGTTCCGAAGCGTTTCCAGATCCGTTTCTATGCCGACGCTCCTTAAAAATTCCACGTCCTTTTCGGTCATGGCGTTCGCTCTGTCTTCCGCCGCAAGCCGTGCGAG
>CANRAD010000023.1 GCA_947628505.1 uncultured Clostridia bacterium
GTTTGGTTGGAATTGTCCAACCAAAAGCCGATCCGTGGTGTTGTCTGCATTTTACTAAATACAAATTCAATGTATAGCGGTAGTTTGACAATTCAATAGTATATATTTTACTTCTTATTTCGAGTAAAGTCAAGAGGATTTCGCTTCCATACGGGATAAATTTACAAAAATTTCGGTTCTCCACTACAAAGAATCAAAGTTCTATGTACTCCCAATCCTTTTTCAGACCGTGGAATAGGATATTCTATGTACTTAAAAACGACGGCAAAAGCCGCCGCTTTTTTTGTTTTCAGAGCCATGACTGTCAGCCGTAAAGCCGCCCAACCTTGTTCATCATTTCCGTCTTGTGTTCGAGGAGCGAATGGGCGTATCTGTTTAGGGTAATCGTTGGATTTTGGTGTCCCAAAATCTCCGAAAGTGTCTTTACATCCATACCAACTTCAAGTGCGCGCGTTGCGAAAGTGTGCCGCAGGGCGTGGAACCCTTTGCGCTCAATGTGGAGTTTTTCCAAAACAAGCCCAAAAGAGCGTTGATACGCACGAATTTGCGCCCCATATTCGCTTTTTGCCGCCACAACAAACCGACCGCACGTCTGTTTTTTGAGCTGTTTTAGCTCTCCGATAAGCTGCTTTGGTAGAGGGATTACACGCTCCGAGCTTTGCGTTTTTGTAGTGTCGAATACCTTCTTATAGTGTCCGTTTTCCCAACTGTCGAAGCAAGATTTTGAGATTGTCATTGTTCCATTTTGGAAGTCAATATCTTCCCATGTGAGAGCGAGGAGTTCTCCGATCCGAAGTCCCGTGTAGAGGGACAGCGCGATTCCGAAAAGATACGGCGTGTTGTGTTCCAAGACATACCGCTCGATCTTCTTCTGCTCGTCTTTGTTGAAGCAAACGACTTTTTTCTCCCGCGCCTTCGGGCGGACGATGGCGTCCGTAAATTGTTGGTGTGCGATTCCAAGCGCGGTTGCCTTTTTCAATGATGATTTCAGAACGAACAGCACGCCGTTCACGGTGCTTGCTGCCAAGCCTTTTTCGATAAGTGAAGCGGAAAAGCCTTGCAGCCGTACGGCAGACAGCTCGTCCATTTCGTATTCGCCGAGAACAGGAAGAATGTATTTCTCCGCTTGCCGCCGATATTTCATGTATGTTCGTTCTTTGGTGGAAACCTTTATATAAAGTTCCAACCACTCGTTCAGCCACTCTTTGTATATCATTCCTACCTCCGTAACAGATTTCTGAAAGCATTAAAATAGCCTCCAACTATATAGGACAATTCTTGCCCAAAATTCGGGGTATCACTTAAAAATTTTTCTCTGTGATGTTGAATTATCAGCCGAGCCTTCGTCCCGTCCGAATTTTATTACAATAAAGAAGTTTTGGCAAAATCTGTTGAATGGGCTTGAACGGGGTAGTGATTACGTATGTTATCTTGATGCGCAATTAAAAATCAACAACAATCAAAATGACCTTTCACGTTCTAACGGAAATTCTAATAAAAATGCACGGATTCGTGCGTTTGACTGTTGACGATTGCTATTGATTGTTGCCTATCGCTATCGCACAATTTAGGCGCATTTGGGCAAAAAAGAGCCGAAAAAGCGTTCTTTCACGCCTTTTCAGCCCATTTTTAATGATAAACAGCCGTCATTATCAAACGGCAAAAAGTAGTAAAAATTAGCCCTATTTAACGGCTACGGAACCAAAGGCTGGGGATTCGAGCTCCTCACGGCGCGCCACTTAAAACGGAAGCCATCATTCGACTTCCGTTTTCGGTTTGATAGGTTAAATATCCCCATTATGCGCGCGAGCAAGCACAAACCGTCGGCAATGGTGCCGAACGTGGTGTTGCCGAAGCCGCCGACTATTTGCTTTATCTGCCCCACTTCTATTTCGGTAAATATCTTGCCCATGCTTTCACTGTTGTATTCGCGGGTATACGAAAAGGCCTCGGAAGCGTCGTTCCAACGGTTTACAAGCGTGCCTGCGGCAAGGGTTACTTCGCCCGTAAGGTTCATATCGTCAATATCTGTTACTCCGTTTGCGGGCAACGAGAGCACGAACTCTGCCACCGTATCGCTCTGACGGGTGAAAGAAGTTACGGTTGCCGCCGCAAAGTCCTCGCCGAAAGATACGGCCTCTTTTGCGACGGGTTGGGCAAACGTGCCGTTCTCGGAATACAGATAGAGCGTTATTATATAATTGCCTTCCGAAATTTCGGCATAGTCGAAAACGGGGTAGAAAGACGCGGCAGCGAAATCGGCGACGACGGTTACGTCGTCTATGCCGCCTATGGCGTCCGCCTTTACGGTAAGCTGTTTGCCGTTGAGCAATTCGCTCGCCGAAGCCTTATTATCAGCGTCGGACAGAGAAATCGTAAGAACGCCCTTTTTATCGTCTCCGGCTTCGGGGACGAAACTTGTAATTTCGGCATTGGCGCTCTCTTCAAACGCGAATTTGCTTGCGTCCGCTCCCGCGGCAAAACGATAGCCGCCCAAGACGACGGGAACCGTTACAACGCCGCTTTGCACGGTGAGCGCGGAGACGTCGAAGTATATCGCCTCCACGTCGACGGGAATTACGGCGTTGAGGGGATATTTATTGTATTCAACCACGGTAGGGGCGAGCTCTATTCCGCCGTTGAGATAGGCGTTAGAGCTGCTATCCTTTATTATGTCGCCCGAGAGCTGCATAGTGAGTTTTTATTGCTTGCACTCGCCTTGCGTTCCGCGTTGAAATTTTTGCCGCCGGTTATTTAAGGAAAAATCTCACGAGTTTATCGTTGAATTTTTTATACGGATGATAGCGCATGGGCAAATCAATCCACGTCTTTTTATCGACTATGCTCTTATAGTGCGAAAAGTTCGCAAAGCCGTCTTTGCCGTGATACGCGCCCATTCCGCTCTCGCCGAAACCGCCGAAGCCCATTTCGCTGGTGGCGAGGTGTATTACGACGTCGTTTATGCAACCGCCGCCGTAACCGCAATGGGAAGTTACGTATTTTTTTATCTTTTTATCCGACGTGAACAGATAGAGCGCGAGCGGACGCTGCATGGCGTTTATGTTTTCCAGCGCTTCGTCGAGCGTTTCATACGTAAGAACGGGCAGAACGGGGCCGAATATCTCTTCGAGCATGACTTTATCCGAAAAAGTTACTCCGTCCATTACGGTAGGTTCGATTTTGAGAGAAGTTTCGTCCGCGCCGCCGCCGTAAACGACCTTTTTTTCGTCTATAAGGCCGCAGACGCGCGTAAAGTGCTTTTCGTTTATCATCTTGCCGTATTCGGGGTTTTCGAGGGGCTTATCGCCGAACTGCTTTGCAATCTGTTTTTTTATCTCGGCGACGAGCTCTTCTTTCACGCGTTTATCGCAGTAAATATAGTCGGGAGCGACGCACGTCTGACCGCAATTGAGATATTTGCCGAACACTATGCGTTTTGCGGCAAGTTTTATATTCGCGCTCTTTTCGACTATGCACGGCGATTTGCCGCCGAGTTCGAGCGTTACGGGGATAAGTCTTTCGGCGGCATTGCGCATAACCTCTTTGCCGACAGCCTGACTGCCCGTGAAAAAGATATAGTCGAAAGGGGCGGACAAAAGACACGCGTTTTCGGCTCTGCCGCCCGTTACCACCGCCACGTATTCGGGGGCGAAGGTATCGCCTATCAACTTTTCTATTACGCGGGAGGTGTTGGGGGAATACGCGCTGGGCTTTAAAACGGCCGTATTGCCCGCGGCGAGCGCGTCGACGAGCGGTTCGAGCGTAAGCAATACGGGATAGTTCCATGGACTCATTATGAGCACGTTGCCGTAAGGCGAAGGTTTTTTGTAACTGCGCGAAGCAAACTGCGAAAGCGGGGTTTTCACGCGCTTTTCCCGGGAATATTTGCCTACTTTTTTGATCATGTGCGTAAGTTCGCTCAAAACAAGCCCTATTTCGCACATATAGCTCTCGGACGGGCTCTTGCCGAGGTCGGCGTACAGCGCCTTTTTGAGCTCTTCCTCGCGTTCGAGGACGGCGGCTTTGAGTTTTTTGAGCGACGCCTTTCTGAATCCGACGGAAAGAGTTGCGCCGCCGCGGAAATACTCTTTCTGAATTTTCAATATGTTCGCGATGCCTTCTGCCGTCATTGTTTTTTCTCCTGCAATATATAATAATATTTTTTCAGCTGTTTTGCGTTCATGAGAACGGGAACGGGATACAGAGGATTGCCCTCTTTCGCCGCATAGCGCGAAAGTTTATCTATATCCTCTTCACGTATCTCCGCAAAAGCGTCGCCTATGCCGAAACGCTTTTTCATGTCCTTTACGGCGTCTATGAATTTTTTCGCCGCCGCGGCGGGAGCTTCGCTCTTCTCTGCGATACCTGCCGCCACCGCAAGCCGGGCGAGTTTTTTATGTATCTTCTTCCCGTACGCTTCGAGCATTATGGGAAGAATTACCGCGTTTGCGAGGCCGTGGGGCACGTTGTAAGCTCCGCCGAGACTATGCGCTATCGCGTGCACGTAGCCTACATAAGACTTGGTGAACGCACAGCCGGCGAGATACGAGCCTTGGAGCATATTCTGACGGGCGGAAACGTCGGAGCCGTCGTCGTAAGCTCTGCCGAGATTGCCGAATATGAGCGCGACGGCCTCTTCGGCCTCTTTGCGCGTTTTTCGGGTAGTCGACCTGCCGATATATGCTTCGACCGCATGCGTAAGCGCGTCCATTCCCGTGGTCGCCGTTATAAAGGGCGGCAAAGATAAGGTTACCGACGCGTCGAGAACGGCGTAACGCGGTATGAGCGGGAAATCGTTCACGGCGTATTTATGGCGCGTTCGGGAATCGACGATGACGGCGGCAAGCGTAGTTTCGCTGCCCGTCCCCGCGGTTGTGGGAACGGCTATGAGAAGCGGTATTTTTTTGCGGACTTTCAGAATGCCTTTCATCTTCGAGAGAGGCTTTTTGGGGCGGGCCAATCTCGCGCCCACCGCCTTGGCGCAATCCATGCTCGAACCGCCGCCGAAACCTATGAGACAATCGCAATTTTCCTCCGTGTACACCCTGCGCGCCTCTTCGACATTATCGGTTGTGGGATTGGCCACGGTTTTGTCAAACACCGCAAAGTTCACCCCCGCGGCTTCAAGCTCATTCGTAAGACGGGCGACAAGCCCGAAACGCACGAGGCCTTCGTCGGTTACTATAAGCGGCTTTTTCTTGTTTTCGCTTACGAGAATTTCGGGTATGCCCGAAAGTCCTTTGACTATCTTCGGATTTCTGTAAGGCAATATCGGCAAAGCTATTTTAAAGACCGTTTGAAACGCTCTGCAATAAAACCTGTAAAATATATTCATTTTGCTCTCCTCCACCCGAAAATTATATTATATGTGTCATTTATATGTCAAACGCGCGAGTGTATTTAGACAAAATTTGAAAAAATGTCTATTATTTTACTATATTATGTTAAAACATTACATAAAGAAAAAGGTCGGACGATTTACGTCCGACCTTACGTCGCTCAAATGGTTATTCTTCTGTTTTATCCTCGGGAGCGGTTCCCTGAGCCGCTTCGGGAGAGCGCTTTATGAAAGCCGTTTTTTCGTCCTCGACGACTCTTTTTATGAGTCCGCGGTTTATCAACGTCAACGTGCCGCAATAGGGCTGATAATAATCCACCTGAGGGATTTCGCGCCTCTCGGCTCCCAGCCTTTCCATTATCACGGCTATAAGTTCCGCGGCGTATTTGACGCGTCTGTCGTTTTTAAGGCGATAGAGCGCGGGAGTGTCGGCAAACTGCGAAATTTCCGATACGTCTTCCAACTTATATTTGCTGTCCGCATAATCCGCCGCGTTCAAAGCGAGATAGAGACAAAGCGTTTTGCCCTTTATGAGCAACTTTGCCACGGGGTTTCTCCTATACGAGAAACTCTCCTTTTTCCAGCTCATGCGGCAAGAGAGCTTTTTATACGCCATAAGCTCGTTTTTGATGACGGAATATCTGCCTTTGAGCTCGTCGTCGGACTGAATAAGACGCGCCTCGAAACTGCGGTTATAGCGAAGAGAGTTATCCGCGTCGTCCTCTTCGACGGCAACCGGCTCGCTCGCCGCCGCGGCTTCTTCCGCAACCGCCGGCGCGGGTTCAGGCTCCGGCTCGGGTTCCGGCATAGGTTCGGGCTCCGGCTCCGGTGCGGGCGCGGGCGCGCTGTTTTCAACGGGCGCGGCCTGCTGACGAACGTAGTTGCGGTGCGTGAAGCAAACCAGCAATACCACAACGTTTATAATTACGAGCGCCGCGCTCAAAGAAGCTATCACGACTATTATGGCTATTTCCATGCCCGTGAAAGCCGAAAGCATTGACAACATATTGCTTTGCATACATTATTCCCCCTTCTCGAAAATGCAAATGCATATACATTTTCATTATATACCTTTTAAATTTTTAGTCAAGAAAAAATATGATAATTTGCGACAAAAAATGATAATATTTTTTAATTTTAAGGGAGCGGCGCCGGCCGCTCCCTTCCATTCAACATGATTTAATCATAAGCCTTATGATTTCTTCGTCCGTCTCGCGCATACCGTTGCGGGCGACGTCGGCGACGTTGTCAATGGTATTTTCGACACATTCGCCGAGTATTCCGTCTCCGCACTCGAAAGCGTCGCCTCCGAGCGCCATTTCCATGCCGACGAGCCCGGCGTCCACCGCGGAAGCGATTTTAGCCGCGCAACTCGACTTCGCGCCGTCGCATATCAATCCCGAATCTATGGCGAGCGCGTTTACTATTGTCGCAGAAATATCTGCCGCGCTGCCGCCTTTGAGATAGCACACTCCCGCGGCCGCGCCGCAACCCGCGCTTACCGCGCCGCAGTAGGCCGAGAGCCTGCCTATTCCCGTTTTGAGGTGTATCGTTATCAAATCGGACACGACGACCGCCCTTATGAGTTTTTCCCTGTCGGATTTGAGATGGTCGGCATAGACCTTGACGGGCATCGAGGCCGTTATCCCCTGATTTCCGCTGCCGGAGACTATTACGACGGGCAGAGAACAGCCGTTCATGCGCGCGTCCGAACCGGCCGCCGCCGTCGCCTTTGCCACATTGTTCACGCCGCGTCCGAACGACTTCAAAAGCACTTTGCCGACGCGAGCCCCGTAATCGTTTTTAAGTCCCTCCTCGGAAATGGCGTAATTATACTCCAATTGCCTCGAAATGAGTTTCTCTACGTCGGTTATTTTTACGGCGTTGGCAAATTCGAGAATGTTTTCCACGGTCAGCAACGACCTGTCGGCCCCGTCCGGAGAGGTAGGTTCGCTCTCTATTTCGCGCTTCAATATATCTTCGCCGTTGCGGGTTATGCGGACAACGTTTGTATGGTGCCCGGCAATGCGCACGAGCGCCCAATCGCCGTCTTTTTCCACGCGAACGGATATATCGAAAACACAGCCCGATTGCGACCTTTCCACCGCAAATTCCGCGCTCTTTATGTATTCGCGTATCCTGCCGCGCTCCTCTTCGGAAATGCGGGAAATGACTTCGAGTTTTTTGTCGCCGTCGCCCGCTATTATGCCTGCGGCCGCCGCGGAGATAACTCCCTTCATGCCGCCTGTGCCGGGAACGACAACGCTTTTGACGTTTTTAAGGATGTTTCCGCTTACGGTAACTGACACTTTGTCGGGAAGTTTACCGAGCGCGTCGCGGGCAAGAGCGCCCGCATACGACACGGCGATAGGTTCGGTGCAACCCATTGCCGGCAAAAGTTCCTCTTCGAGAACGGTTATAAAACTTTCGTAAATATTCTTGTCCATCATATTAAGTATAATGTTTTAAAAAAAGTTGTCAACCCGTTTCACGCGTTTATATTTGCGGATAGGGCATAATAGGGGCCGCCCGCACAAAAACGCGGACGGCCCGATATTATATCTTTATATTTTCTTGGATACGACGTCTATATAGTACTTATAGAGGTTGTTCCACGCGGCGCTGATATAATTTATTCTGTCCGGCAAGCCGAGCGATCTGAGCTTTGTTATTATACCGGCGGAATCGGAAGGTATCGCTTCGGTTCCGTCTATCGTGCCGTTTCCATAGCCGTTATACATAACTCTCACGAACGCGTTCCTCGCTATCGACGAACTGTTCGAGAACAGTTTGTCTATGGTTTTCTGATTGTCCTTTTTGAGGAAATCGGTAGCGGAAGAGCTCAAAGGCAACAGCGTGGGCACTATGACGTACCACATATTGTTCTTGGGGTTGTCTATTTTCTGATAAACGTGCTTTATAACGCCGGCATAGTTGAGAGCCTTATCCACTATCTGCGCGCCGTTCTTGCCGCATTCGGCTGTGCACTGATATTCGAAGCCCTGGTCCTTGTTGCCTATCGGCAGAGCCGAACCTATTACTTTACGCGCATAGTTCGTATAGTTCAACGTGTACGCGCCTATTTTATTGTTTTCTTTGCCGTAAGTTTTTCCCTTGAAGCAATTTATGTTGTCGTCCGTCATGATGGGTATCGATCTTCCTGCATACGATATGCCCTCGTAAACCGTTCCGTCGTAAACGAAACACGTTCCGTTTATCGATTCGTACTGCGCTTTGAGGTAGCTGGTTTCGTCGGAAATCTTTCTGAATTTGCGGGTATCGCTCAAATCGGCCTCGGAACCCATGACTTGCCTTCCGTACCACCAACCGTTGGGGTTTTCGTTGCCGTTTGCGGAAATGGGGCCGTAGGACATGAGAATCTGTCCGTCCTTGGAGAAGAAGAAATCTATAAACGCAAGCACGGCCGCAAGCCTTTCGGGATCGTCGGAAACGCTTCTGTAAGGCACGCAGAAACCGGTGTTCTTGACGGAACGCCAACTCTCCGTAAATCTCATTATTTTTTCGGAGCCGTCGTTCCACTTGGATACCGCCGTAAGTATGGGCGAGAAATTATAGTCTTTGGGTATGAGATACGCGCCCTCGTCCACGCCGTCTTCAAGCCTCATCTGATAGAGCGTCTGGGTTTGAACGTAGTCGTGTTCGAGGAAATATACGGGGCCGCGTGAATCTCTGTCGAGCGAGTACACCGAGCGGTCGGTGCCCTTTACGTCGCCCGTATACAAAAGTCCTTCTTTTACGAACGCGGACAAGTTATCCATCGCGTTCCATGCGGCCGCGTCCTCGCGGGCGTCTTTGAGCGCGCCCGTGTGGTCGATATACGTAAATTCATAACGGGATTCGAGGCCGCGCACGCCGTACAGCTCTCCCGCGAGCGCGTACATATCCGCTATACGCTGGGTGAACGACGAGCGTCCGCCTATGGCGAAGAGATCTCTGAGTTCCTGCGTGGAATTTATCGAATCTCCCAAAGTTACGTAGTTGGTTACCACGCAACGGCTCATTGCCGCGAGCAAATCGACGTCCCACGCGGCGGAAGCGCCGCAGAACACGTCCGAACGCTTCAAGCCGTTTTTCTCCGTGTAGAGAGGCTGTCCGTCGAGAAGATAAGCGACGTCTATATATGCTCTCAGAATATTCAGAAGCTGCAATCCCGTAACTTCGCCGCCCTTTTCGGTTATGGCGAAATTCTGCAAATCGACTATGTTGCCGCTCTCGCCCTCGTAAGGTCTGCCCGCCGCGTCTTTGATGGCCTTATAAAGGGGCGTTCCCTCTTTTTTGGCCGCCGCAAGCGCGGAATCGTAGCTTACCGTGATATTTACGACGCGCTCCATATTGGCGTCTTGCGGATCTATTATATCCACGGTCCAACCGCCTGATTGCCCCATGAACGATTTTACGGAAGGCGCGGAGCCGTTTATGACGACGTTGTCTCCCTCTGTTCCGCTCTTCGTGGATATCCCCGTTTCGCTCGTCTCGTTCTTTGCCTCGGCCTGCTCTTTGAAAGTAGCCGTTTCGTCGTTAACCGCGTCGGGAAGATCGGAATCGAGCAACTTCTCCGCCCAGCTCTTCTGTATAAGAGTGTATTTCTCGACGTCGTCGTTGCCGTCGAAATAGGGCGCGTAATACATTGCGCCGTTCTCGGTATTTGACGTAAGCGAAAGATAGATTATGGGATTGGATTCGAGGAACGCCGCATAATTGGGCATATAGTCGAGATACATGCTCAAATCGAGGTATTTTGCGTTCGCGTCCGACGTCTGTTCGGACTGAATAGCCGAACACGAACCGGTTATTATATCGAAATCCCAAAGGCACATGCCTTCGTCGGACACGAGCCTGCCGTTTTCGTCGGTGTAGAGCCGCTCGTCGTTCACGTCCGAAATGAGCTTGGATATCGAATCATCCGAAGAGAGCGGCTGATACATATCCTTCAACGTTACGCCGAGACGCTTTTCGAGCTCCGCCCACGCCGGTTTGAGGTCTCCCTGACGGTAAGTGTGTCCGTCCGGAAGAGTAACCGTTTTGCCCGTGGCGTTGGTCAAGGCGTTGGAGGAAGTGAAAGATATCGCCGTATCGGTGCTCTTTTCATAGCCTATGTCGCATATTATTTCCTTGCCCTGCCGCCAATACAACTCGCCGTCGCGCGTGCTGACTTCCAGAAGTTTTTGCGAATAGCTCTTGCTCGAACCCGGGGTGCAACCTGCGATGGGCGCCGCCGCGGCGGCGAAAACCGCCGCGCCGAGTAACGCCGTTATTTTAACCAACTTATTCATTGTCTTCGCCTCCTTCGCCGTCGTCGGAGCCGGCGTCTTCGCCGTTATCGCCGCCGTCGGGACCGAGGTCCGCAAATATTTCGTCGCTGTCTACCGCGTCGTAGAAGCCGTCCGGATCGGTATCCTCCGCCCTGTCCGCAAGGAACATGGGCGCGGCGTATCCGACTGCGGCGTTCTGCTGTTGCGCGTAAGGAGTGTTGAGTTGACCGTACGTCGCCATAAACATCATCATCTTGTCGTACATCTTCTTACGTCTGCGGTGAGAAATTATAACGGATATGATTATAATTATTATCACGAGCACTATGGCCGCTATAATAAGAGCGATTATAAGCGCGCGCATATCTATCTCGCCGGGAGTGGTTTCCGTTAAACCGTTGGGCGAGGATAAGCCGGGCTGACGGTGAACGTTGGGTTGCGCCGGAGCCGCTTCTTTGTGCAAAACCGTGAACGTATAGGGTTCGGCGTTTGTAAGTTCGTTGTAATTGTTCGTGCCCGGAACCTTTATTATTACGTAATAAGTTCCCTCTTCGTAATCGCCGGTAAGCAACTGAGTGCAATCCGGATCGGTGTAGATATAAGGCGTATATCTGCCGTCGCCGAACTTCATCGTGGGAGGCGTAGGCAAACTCGGTTCGTCTCCGAAATACCAATTCCCGCGCGAATATTCGGTTATGAAAGCGTTGTCCGCGGGCGTTATCGTAAGCGTGAACGAATACTCCGCCAAGGGCACGTGTTCGGCGTCGAAGCCGCCCACATCCGCGCAGTTCGCCGCAGATATCTTATAGTATACCGTATACGCAATCACATTCCCCTTGCCGTCGCGATTGACGTCGGTGAGATAGCCGTATCCTTCGAGGAACTCCGGCGTTCTGAAATTGTTTCCGAGGCTGTAAGTTACCTCGTATTCGGAGGCGTACAGCGATTCGAATTCGGGCTGCTCCCACTTCGTGCCCTGACGCAAGCGCTGTTGATCGAGCGCGAGAGAGAAGTGCAACTTGGGAAGTTTTATCGTTCCGTCGTATACCGAGGTGTAGCTTGATTGAATATCGAATCCCTCCGGATCGGTGGCCGCCGATTCAACGGAGAACGCATATTCGAGCTTCACGGCGCCGTGGCCCCCGGACGCGTCTATATCTATCGTGAGATAGTAATCGCCTACGGGAACGGCGTAGTTTATCCATCCCGTGAAATCGGTGAGATCGAACCTTATATCGCTTATTCCGGCTTCTCTTGCGACAGCGCGCACGGGAGAAGGAGCCATAACTGCATTGTCCTGAGAGGTCAACGTGAAGTGAACTTCGCTTTCCTGCGCATATCCGGGATTGGGTTTATTTACCGGATAGGTCTTTTCGCCGTTGTCGCCGAATATCCAGCCGGATACCATCTCCCACTCTTCCATGGTTTCGGGATCTATGAGCGGGATATCGGAGACGACGCCGCCTCCTCCGCCACCGCCGCCGGGAGGCGTGGACGAGCCGGGAATTATGTACCATGTCTTCTGAACGGTGGCCGTTCCGTCGCCGAGGACGGTTATAATGCTGCCGTAATTCGCGAGGTTCTCCTCTCTCAACGACGAATAGAATACATAGTTGCCGTTCGAATCGTTAAAGGTGAAAGTCGCCTGAGCTTCGTATTTGCCCACTTCCGTCTGGCTCGTTGCGCCGGAATAGTTTATGAAGTACATCGCCTGCGAAGTCGAGAAGAACGACTTGGGGATATCGTTGGTGTAATCGACGTAATATTTCACGCCTATGGAGGAACCCGTCGACCTCACTGCGGAGTATCTCACGTTTACGGATTCTCCGTTCACTTCACCGTTGAAGTCGCTCAATATGGAGTATTTTCCCGCCGTTCTCTCGGCCGCCCAGCGAAGGACGGCGAGGTCGACGCGATACTGCGCAATTTCAAACGTAAATTCATAGGGCTGAGCCCACGAGCCGAGATTCGAGGCAAGATCGATATACGCCGTATATCTGCCCGCGTCGCGCAGTCTCTCCGGAGTGCTCTGCACGCCGCTGACGCTCTCGTAACTCCACGATTTTACTCTGTAAACCTTGTAATCGAGCATGATTCCCGATTCGTCGAGCACGTAATCGTTGAGATAATTGCACACTATTTCGTCTCTGGAAGAGAGTTGAAGGTTTACGTCTCCGTAGACGAGCCCGAACTCCTCTTCGCGGGCTTTGAGGCCCGACAGTTCGTCCTGAGAATAGTTCTCGGAATAGAGTTTTATGGTTGCGGGCTTGGATTCGTCCGCGAGCAGCGTTTTCATTACGTCGAGAGTTACGGGACGCTTGGGTTCGTCTTCGGTGTACCATGCGTTCCATTCGTAACCGTCGAGAGCGACCTGCAAAGCGGTTATTCCTTCGTTTATCGACCATGTGCCGTCTTCGTTTCTGAAATAGTTATACTGCTTATTGAACAGCTTTTCTTCCGTTTGATAGAGGCTCGGAGAAGATTCGGCGCCGCCCTCGTAATATTCTATTTTGACGAGATACGTTACCTGATCCTTCGTGCTATCCGCCATCTTGGTGGAATCCGAGGTAATCTTATCGTAAGCGGCCTTGCTCGAAGCAATCAAGGTTGCGTCAACGGAAATTCCCGAGAAGGCGTTCGCGCCGTATACGGCCGCGTCCGGAAGATATACGAATTCGAGGGCCACGCAACCCTGGAACGCGTAGTTGCCCACGGTTTTAACGCCCGCGGGGATATCGAGAATTCTCAATCCCGAGTTGCCGTAGAAAGCGTATTGTCCTATTTCGTTGAGCCTCGAAGAGAGCTTGACGCTCTGCAAAGCGCGGCAACCGTCAAACGCATGATTGCCTATCTTGACTATGTTGTCGGGGAAGAGCGCCTCTATTCCGGACTCTTTTCCGCTCACCTTTATGTATCTCAAAGACGAGCAGTTCTGGAAAGTATATGCGGATATTTCCGTAAGATTTCTCGAAAGGGTTATCGTGGTAAGATTGGTGCAGCCGTCGAGAGCGCCCTGTCCTATGGAATGTAACTCCTTGAAGTCGATTTCCTCCAACAGCACGCAATATTTAAAGGTATAATTTCCTATCGTATCGACGCCCTGAGGAAGGGTTATCGATTGAAGCGCCGAGCAACCGTTGAATGCGTTCGCACCTATCGTCAACACGCTGTCCGCAAGCGTTATATTGCCGAGCGAAGAGCAGTTTGCAAAGGCAAATTCGCCTATGGAGCGCTGTCTGCCGCTGCCGAAATCCACCGATTCCAACGAAGAGCAGTTATAGAACGCGTACTCGGGAATAATTTCGACGTTGCGGGGCACGGTTATCTCCGTTATGCCGCTGCCGTAGAAGGCGTATGTGCCTATGTTTTCAAGGGATTCGGGGAGAGTTATCTGAGTTATGTTCGAACAGCCGTAGAACGCGCCGTAGCCTATATCGCCGCCGAGCACGGTTACCGAAGTGAGCGCCGTGGGGATAAAATAATTGACTTCTTCGCCGCTCTCCTGCCGCTGGGGAGTTACCGTGGTGCCGTCGAACGATTGGTCGCCGAATATGGCGCCGAAATGTCCGTCGCCCGAGGCTCCGACAAAGGGAACGCTCAACGTTTCGAGCGAACGGCATCCGTACAAGGCCCCTTTCTCTATTTCGGAGACTGCGCCGTTGATCTTGATTGTAGTAAGATATATGCTGTTGAACGCCTGCGCGCCTATCTTCGTGGCGTTCGTTATCTCTATTTCTTGAAGCGAGCTGAACGTGTTGAGGCCGTCCGACTTGTTCGACACGCGAACGCCGAAGAGATACGCCATGTATCCGTGCTCTTCGGTGCCGTCGCCTATGATGGGCGTGGTGAGTTTCTGCAACGCGGTGCAACCCGTGAACACATTGCTCACGGCGCTGCTCGAACTGCCCGAGCCGTCGATTGTGGTAACGCTCGAAGGCACTTCGAGGGTAAGAAGACCTTTGCAGTTATAGAACGCATAGTCGCCTATTCTCGTGAGGGACGACGGGAGAGTTATGCTCTCCAACATAGAACAATTGTAGAACGCGCCGTATTTCAAAGTTCCGTTCAGAACTTTGACCGTTTTGAGCGTTGTGGGAATATAGTTCGTGGTGCGATTATAGCCGCTTGTACCGTACCATGACTCGACGGACGTTCCGCCGGAATATGTAGTGTTTCCGAATATGTAGCCGAACAACGTTTCGCTGGAAGCGCCGGAGTTTACGTTGGTATTGAGCTGTCTGCCTATAAAGGGAACGGTTATCTCGGTCAGATGGCCGTTACCGCCGAACGCGCCGCTGTCTATACGCGTTATCGCGGCGGGCAAATCTACATTGGTGAAACTGCAACCCCAGAACGCCTGCGTGCCTATTGCGCCCGTATAATACTTTAAATCAATGGTTTCGAGCGCGGCGCAGTTATAGAACGCCTTGCTGTTTATGAGGCTGACCTTGTTGCCCTCGGGAAATTCGACGCTGCTCAAAGACGCGCAGTTTTCGAAACAGCTTTCGCTGACCGTCGTGAGCGCCTGATTTATCTTAATGCTTTGAAGTCCCGACGACGCGAAAGCCGATTTCTCTATCGTGGCGAGATTGCGGGACATTTCGAATTTGGTGAGCGCGGCGCAACCGTTGAACGCGAACTGACGGATGGTGGCGAGGGATTCGGGCAGTTTAAGTTCGCCATCCCCGGCCATATCTCCGCCGCAGTTGACTTTGCTCAACGCGGTGCAACCAGAGAAAGTATACTGATTTATCGTAACTATATTGCCCGGAAGGGTATATTCCGCGAGCGCGGCGCAATCCTGGAAAGCGTAGTCGCCTATCGAAACCGTGTCGCTCGCATAGTTTACGGTAACGGACTCAAGCTGTCCGCATTTTGCGAACGCGTAAGTGCCTATGGAGACTATCTGTCCCTCTATCACGACGTCTTGCAAACCGCTGCAACCCTGGAACATATAGTTGCTTATGGTGGTTATTCCCGTAGGAAGATTGATATTTTCAAGCGCGACGCAACCGTTGAACGCCTGCGCGCCTATGAGGTTTACGCCCGACGGTATGTATTTCGAACCGCCGAGGTCCTCGAATTTCAATAGCGTACAACCGGAGAACGCCCTGTCGCCTATCTGCGTAAGGCTCTCGGGCAATTTCAAAGTTTGAAGCGCGACACATTTGTTGAACGCGTCCGTATCTATTGTTGCGACGCTCGAAGGTATCTTCAAAGAATTGAGAACGGCGCACTCCTGGAAACAGCTTTTGGATATTTTCGTGAGAGAAGTATTCGCGCCGAAATCAACGCTTTCAAGCAATGAACAGCCGTAGAAAGCTCTGTCGCCGAGGGTGGAAAGCGTTGCGGGGAGCGTAATGTTTTCAAGCGCTTTGCAGTTCTCGAAAGCGCCGTAGCCGCCGCTTGTGCTGCCGTTTACGGTGGTGAGCGCGCTTTCCGGTTCGAACGTCAGATCCGAAAGCGTGGCGCAGTTATAGAACGCGCCGTTGCCTATCGTAAGCACCTCTTTGGGAACGGTGAACGACGAAAGGTTTTGACAGTTGCGGAACGCAAAACTGCCGATTATAGTGGGCTTTTCGCCGTTGAAATTGACCGTTTGCAGAGCTTTGCAACCGTCGAACGCCGATGAGCCGAGCTCGTTCACGATATCTCTGCCGCTTGTGTGTTTGAGCGAACATTGGAAGGTAACCGTTCGAAGGCTCGTGCAACCCGAGAACATTCCGCTCGTATTGAGGTCGGTAACGGCGGAGGGAATGGTCAACTCGGTCAGACTCGAACAGTTTTTGAATGCGTTATCGCTCAACGTCGTTACCGTTTCGGGAATGGTCAGCTTTTCGAGAGATTTGTTGTTCTGCAAGGCGTAAGAGCCTATGGTTGTCAATCCCGTCGGAAGAGTTATTGATTCCTCATTTACGAACGCGCATGAATCAAACGCGTAATTGCCTATCGTTTTGAGGCTCGCCGGAAGGTTTATCTTTGCAAGTTGCGTGCATCCGCAGAAAGCGCTTTCGGAGATTGCCTGTACCGTCGAAGTATCGTTGAATTTGACTTCTTTTATCTTCGCGCAATCGCGGAAAGCATAGTTCGGAATAGTTGCAAGATGAGTGCCTATCTCCACATAAGTGATTTCCGTGCACCGATAAAATGCCCTGTTGCCGAGGCTGTTGAGGTTTTTGGGAAGAACGAACTTGCCGTCGGACGCGCCGTTGTCCTCGCCGATGAATTTGGCTTTCGTGCAACCATCGAACGCACCTTCGCCTATTGAGGTTATTCCGCCTACGCCGTCTTCGGCGCCCGAAACGTTGTTGGGCATAACCACCGTTTCCAACTTCGTGCGCCCGTTGAATGCGTTCGCGCCTATCGTCGTAAGCGATTCGGGCAATACGACTTTTACGAGGCCGTCCTTGTTCGAAGAATAAGTGTAATTATAGAACGCCTGCGCGCCTATCGTCGTAACCTTGGACGGAATGGTAATCGTTGTGAGGCTTTCGCCGTCGTAAAACGCCTGGTCGCCTATCGTTTGCAAAGATTCGGGCAAGCCCTTATATTCCACGCCTTGCTCGTTCTCTTCCATTCTTAAAGCTCTGCAATTGGCAAACGCATTGGCGTTTATGGTAGTCAGAACGGGCGACCAATCCACTCTTCTGAGCGCGTAACAGCCGTTGAACGCGCTACTGTTCACCGTTTGCACGGTGGCGGGCATTTCAAGAACTTCCAGAGAAGTGCATTCTCTCGCAAACTCTTCCGGAATGACTATGAGCCCCGAGGGCAGATTTATTGACGTTATGTTTACGCATCTGTAAAAAACGCTCTTGCCGAAATTATCCGAGCTTATCGCGCCGCGGATATCCACAGACGTCAGATTGTTGCATTGACTGAACGCTGAAATGTCGGCTTTCGTAACCGACTCGGGCAAAACCAGCTTGCCGTTGCCTTCGCCGTAACCTATATTGCTCTGTTCGAAAGCGTGTCCGCCCACCGAAGTTACGCCTTGGGGAATGATTTCGGACGCGGAGGCCTTTCCGTTTATGGTGCGAAGGGACGAACATCCGAAGAACGTGTAAGGAAGAATTTTAGTGAACGGTTGCGGAATGACAATGTCCGTAAGGAATTTACAGTTCGAAAAAGCGCCGAAATGCACTCTTTGGGTTATCGTTACTTGCGTAAGTCCGTTGGGGATATAGTAATTGGCGTTGCTATACACCGTACTCAACGATTCTTCGTCGGTTGTACTCGTGGTGTAATACTGACTTGTACTTGTAGCCTGATTGAAGCTCGTCGTTCCGAATATATATCCCAGAACGGAACCGGAGTTATAGCCCCTGTCGGCGCTGTAACCCGTGTAGGGCAACGTCAGCTCTTTGAGCCCCGAACATTGATAGAAAGGCGCCTTATACTGTACGGCGTTCTTTGAAATCGAGCCGTCGAAATAATAATTGTAATAGCTCTCGCCGTATACGTATTGAAGTTTGGAGCTGCTCTCGCCGTCTTTTACCGTAAATCGGGCGAGCGAGGAACAGCCGGCGAAAGCCTCGCCGTTGATTACCTGAACGTTTTCCGAAACGATGGCCGAAACGAGCTTGGTCTGCCCTTTGAACGCCTGTACGTCTATTACGTCCGCGTCGGAGGGAATCTCTATGGCGAAGCTCTTTACGGAGGAAGGCGAAATCTTCGCCTTGCCAGCGTCGGACAAGCCCGTTATAATGCTCTGATACTTCGTGGAGTTTTCGCCGTTCCTCTGACCGGAGCCGCTCGTTATGGACATTATGCCTATCTGGTTAAGGGCTTCGTCCACGGGCCGACCGGCCGCCTTGGCCTCTTCCACCGTAAGATATTTGAAATCGGACTTGTCTTTGAGCGTTACGTCCGCCGTTATGTCGGCGCGCGGTTCAACCGACTGGGCGGCAAAACTCTCCATGCGCTCCGATAACAATAACGCGGAAGCTCCGCCGACGCACGCAACGATTATCGCGGCGAAAATAGCGGCAAGCGACGCGCGTAAAGATTTTCCGCTGTTTTTTCTTTCCCTCATCATTTTTCAAATCCCCTGTTTTATTTACATTCAGTGTTTATGTACGGGACGTTCTGTCCCGTACCGAGAGTATAAAAATACTCTCGGTTAACTTGCCTTCGCACAGCGAAGACATGTTATCCAAGTATTAAACCGTTAATTTTATTATATCATAATGTACGCGTTTGTCAATTGAACTTACGACAATTTTATATAAATTCTTTCATTTTTTGTTAGTTATTACCAAATAGCCGCGTCCGAAAGAGCGAAAGGATAACGGAAAGCCGGCGGTGATAAAAAACCGGCGGGAGCGGAAAACGTATGCGCGGACCGGAATATGTCGCGAAGAGCATCGAAAGCCGCGCGGCGCATATGTGGCAAACGCAATACGTATTACATAAAATGAGGTATGAACGTTAAGGCATACGATCGCGCCGCGGCCGCGGCATACGCAAAAAAATGGGCGCTCTCGCGAAATCCCGCCTATTACAACTTCAACTATATAGGCGGCGATTGCACGAACTTCGCCTCGCAATGCGTCTTCGCGGGAGCCGGCGTTATGAACTTCACTCCCACTTTCGGATGGTACTATAAGTCGCTTGCGGACAGAGCGCCGGCATGGACGGGCGTTGAGTTTTTCTATAATTTCCTCATAAACAACGAGGGCCTCGGACCTTTCGCAGAAGAGCGTAGCGCGGACGAACTCGAAATCGGCGACATAATCCAACTCGGCACCGCTACTCGGGACTTTTACCACTCGCCCGTGGTAGTCGGGTTTTCGAACGGACGGATTTTGGTCGCGGCACATACCGTCGACGCATATAACCGCCCGCTGTCCTCCTATCGGTTCGCATATTCCAGAGGGATTCACATCTTGGGAGTAAGGATGGAATAACAATCCCCCGCTCGCAAAAGGCGGAAGCGCGTACGTATATGGCCGCAAATCAGCCTTGACAAGCGGTTTGAAAGTAAAAACGCGGTTATAAATTCCGCCCACAGTTATAAGTTCCGCCGCGCATACGGCGGCGAAGTAGCTTTGACGAACGGTTGTTTTGAAATTTCGGATATCGAACCGAAATTTCAAATTTCTTCTCTACGACGCGCATGACTTTAATATTGATCGCTTTGAAAACAAAATATCCCGCGGCAAATTAACGCGGGCGGAATACTCAATATTTAAAAGCGGCGGGCGCACAACGCGCCCGCCGCTGTTGTTGTGGTGGAGCTGAGGGGAGTCGAACCCCTGACCTTTTGAATGCCATTCAAACGCGCTACCAACTGCGCTACAACCCCAAGCATAATTGAAAATCAAAGTATTACGTCTTAAAATTTCGGAATGTCATTACGGCTTGTCGCAGGAACTTCTCCAAGCCGAATGCAATTTTGGCGGCAGAGCGCCAAAGCGTCGCCTACGGCTCGCGCAAACGCGCTACCAACTGCGCTACAACCCCAAGCATAATTGAAAATCAAAGTATTACGTTTTAAAATTTCGGAATGTCGTTTAAGCGTGTGCTGAGAACATTTTTGAAACTTTACGGTGAAATTATACACTATAAAAATCGGCACGTCAATATTTTTTATGTGATTATACGTTTCAAATGCTTGCAAAGCTCAAATAAAATTGATATAATGCAACCGTTGACTTTCGGGGATATGGCTCAGTTGGCAGAGCGTCGAGCGAGGCATTTCATAGCACAGCACGGTGTGCTGTGCGTGCCGAAGCGAGATAAGCGAGCACAAAGTGCAATGTGCGAGCGATGACCGAGGCCGCTGCTGTCCTTACAGCGGGCGAGAGCGTTCGCTTGCGAATGCAGTGCGTGCAAAAGCATATTTCAGCGATAATGTTTGATAAAAATTGAAGTTTGGGGATATGGCTCAGTTGGTAGAGCGATGCGTTCGCAACGCATAGGTCGCCGGTTCGAATCCGACTATCTCCACCACGTCGCGGCAAAGCGGCGTTTGGGAGTGCCCGCCAAAAGGCGGGCACTCTTCTTTTGCCGATTGCGGCGCATCTCTCCGAAAAAATCTTTGCCTCGCAGATATTTTTCGGAGACTATATGGTTGTGCGGCGCGGAGATTTTATAAATGAAATAAAAATCGGAAATTCGCGTACTTCGGACGGCAGAATACAAATTATATTGACTTGGACTAATGTTTTATGATACGATAAACTCATTCGGAGACAAATATGGGCAAAAGCAAAGACTTGAAAATGCAACTGCTGCGGAACTATTTTTCAATCGAGGACAATATAGCGACGTTAAAATTGGTGTACGATACCTTTTCGGAGCTGATAAACCCGAATTTCGGAGACGGCACAATAGAAAAACTCAACGACAAACTCTTTTCCGACATAGGAGAAGCGGTTTCGCTGTTGCCGAGAAAATTCAAATTGAATTTACATATAGTCATACGCGACTTCGGCGAATACGAAATAAAAGAATGTGAAGAAATAATAAAGCAGAACGTATATCTCGCCGCATATCGCGCGCTTAAAGAAAACAGAAAAAAACTTGTAAGCGGTTGGTCGCTTATCGGCGTCGGCGCGGCGGTTCTCGTGGCCAGCTACTTCCTGCGGAACTATAATCTGTGGTTCGACCTCATCAATATAAGCGGCACATTGTTCGTGTGGGAAGGCGTCAACATGGCCTTTATCGAAAGAAATCTGGAAAACAGAGTCGTCAGAACTCTCGCGAGGTCCATTAAAACAATCACAATAGAAGGAGCTATGGACAGTCCTTAACCGATAAATTTGCGCTATAAAAGCGGCGCCCGAACGGGCGCCGCTTTTTTAATTATTATTGCGATATATATTATATTTTTCGGAAATCACACAACCGAACTATTGCGCCAATAGCCGTCGTAGAACTGCATCGCCATAATTATCTCGGATGTCGTGGAAAGTTTGGGGCTTCTGCCTATGCCGTGCAAATCCGACCAGCACAGCCAATTATTCGGCTGTTCGAACTTAGCATACGAGAGAACGGACGTCAAAGAACCCGTGAACGCGTCGGCGCCTATATACTTCACTCCCGCGGTAACGGTGAGATGGGTTATTCGCGTAACTTTCGAGAACACTTCCGCCGCTATCGATACCGTTCCCGAGCGCACCGTGAACTTAACTCCCATCGCGCCCGTTTCGACGTCGATTTGTTCTTCCGGCAACTCGCTGTCGTCAACGGCGACGAGGCAATAGCCGATATACAGTCCACCGTTATCCCAATGCTCCTTTTCGGCGTAATAAGGGGTGCCGCTGAAAGCGTTCGGGCCGACCTTAATCAACTTGCAATCTTCGTGCACGGTTATCGTGGCAAGATTCGGGCAGTTTTCAAACGCCTCTTCGCCTATTTCGGTTACCGTTGCGGGAATATAAACCGAAGTTATCGCGCTTCCTTTGAACGTTCCGGCGGGAATGACCGTAGTGCCTTCCGGAATGGATATCGCGTCCTGCGCGCCCGAAATATTGAGCTTTTTCGCATGGCTCATGGGGCTTGCCATATCGTTTTCGAAGCGAATGGCTATCCAATCGGAAAACTTGCCGTCGAAATGCACTTCGTCGAGCCCGGAACAGCCTATAAAGGCGTCCTTGCCGACCTCTTTCAACGTTTTATGGAGAATGAGGGTTTTTATGTTTACGCAGTTCTCAAACGCCTGCGAACCTATGGTTATCGTGTTCTCCGCCACCTCGAAGGACTCGCCGTCATAATCGGAGCGCACGCTTATCAAATGTCTGTTTATGTATAGCGCGCCGTTCTTCCAATGCGAATTGTCCTTTATGAACGCCGTTTCGTAAAACGCGTGGTCTCCTATATCCATTATATTGTTGTCGTCGACGTTCTCGTCTATCGTAATCTGTATATCCGAAAGATTGCGGCAATATGCGAACGCGCGGTAACCTATATTTTTGACGCTCTTGGGAATATGCACGCTTCTGAGCGCGTCGCAACCGTAAAACGCATTGTCGCCTATGGATTTGAGGCAGATATCCTCCTCGTTTCCGGAAACGGTTACGCTCCTGAGATTGGAACAGTTGGAAAACGCGTCGGCACCTATGTATGTCAACGTTGCGGGCAACGTCAGCGTTTCGATATTTTTCATACCGAGGAACGCCTGCATATTTTTCTCGTAATACGCTTCCGCTATACCCGTTACGGGCGAGCCCTCGTGCATGGCGGGAATAACTATGTTCTTTGCCTTGGTGAGATGGCGGCCGCTCTTTACTACATACGCCGCGTCTATCTGCTCATATATCAGTCCGTCGAGCGAGCAAGCGCACAGATTCGACAAACTGAAATCATGGTTTGCCACTTCCACGTACGAACATACGGAACATTCGCGTTTGTGCGTGTCTTCGAGAATTTCCCAATCTATATGCTCTCCCGAGTCGTCGGTTACCGTTTTCCACGCATGTCCGAGGGGTTCTATCTCTTCCTCTGTTTCATACGTACAATGAGTACATTCTATGTGTTTTATGCCGGGCGTTTCGCACTCGGGAGGAGTTATGTTCTCGATCGTGTTGCACGCTTCGACGTGTTTATCTTTGCAACGGCTGCAAATCTGATAATGCGTGCCGGGCTCAGCATAGTTTTCGAAATATTCGCCGTACAAATGTCCGAGCGCCTCTTCACCCGTTTCGCTCTTGTAATATTGACATTTTTTGCACGTCTCGGTGATGTTCTGAGGTTTAATGCACGTCGCTGCGTCGTCTATAGAAACTATTTCGCAAGGCTCCGAAAACTCCTCGCTGCAACGCAGACATCTGTGCTTATGTATATTGTTGCCCGCCTCGTCGACATCGTGCTCCCACGGCGTGAAGTTATGACCGAAGGAATTTCCGAGAAATCCCGATATATCCTTTGCGTGCTGTCTGTCGCAAACGGAACATTTATACGTTATCCAGCCCGCCTCGGTGCACGAGGGATCTTTTCTGTTTACTATATCCCTGTTGCATGAGAGCGATTCCTTGGCTCCGCACGTTTCGCAAGAATGAGAATGGGTGGCCGTGTACATATCCGGAGTGTATACGTCGCTCCACTTGTGTCCCGTGGCCGCCACCTCGTTCTGTCTGCTGGTATGTCCGCATTCGGAACAGCTGAAAAGAGTGTAACCGTTCGTCGTGCACGTCTTCTCCACCGTGTCCCCCGCTACGTCTTCGCACTGCTCTTCTTCCGAATTGCCGCAACGTCTGCAACTGTGAGAATGATAGTATTTCGTGGTGCCGCCTTCGGTTTTGTAGCCGGAATAAGTCCATCCGCCGCTGTAATCGTGGCCGAGCGCGTCATCGTCTTCATGCCTTATCGTGG
>CANRAD010000024.1 GCA_947628505.1 uncultured Clostridia bacterium
TCTGTAACGCCAGCGGAACCACCGTTCCGGCTTGGCCCGCGGGACCGGCGGGGCCCGTTTCGCCCTGTTCACCCTGTGCGCCCGTTGCACCTGTTTCGCCTGTGGCACCCGTTGCGCCCGTTGCACCCGTTGCACCTGTTTCGCCTGTGGCACCGGTTGCGCCGGTTGCTCCGCGCGGTATGGTGAAATTTAAAACTGCGGCTTCGGCCGTTCCCGAATTGGTTACGAGCGCTTCCGTTCCCGGCTCGCCCGTTTCTGTCGTTCCCACAACCAAAGTTGCGGCGGCGCCTGCTACGCCGGTTGCACCTGTTGCACCTGTTGCACCCGTTGCTCCTGTTGCGCCGGTTGCTCCGGTTACGCCTGTCGCGCCTGTTGCTCCGGTTGCGCCTGTTGCTCCGGTTGCGCCGGTAATGCCTGTAAGCGTGTTGATATATACGGTGCGCGTGCCGGAAGAACAGCCGCAACCGTTATTCCATCCGCCGCAACCGCAATTGCAACATGAAAAGAAAATATTTATTTTGTTTAACATTTTTTACCTCTGGGAAAGTTTTTCTTTAAAGTATTGTTTATTTTTGAGATAGTTTTCGTTCCGAGGCTTTGCTTTGCCCGCTCTCTCGTTATATGAGAGGGCAAGTTCGGTTTTGCCGAGTTTGTCGTACAGCATGCAAAGTTGCATGCAAGGGATAAATTCGCAGAAATCAATGTTTACGAATCCGCCGCTTTCCGGTTTGTCGTTGCCGTCCAGAGCGCGCGTATACCAATAAATCGCCGAATTGTAATCGCCCGAATTTAAAAAACGCTCGCCGAGGATACAGCAAGCTTCCGCGCGCGGCGGAGAAAACGTGAAAGAATATAAAAGACTTTCGACGGCCTCTTTATCCCGTCCGAGCGCAAGCAGAATACGGCAAAGATTTATGCATGCCTCTATCTTGTTTTCCGACCAGCCGTCGCCTTCAATAAACCGCCTCAATACGGCAATCGCCTCGATATACATATTGTTGTACATCAATTCTCTGCCATAGTAAAACAGCGAGCGGGCGTCCAGCTTTTTGCCGTCTTTTATCTGTTTCTGATATATTCTCAGATTGCGCATAGGCTCTGCCGGCTTTATCTTCCGATGCTCGACGCAAGCCGACGAAAACACTTTCTTTCCGCGCGGCGCCACAGCCTCGTGAACGGCGCCGGAAAATTTATAATTTCCCGAACGCCTGAATATTCTCTCGCGATAATAAATAAACGTCGGGTTATCCCCGTCGAACGCCGCGGCGTAAAGAAGGTACGCCATATCGAAGCCGCCTTCGGCAACCAAACCCCGTATGCGTTCGCAGTTTTCATCGGTTACGACGTCGTCGGCGTCAAGCCACATAACATAATCGGAAACGGCAAAAGAAAATGCGTAATTGCGCGCCGCCGAAAAATCTTCTTCCCATTCGAATGAATGAATATCGGAAGTATATCTGCGCGCTATTTCCAAAGTCGCGTCGGTAGATCCGCTGTCGACGACGACTATCTGGTCGGCAAATTTCGACGCACATTCCAATACCCTTCCTATAACTTCCTCTTCGTTGCGGACGATAAGGCAGACGCTTAAAGTCATTTTACCCCCTTGCTGTATTATATTTTATGCCGAAAACGTAAGTTTCTGTGTACGAAAAAATCCCGCGCTCCACTGCGCGGGATTTTTTAAGTTATCAAATCATTTATTGAAAAATTCGCAATATATTGCGCTTATGCACTTTTCGTAATCGTCGTTGTTTACGCCGACTATAATGTTGAGCTCGCTGGAACCCTGGTCTATCATTTTTATATTTATATCCGCCGAAGCGATGGCGTTGAACAGTCGGGCCGAAGTACCTACCGACGACGACATCCCGTGGCCCACGGTAGCAATAAGGGCGATATTCTCTATTACGCGCACGACGTCCGGCTCAACCGCCTTTTTTATGCCGTCCAGAACGCGCGAAAGTTTGCTGTCTTCGAGTTGTTCGCTTGAAATAACGAGCGACATTGTGTCGATGCCGGAAGGTATATGCTCTATAGGGATATTCTCTCCGGCAAGCACTTCGAGAACCTTTGCGATAAAGCCGACTTCGGAGTTCATGAGAGATTTTTCTATGAATATTACCGTAAAATTTTTCTTGCCGGCAATGCCCGTAACGGTGCAGCCGCTGGGAATATATCTCGAACTCGGCACTATTTCCGTGCCCTCGTCCTGAGGACGGAAGGTATTCTTTATGCGAATTGGGATATTTGCCTTGCGCACGGGGAAAATACTCTCGCTGTGCAACACGTTGGCCCCCATATATGAGAGCTCGCGCAACTCCTTATAAGAGATAATCTTTATGCGGCGGGGGCTGTCGACAATTCTCGGATCGCACGCGAGAAAGCCCGAAACATCAGTCCAATTTTCATAGAGCGAAGCGTTTACCGCTCTCGCGACGACGGCGCCGGAAATATCCGAACCGCCGCGGGAAAAAGTTTTTACTCTGCCGTCGGCGCCCGATCCGTAAAAACCCGGGAAAACCGCGCGTTCGACGCCGCTTAAAGCGTTTCTTATCGCCTTATAAGACTTCTCGCCGTCGAGGGAGCCGTCGGCGCGGAAAAATATCACCTTTTCGGCGTCTATGAATTTTGCGCCGAGAACTTCGGCCACGACGCGCGCGCAAAGATATTCTCCGCGCGAAGCGGTGAAATCCTCGCTCTTTTCCTCGTCTATTCTCTTCTCCGTTTCGTCGAGGACGCTTTTGACGTCGAAATCTATGTTTAATTCCTTTACGATAGATTCGAAACGCGCGCGAACGGGCGCAAAACCCGCCGCGCAACTTCCGCTTTTAACAAGCTCGCAATGACAAGCATAGAGAAGATCGGTAACTTTGACGTCGCCCGAATATCTTTTGCCGGGCGCGGACACGACTACATACCTTCTCTCGGCGTCGCTCTCTATTATATTTTTGACGCCGTTGATTATATTTCCGTCCGCCATGGACGTGCCGCCGAATTTACAAACTTTAACAGCCATATTTTAGCCCTTGATATATTTTGCCTCTATATAGTATCTCTTTTCGTTTCCCTCGCCCATGGAAAAAGTCTTTCTGGGCAAGTTTCCGTTTTTTATTATCGTATCGAAAAAATCGCGCTTTTTTATCGGCGGAAGCAGTACGCCCGCCGCGCCGCGCGCGGTAAGCGAAATAAGTTCCCCGCGACCGTGAATGTAATCGACTTCCCCGCCGTTCTCATTTATGTATGCGGATATTTTTTCGTCCAGCATACGTATTCCTTCGGGGATATCTTCCGGGAAATTTACGGCGTAAACTTTTCCGTTGACGGCGATTTCGGCTTTCCCGCAACCGCAGAACGTTAAACTCTGCGCAAATTTTTCGGGATCGGAAGTTTTCACGAGCCTGTGAATGGGTTCGAAATTCAAAGCGCCGTCGAAGATGTTCACCGCCTCGCAAAGCGCATATCTCGCGGGGTGATTGGGTATTTTATCTTCCGGCAACGATTTTTTCAGATTTTCCCAGCAAGTTTTCGCCGTCGCCAGAGAATGGTTTCCGTCCCCCACGGCGAAAAGAAGTTTATCTTTGCCTTCGCCCGCGGCAAGGGAATAAAAAGCGTTGCGGACTTCTTCGGAATTGGCTATATATGTGCCCTTTATCTTCCCGCCGTCCATGTTCAGTTCGAAATCATAGAGAACTTCTCCGCGCTTGACGCCGTTTAAAACGACGTTTTTTTCATCGTTGTACAACAGCATTGCGTGCGGCAATTCGATGGGCGCGTTTTTGCGGATTTCGACGCGCGGCGGAATCCTTTCGAGAATAGTCGCTTCGGTGGAACGCACCGGAGTTTTTGCGCCTTTCACGAAGGAATAATCTTCGAGGTCTATCGCAAGAACTATGCCTCTGCGCGTTCCCGCTCCCGTTGTGCGCTCGACGAGGATAAAGCCATCGTTTATCTCTTTGAATACGCCGCTTTTAAGATAATCTTCCATAGTCGCGTTTATTGCGGCTATCCTCGCGGCCGGATCGTCCTTTAAATAAATTTCCGGAAAAATAAGATGATAAGCGCTCGGTTTGCCCGCGGTAAGACGTTCGACCTCTTTCCAATAGTCCGCATCGGACGTGAATTGGTCGCACGCGTTTACCGCCCACACGCTCATATCTGCATTTTCCGGGAGAAGAATACGCGGAATTTTTATCGTGTTCATAAATTTCAGATGTTGATGAAGATTACCGTTATTACGGCGATAACTATTGCGAGCAGTTTAATGGGAATATCTTTCGTGAAGGCGTTCTTCAAAAATTGACCTATCTTTTTCATTACATTTTACCCTCCGCCGTCAAATCGGACCAATAATAATCGCTGAGCGCGTTTTTGAGATCGGACGCGTCGGCATAGCGCTTCTTGACAACGCCGTTTTTAACAATCGAAATTATACCCGTTTCCTCGGAAACAACTATACACGTAACGCTCGCAACCGAAGTTATGCCGAGCGCCGCGCGATGACGGCTGCCCATATCCTTGGGAAGATTTTCGCTCTGCAATACGGGGAGAAAACAGCCCGCGGCGTAAATCCTGTTGCCCTCTATTATCATTGCGCCGTCGTGAAGGGGCGCTTTGGGATAGAATACCGCCTCTATCATCTGCGATGAAATAGCGGCGTTTATCACCGTTCCGCTCTGTATGATGCCCTCGGGGAGATTTTCGTTAGACAAAACTATGAGGGCTCCGATATCCTTTTTGGACATGTTCTGCACGGCGCGGATGGTTTCGTCTATTATCAACTCCACGCCGGAAACCGTAAGCGCCTCGCTCTTGGCTTTCTTGCCGTTGCTGTCAAGCATTGAGCGCTTTATTTCGCTGTGGAACATTGTGAATACGAGCAACGCTATCATTATTATAACGAGCAAAAGTATATACGTCTCGAATCCGGAGAACGCGAACGTTACGCCGCATATAAGCACAAAGAAAATAACGGCCGCAATGAATTTCATTCCCTTGTTGTCTTTAAGCACTTTGAACACGTAATAGAACAAAATTGCGAGCAACAAGAATTGAAGAATCAGCGACACATAGTTGTAAACTATTTCTTCCGTGAAAAATCCGACAAGGCCGTCCCAGACATTCTGCCAACTTTTCATAACTTTCTTCCTTTCTTTATTGTGTACTTAATTATATAGTTTAACTCTGAAAAAATAAAGCGATTTGCGGGCTTTAATTCAATTTCCCCACGAAAAATATCATATTTTCACATTCGAGGAGCGCGCCCGACGGCGTGATTTTACCGCTTTTTATATCCGAAACCGCCGAGTACAGATATTTTTCGTAATTTTCGAGCGTGCGAACGCCTATACTTCTCGCCTGTTCGCGGGATTTTTTTACCGCATATTCCTTAGACGAATTCGCCGCGGCATACTCCGCGTCGGAAAGCCGCGAATGTGCGGCGCAAAGTATATTTCTGAAATACGAAAGCAATCCGTTTATTATCGAAATCTCGTCGAAACCCTTCGATTGAAGGTCGCTTCTTATCATGCAGTACGCCGTATAATTTTTTCGGGAAACGGCGTTAGTCATCTCGTATATGCGATAATCGGCGTCTTTATAGACAAGCGAATCCACTTCTTCTGCCGTCAGTTCGCCTCTCCCTTTATAATCTATGAGTTTGCGCACTTCCACAGACACACGCGCCATATCGCACAAGCAGTAAGCGGCTATATTTTCCGCCAGCGCCGCGGAACAAATAACTCCCGCGTTTTTAAACGTTATATAAATCCATTTCGCCACGGTTTCGGCTTCCGCCTTGGAACAATCGACATACGTTACGCCGGATTTCCGCTTTAACTCCGCTCCTTTCTTGCCGCGGCTGTTGACTATTATGAGAATTGCCGTGGACGGAAAATCCGAAAAAAGCGGTTTGAGGTAGGTTTCGTAATCGCTCTCGGACGGAAAAAATTCGCTCACTTTCACAATGCGCTTTTCGGACATGAACGGATAGTTTTTGAGAGCCGAAGTAAGCGAAGTTATCGATTGACCTTTGAGTTCCTCGCCGTCGAAAGAAGAATAATTGAGCTCCGGCATGGACAAAAAGGCCGATTTTATCATCTCCTCGCCCCTGGAACGGAAATATGCGTCGTCGCCTTCGAGAAGATATACTCCGCGCGCGCCCTCTTTTATATCGCCTTTGAGTTCGGTGAATTTCATCTGTCATTCCTCTTGCCCGTCGGCCGGCGTTCCGGCGGCGGGACGGTATACGTACTTTATATATTCGCAATCGCTCAATTCGGCGCGGCGGCACATGGCGGAATACACCTCGTCGCGCAGTTTGTTCTCCGCCTGCTTCTTGCCGATAGTCGCGTCGGCGAAAAACGGACCGTCTATATATACGTATCGCTTGGGACGTTCCGAATGTTTGCGTTTCTTATACACCATAGTGTATGCAAAAACCGGCGCGTTACACTTTACGGGGTAGGAAAAGGAAACCGACGGAAAAGGTCTTATGCGCGTATAATAATGCCATATATGCGCTTCCGGGTATATCGCCACCCAATGTCTTTTATCTATCGCTTCGGATATGGCGGCGTTAAAACGTGCCATGGCGTGAAAGCCCTCGGGAATGGGGAAACCGCCTATGGATTTAAGCAACCAGCCTATACCCTTTATGGACATTGCGTCGGCGTTTATCACGACGTCGGCCGGGCGGGGATACGCCAGATACGTGGGATTGAAGGCGTCGAGTATCATGGCCGTATGGTTGCCGTACATGAAGGCCCCCGATTTTTTGTAGCCTTTGAGATTTTTCTTGCCTACGTATTTGACGCGCTTTATCAATTTGTTGTAGATAAAAGTTATCGGGCGGATAATCGCATAGTAAAATATCCCGCGCCTCAATCTGAGCCAGAAACCCTTATTTATATATTCGTAATTTTCCGGAAGGGGCTTGCGCTTTATATGCGTACCGGCAAAATCGTCGTTGACCTCGTCCGAATAATAATATATCCTTTGTTTTTTTTCTTTCATTTTAAGTCTGGTTGAACATGGCTATAAATTCTTTCATCGCAAACGAGAGCTGCGTGTTTTTCGCAAGTGCTATGCCCACTCCGCGCACCGGCAGAGAGGGCGTTATATCGAGCTCGAAAAGCTGTCCGCTTTCAAGCTCGCGACCGCAATATTCTCTCGGAATACAACCTACTCCCATTCCCTTTATTGCGAGTTTTATCATAAGGTCCCAATTGGCGACTTCGGTGTCGGGATTGAGAGTTATGCCGAGATTGCCGAGAAACTGCGAGAGCGATTTTCTGGCTACGGTATTTTCCTCTATCATCAGAACGGGCAATTCCTGCAATGACGAAATGGCGATTTTTTTGCCTTTGAGCCCGGAAAATTTTTCGCCCGCCACGAACACGTCGCTCAGATGGGTAACCGTGCCGTAAAAGCGGACGTCGTCGTCCTGCATCGGCAGATTGACGAAGGCGATATCGCATTTCCCCTCTTTCAATTGGTTGACGGTATACGGGGAAGTGGAAGATATCAATTCGAATTTCACCGCGGGATATGCGGCGTTGAATTGCGCTATTTTATCTGCAAGCACATGGTAGAAAATAGAATCGGTTGCGCCTATTCTTATCGTGCCCGCGGCGGAAGTTTTGAGCTCCGTGAGCTTGCTTTCCGCGCCGTCGAGAAGCGCGAGAGCCTCCTCAACCTGTCTGTATATGAGCTTCCCGCCCGCCGCGGAAAGCTCCATTCCGCGGTGCGTGCGGTTGAAAAGAGAAACTCCGAGCTGACCTTCGAGCTGTTTTATGGCCTGCGATACGGCGGGCTGGGAAATGTAGAGTTCCTGCGCCGCCTTGGTAAGCGAGCCGCACTTGGCCACCGTATAAAAAACCCTGTATAATTCGAGATTTACCATTTTGTTCCTCCGCTGTTATTTGCCTACGCAGAATTTTTCGAATACCGCGTTTATTATCTCTTCGCTTGCCGTTTCGCCCGTTATTTCGCCGAGAGCGCTCCACGCGTCGCGCAAGTCCACCGCAAGGAGATCGCACGTGAGATGTGCCGCGTTTCCGGCACATTCCCCGAGGATATCCGCCGCTCTTTTCAGCGCGTCGTAATGCCGCTCTTCCACGATAAAGGATTTTTCGAGCACGCCTTCGCCCATGGCGACGGACGAAATGCGCTTCAAAAGCTCGCCGAGTCCCTCGCCCGTCTCGGAAGAAACGGCTATATCGTAATTGCCGTGAGGCTCGGCTTCGTCGCATTTGCCGAAAACTCTTATCAATTCGCCGTTTATACATTCCGGCGGCTCGTCGTTGCCGTCGGTTATGAACAGCGCCACGTCGGCGCTCGAAACTACGTTTTTGGCGCGCTCTATGCCTATGCTCTCCACTTTGCCGCCGCCTTCGCGCAAACCGGCCGTATCGATAAAGACATATTTCACGCCGTCTATCTGCAATTCTCCCTCGACGGGATCGCGCGTTGTGCCGGCCTCGTCGGAAACGATGGCCTTTTCATATCCCAAAAGAGCGTTTAAAAGCGAACTCTTTCCGGCGTTCGGCTTGCCGCATATTGCTACGAGTACGCCGTTTTTTATCTTTTTCCCGCGGGAATATCCCGCGGCGAGCGTTTGAGTTTCATTTCGGACGGAACTTATTTTTTCACGGATTTTTTCCATATCCAGACCGTCAATGTCCTCTTCGGGATAATCTATTTCGGCCGCTATCGCGGCGAGGACGTCCGTCAGTTCGGATTGAATCCCGCGCACTTTTTCGGTGAGTTCGCCCGTATACAACATTCCGCCCGCGCGAAGAAGCGCAAGGCTTTCGGCGTTTATCATATCGACGACGCCTTCGGCTGCCGCAAGCGAGAGTTTGCCGTTCAAAAAAGCTCTTTTGGTAAATTCGCCTTTTTCCGCCGCCCGCGCGCCGAGAGACAGCGCTTTCAAAAGTATGCCGCGGCATATCTGAACGCCGCCGTGGCAGTGAAATTCCACCACGTCCTCTCCCGTATACGAACGGGGCGACTTGAAATATACGGCAAATCCGTAATCTTTAAACCCCTCTCCGGATATAAAACCCGGATACATGCGGTTGGGCTCGTAAGCGCAATTTTTTTCAGAAGGCGAAAACATCTCTTTCGCCATATCGAGACAGCCGTCGCCGCTCAACCTTATTACGGCCACTCCGCCCGTCCCGTTTGCCGTGGATACCGCGGCTATCACATCGTTCATAATTCCTTCCAAATACACAGAGGTATAAACCGAGCTTATATATCTTTTTGAAAATTATAGCGCAAAGACGTTAAAAACGCAAGAAAAATGCGCTTGAAAATCAAGCGCATGGCAAATCAGTTTTTGTGCCCGCCCAAATCGTCGAAAGGATCGGAGGGCGAATTGTCGAAGCCGAAGGGATCGTCGGTTCCGCCGTTGCCGAATTCCGAAAAAGGTTCTCCCTGTTTTCCGTCGGAACCGGGCGCGTCGTCGCGCGGGCGGCCGTAATCGTTCCTGTCGTACGGGTTCTCGTTGTTCCTCGTATATTCGCGATACATTCTGTATCTCTTTTCCTGCTCGCCGCGGACATAGTCGGCATATCTTAAACCTGTGTTGTTGCGAACGAGGAATATCAGAATACCCTGAACGGGGAAAATAATACTTATGAGCGTATACATAAAATAGCGGCGGGGAGCGTAAGTTTGGAAGAAAGAACTCAGAACCATGACGAGAAGAAGGGTGTATATGAGGTCAACCCACCACAAAACGATGTCGTAAAGGTGTTCATAGCACCACCCCGCCCACGCGAGGTCGGGGCGCATAACAGCAAATTCGTCGGGCAAACCCTGTATATAATATACGACATCCCCGTATCTGATTTCATCGACGACGACGAGGTGCGGCGTAACCATGTGAATTGAGACGAAATAGAGAACGAACGCCGAAAAAAGCACGGCTTCGAGAACGGAGGCGAACAGCGCGACGCGCTTGGTCTCTATGTTGAAACACCTGTTCTTCTGCCCGCAAACGCCTATATAATAGGTGTTCAAAAACGGAATGAACGCCATCCAGCGATGCCTGTATCCCGCCCTGCCGGCAATCACGTACAAACCGACGCTCTGAAAGATAAACACTATGGCGAAACACAGTCCGCCGACGAGATAGTTCACCCAAAGCGTCTGACCGTCCGTAAAATAATTCGAAATGTTCGCGTAATCGAAAAAGTCCATTTTTATCCCTTCTAATTTACGTCTTGCTTATTTTATCGTCAATATTATTTATTGCAAAAGTTCCGTTAATTATAATGATTTTATTTGTAAAAAGCAAAAACAGTCTGTGAAAATGCCGTGTAAAAATCGTTTACACGAACAAATCGAAACCATAATCCACGTTTTCGAGAGTAAGTCCCGCGGCCGGCATGGTTTTGCCTACGCTCTCCCTGTCTCCCTCTGAAAGGGACTTTCTTATTCTGGCCTCGTCTATCGCGCCCCGGGCATAGCCGAGGGCCGTGCCGACAAGAGTGCGGACCATATTATACAGAAAACCGTTCCCCGTAACGCGAATCTCTATGTTTTCCGCGCCGCCTTCGAAAGTTCGCGAGGCCTCCGCGCGTTTTATTTCGCGTACCGTGGTTTTGGCGGTAGAGCCGCTTGCGCAATACGCTTTAAAATCGTGCTCGCCCTCAAAAATATGCAATATATATTGAAGTTTTTCAAAATCCGGGGTGGGTTTAACATGCACGGCGTATCTATCTTTAAGCGGATTGCGGCGCGATTCGCAGTATATCCTGTAACAATAGGTTTTGAGTTTTGCCGAGCGGTTTGCGTCGAAGCCGGGAGGGGCCGCGGCGGATTTCAGTACGGATATGTCTTCCGGCAGCCTGACGTTCAATGCGTCGGCGATTTTTTCGGCGGGCACGGATATGTCCGCGTCGAAATGACAGACCTGCCCCGAGGCGTGGACTCCGCTGTCCGTCCTGCCGCTGGCTACCACCGCGGTTTTTACGCCGAACGTCTCCTCCGCCGCTTTTTCGAGAATCTGTTGAACGGTTATCGAATTTTTCTGCGTCTGCCAACCGCCGAAACGCGTGCCGTCGTAGGCGACAAGAATGACATATCTCATCAATACACCTTGATATATTCGTAGAAAGGAGGATAAACGCGGTATGCGTATATATTGAACAGCACCACTCCCGCTATGAGGGCGGCAACCGACAAAAACGCCACGAGATCCCGCCAACCGAACGCGAGCTTTTTGTATTTCGTGCGGTTCTTAGATCCCGAATAACAGCGGGCGTCCATTGCGTCTCCGAGTTCGTCCGCGCGGCGGAACGCGCTCGTGATGAGCGGAATGAGAACGGGTATCACCGCCTTTATTTTTTTGAAAATATTCCCGCTTTCGAAATCTGCGCCGCGCGCTTTCTGCGCCGCGATTATTCGGTTTGTCTCGTCGATGAGCGTGGGAATAAATCTTAAAGCGATTGACATTATCAACGCAAGTTCGTGGACGGGGAACTTTATATACGAAAGCGGTTTTAACAAGCTCTCTATTCCGTCGGTAAGCGCAACGGGCGTTGTGGTCAACGTCAAAACGGAAGACGCCATTACGAGGAAAAACAATCTGAGCACGAAAAATACCGTAAATATAACGCCTTCGCGATAAATTTTCACGACGCCGTATTGCCACAGAAGATGAGAACCCGTGTGGAAAAACAGATTTATTACGGCGGTAAAAATAATTATCACTATAATGGCCTTAACCGAGCGTATGACGCTGGTTACGGGCACTCTGGAAAACGCTATGGCGAAAAGCAACAGCAAAAAGCATGCCGCCATGGAATAAAAATTATCTGCGACGAAGAGCAGAACTATAAACGCTATGAGCGCAAGAATTTTAAATCTCGGATCGAGCCTGTGCACGAATGAGCCGACGGGATAATATTGTCCGAAAGTTACGTCGTTAAGCATTTTCTCCTCCGTAAATTCCGGCGACGCGGGCGGCGAAGTCCGCCGTTGTGCAATCGCTCTCGACAATTATTCCCTTGCGACCGAGTTCCATGGCTATTTTAGCCGTCAAAGGCACGTCGAGTCCGAGAGAAAACAGCTCGTCGGCGCGCTTGAAAAGATTGGCCGTATAATCGCACGCGAAAACCTTACCCTCCGAAATAATACACGAACGTGTGCAGTTTTCCGCCACTTCGTCCATATCGTGCGAAACTATTATTATCGTGTTGCACCACTCTCCGTGGAGCTTGTGCAGAAGTTCCATTATCTCGCGCTTGCCCTTGGGATCGAGCCCTGCGGCCGGCTCGTCCAAAATCAATATGTGCGGCTTCGTAACGATTACGCCCGCGATGGCAACGCGCCGCTTCTGACCGCCGGAGAGATCGAAAGGCGACTTGTCCTTTATATCCTCGTAGTCGAGCCCGACTATCTCTATGCTGTTTTTTACGGCTTGTTCCACTTCCGCTTCCGACAGTTTTGGATTGAAATTTTTAAGGCCGAAGGCGACGTCGGCGAATACGGTTTCGGCAAAGAGCTGATATTCCGGATATTGCAACACCATTCCGACGTTCGCCCTCAACGCTTTGAAATCGCATTTTTTATCGGACAAATCGAATTTGCCTATTGTAAGCGACGGCAAGACCGGCGCGGGCTTGCCCTTTTTTGCCTTGGGCTTTTTAAAATGTTTCTGCGCCTGCGGCAACTTCAAAAGAGCGTTAAAATGCTGTATAAGCGTGGATTTGCCGCTTCCCGTGTGTCCTATTATTCCGAAAAACTCGCCGTCGTCTATATGGAGCGAAACGCCGCTCAACGCCTTGGACGCAAAAGGGGATTTTTTGGAATATGTGTACGAGAGATTTTCGACGTCGACGTCCCATTCGTGCGCACACTCCCTTACGGCGGGCACGAACGGGGATGATTGTGCGGAATATATCCCTTTTTCGTTTAAATTTTCGATTATTTGCGCGGCGAGTTCTTCCGGACGAAGGACATTTTCTATATTCATTCCCGCCTTGCGCAACGGGGCGATTATCGAACTTATTCTCGGAAGGGCGAGATTGTAAGTTTCCAACGTTTCGCCGTTTTCGAAAACGCTTTCCGGAGAGCCTTCCAAAACTATCTCGCCGCGGTTCATGACCAAAGTCCTGTCGGCGAGCAACGCCTCTTCCATGAAATGGGTTATGAGTATGACCGTCATGCCCTCTTCTTTGTTGAGACGGCGGACAACCTCTATTACTTCGCGCCGACCGCGCGGATCGAGCATGGCCGTGGATTCGTCCAGCACGAGCACGTCCGGCTTGATTGCGAGCACGCCGGCCACCGCTATTCTCTGCTTCTGACCGCCGGAAAGACGGGCGGGAGTTGATTTGCGAAATTTCTCCATGCCAACGGCGGCGAGCGCCCAATCTATGCGTCGGCCTATCTCCTCCCTTTCGACGCCGATGTTTTCGGGGCCGAACGCGACGTCGTCCTCGACTATCGACGCGACCATCTGGTTGTCGGGATTCTGAAAAACTATGCCGACGTGTTTGCGCACTTCGATGGCGTTTTTGCCCTCGGAAACTTTCATGCCGAGCACACGGACTTCACCTTCGTCGACTTCCAAAAGTCCGTTGAGAATACGGGCAAGCGTCGATTTACCGCTTCCGTTATGGCCTATAACCGACAAAAACTCCCCCCGTTTAACAGAGAAAGTTACATTGTTCAAAGCCTTTGTCTCCGCCTCCGGATACGAAAAGCCAACGTTACAACATTCGATTATCGGTTCCTCAGTCATAGCGCCACCGTGTACTTCGCAAAATCTTAATTATTATACCAAAGGTTATCGGATTTAACAACAAATTAAGCGGCGCTTTCATATGAAAGATTGATAAAATTTTTCAAAAACAACTTTCGGACTGATTGTTAAGTGCGTTTTTTGTGATAAAATTCAATAATGATATTGACTTTTGGGCAGCCTTAAAGTATAATAAAGTAGCGCGGGCGTAGCGCGCGCATATATTTTTGAGAAATTATTATTAAAATCGGAGGTTTTTTGATGAAAAAATTGACTATCGACGGTAATACCGCCGCCAGCCACGTTGCCTATGCCTTTTCGGAAGTAGCGGCCATCTATCCCATAACCCCCTCTTCCCCAATGGCGGAAGTTGCGGACGAATGGGCGACCGCGGGCAGAACAAACATGTGGGGACAGAAAGTTAAGATCGCTGAAATGCAATCCGAAGGCGGAGCCGCGGGCGCCGTTCACGGTTCGCTTTGCGCGGGCGCTCTCACGAGCACTTACACGGCTTCTCAGGGACTGCTCCTCATGATCCCCAATATGTACAAGATTTCGGGCGAGCTTATGCCTATGGTCATGCACGTTTCGGCGCGCGCGCTTGCCGCTCACTCCCTTAACATCTTCGGCGACCACGCCGACGTTATGGCATGCCGTCAGACGGGCTTTGCCATGCTCTGCGACAGCTCCGTTCAGGAAGTTATGGATCTCGCTCTCGTAGCGCATCTTTCCACTTTGAAAGCGAAAGTTCCCTTCATCAACTTCTTCGACGGTTTCAGAACGAGCCACGAAGTAGCTAAAATCGACGTTTGGGACGAAGCGGACGACTATGCCGAAATCCGCGCAATCTGCGACGAGGTAGGAACTCCCGCCGACATAGCCGATTTCAAGAGCCGCTCTTTAAACCCCGAGCATCCCATCCAGAAGGGCACCGCTCAGAACGGCGATACATATTTCCAGAACAGAGAGACGGCCAACAGCTATTACGCCGCCGCTCCCGCTATCGTTCAGAAGATGATGGACGTCGTTTCCAAACACTGCGGAAGAAGCTATCATCTTTTCGACTACGTAGGCGATCCCAAAGCGGAAGAAGTTATAGTCTGCATGGGTTCCGGCTGCGAGACCATAGAAGAATCCATAAACAAACTCAACTCCATGGGCAAGAAATACGGACTTGTAAAAGTACGTCTTTACCGTCCTTTCGTTGCCGACGCGTTCGTTGCCGCTCTTCCCAAGAGCGTTAAGAAAATCGCCGTGCTCGACAGAACGAAGGAACCCGGCTCGCTCGGCGAACCTCTCTATCTCGACGTTTGCTCGGCGCTCCTCGAAAAAGGCGTAACGCACGCCAAAGTAGTAGGCGGCAGATACGGCTTGGGTTCGAAAGAATTCACGCCTTCGATGGTTAAAGCCGTTTACAAGAACCTCGAAGAGAAAGAGCCCAAAAATCACTTCACTATCGGCATTCACGAGGACGTTACCAATTCTTCCCTCGATTTCTCGGAGAAATTCGACGCCGCTCCCGCCGGCTCCACGAGCTGCAAATTCTACGGACTCGGCTCCGACGGCACGGTAGGCGCGAACAAGAACTCCATTAAAATTATCGGCGACCACACGGACAAACACGCACAGGCATACTTCTTCTACGATTCGAAGAAGTCGGGCGGCATCACCGTTTCCCACCTCCGTTTCGGCGACACGCCCATACAGTCCGAATATCTTATCGATTCCGCCGACTTCGTTCAGTGCTCCAACCCCTCATACGTTACCCGTTACGATATGACGAGCGACATCAAGGAGGGCGGCACGTTCCTCCTCAACACCAACGCGACGACCGTTGAAGCTCTGGAAGAGTTCCTTCCCGCGAAAGTTAAGCAGGACCTCGCAAAGAAACACATTAATCTTTACGTTATAGACGCAATAGATATCGCCGGCAAGCTCGGCTTGAAAGGCAGAACGAACACCATATTGCAGTCGGCGTTCTTCAAGGTAAATCCCCAGATTATGCCCTATGACAAAGCCGTTGAGTACATGAAGTACATGGCTAAGAAGTCCTTCGGCAGAAAGGGCGACGCGGTAGTTCAAATGAACTATGACGCTATCGACAGCGCGGACAAGCATCTCGTTAAAATAGACGTTCCCGCGGCGTGGGCTAACGCCACCACCGGAGCCGAAATGGTCAAGGGCGCGGACAACGCTTATTATCAGGAGATAATCAAGCCCATC
>CANRAD010000025.1 GCA_947628505.1 uncultured Clostridia bacterium
ATGCTGCTTGTCTTCATTCTGTCAATCAACTTCCGTTTCCCAAACGGGCCACAAAGATACATATCTTTTTTTATCCCGCAATTTTTTTTCGAATTTTTTCAAATTTTTTTTCACCTATCCCCGCTTTCTTTTTTTTTCTTCTTTCTATTCTTTATATTTTTCCTCTTCTTCTCTCATTTCCCTTTCTGTATTTCATGCCTCCCTCTTTTTTTCACTCCACCTCTCACTCCTATTTATATAAATATTTGTACAGAAAAGCTGTTCCCATTTATATAGAATAATCCTATTAAGAGTCGTTTGTTCCGTATATTATATATGGAGAAATGTCGGGATGCTACGAGACTATGAGCATTTCCGATGGCATTTTGATTGTTTGTCGGCACACGATAACAAAACGCTGTTGACGGGTTACAAAAGGGAGCGAATATCAGATATCAAGATGTATTCTTGATCACAAAAACATTTCAGGTCAAAGTCATCCTTATTTTAATTTTCATTATTAAAACATTGACAATATGGCAACAATAAAAGCAAAATTCCGTCCTTCGACTGTCGCAGACCGCGAAGGCACCATCTATTACCAGATTATCCACAAGAGAAGAGTACGGCAACTTCTCTCTGACTATCATGTATTTTCATCCGAATGGGATGAGAACCGTTTAATGGTAACGGCAACACAAAAGAGTGACCGCAGGTCATATATTCTCTCAATCCGTGAGCACATACGCTGGGATGTGGAACGGCTGACAAAAATATCCCGTAAGTTAGAGGCCGACGGTTTGTCATACACCGCCGATGATATCATCGACGAGTTCAACCGATACGCAAACGAATACTCGCTGTTCAACTTCATGGAGGGCATTATAATAAAGCTGAAGCAAAACGGGAAGGTGCGCACATCGGAGACCTACACAGCCGCGCTCAATAGTTTCAAGAAGTTCCGCAAAGACGAGGATATCATGCTCGACCGCCTTACCTCACAAATCATGGAGGCGTATGAGGCATGGCATCAGAACCGTGGTGTAGCTCCCAACACAATCTCTTTCTACACCAGAATTCTGCGGGCGGTTTACAACCGTGCGGTTGAGGAAGAAGTTGTTGAGAACCGCAATCCTTTCCGGCACGTCTATACTGGAGTGGACAAAACCGTCAAAAGAGCTTTGCCTCTTCCGATAATAAAGAAAATCAAATCGTTGAATTTATCGCTGACACCATCGTTGGATTACGCCCGCGATATGTTTGTTTTGAGTTTCATGCTCAGGGGAATGAGCTTTATCGACATGGCATACCTGCGCAAGACCGACCTCACAAACGGCTATGTCATCTATCGTCGCCGCAAGACCGGGCATCAACTCACGATTGAATGGACAAAGGAGATGCAGCTTATTCTTGACAAATATCCGGAAAACGCTTCTGATTACCTTCTGCCCATTATAAGGAATCCGGGCAGAAACGATCGTTGCACCTACCGTAACGTTGGTTATAATATCAATCACAATCTGAAAGAAATAGCCAAGAAAGTTGGTGTCAACATTCCTCTAACGCTATACGTTGCACGCCACAGTTGGGCATCCGCCGCCAAAGCGAAAGGAATCCATATAAATGTAATCAGCGAGGGAATGGGGCACGATAGCGAAACCACCACCCAAATCTACCTTGCCTCACTTGATGCCTCTGTCGTTGACAAAGCAAACTCGCTAATCTTGAAAAGTCTATAGAAACATGAATGCCTCAGTTCCTTCAGTTCTGAGGCTATTTTGTTTAGCAAGTATCCAAATCTCTTGATAAGAGATACTTAACCAAGCGCAAATTTACAAAAAAATCTAATAGAACGAGTTTAAACAGCAATTTTTTATCGTCTTTTTCAAAATATTTGTTCAATGTTTAGCAAGTTATACGGCGTTTTATTTCTTATCTTAATGATTGTCAACGGTATATAGTTCATCCAAATCTCTTATCAAGAGTCGCCTATCCGAGTAACTCAATTATTATAAAATTTTATAGTAGCATGAGGTGTAAAAATTGTGGCTGGCCAAATAAACCCAGCGAAATTACTTGCGTAAAATGCAACTCTCCTTTGTCATCAGATAATGACGATGTGGATTTTGTTGGTAGAGACGATATGTCTCAGTCTTCTCGTCCACTTAATAAAACTGTGTTAGAGGATGATGTGTTTGGCACAGATGAATTAAACAATAATCGGCAGAATTTCAACCAAACAAGGACGGAAAATGCAGAGGCTCTAACTCAGTGTCCAAAGTGTGGCTATCCATTGAGAGCTGGTGTTGACAAGTGTCCGAACTGTAAGTTCCAGATAACCAATACAAATCAATCAAATCAAAATAATGTTGAGGTCCAAACTCGTAAGGATTTGGGGAATCAAGATACTTATCATCGCCCAACAAGAATGGTATCAGGCAACGGAGCTAAAGGAAACTTCAGGGGGACGATTAACCCCTATATGATGAATATGGAGGTGGAGCCTACATTTGTGTTGAAGCCTATCAAGAGAATGGAAGAACGCCGTGATTTTGAAGAACAGGAATATGAAGGTAAACAGGTTGTTTTAAATAGGGATAATACTGAACGAAATAATCAGTCAATTACCTCGAGACAGCAAGCTGTCATCTCAAATAATGATGGACATTGGTATATTGAGGATAAGAGTGAACAAAGAACGACATTCGTTCAGGCCGCTCAAAAAATCGAACTTCACGATGGAGATATAATTCTCCTCGGCAATCGTCTGTTTGAATTCCATAAGTAAAAACAAATGGCAGAAGTCGCACAAAGATGCAGTTTCTCAATAGGAGATGTTGTTGATGACAGATTCCAGGTAAAGAAAATACTTGGAGAGGGGTCGTTTGGCAAGGTCTATGCCGTGCAGGACTCGCATGGTGAGCTATGGGCACTGAAACTATTGAAATTATGGGAAGTTCCTTCAGATATAAGGAAATCTTTGGTTGTGCGGTTTGATATGGAATTTGAGACAGGTCGTATTGAAAGTAATTACCTTGTTCATTCGTTATCCCACGGTCTCGTTGTTGGCAACCCTTATATTGTAATGGAATATTGCCCCAATGGGGATCTTCTATCACTTTCAAACAATACCAATGTTGACCTACCAAAAGCAGCAACTCATATTTTGTATGGATTAAAGGCATTACATGGGAGGGGAAAGGTTCATAGAGACTTAAAGCCTGAAAATGTACTTGTCAAAAGAAACGGAGATTTTGCTCTAACAGACTTTGGAATATCCGGCGATAGGAATAAGCGCATGACAGAAAGAAATATTCTCGGAAAACCAAAGCAAATATTTGGGACATACGCATATATGCCTCCCGAACAATTAAAACCAAACAAAGATGCCACCGTGCTTCCAACAACTGACATTTTTTCGTTTGGCGTTATGATATTCCAATTGATTACTGGTGAATTACCATTTGGCCCTCTTGAATCAGAGCATGATTTAGTGCAATATATGCGCCGTGGCAAGAATGGTGATTGGGATAGACAACTTTTATCTCGAACATATTACGGAAATGAGTGGATACGTCTGATAGAAGGTTGTCTTACGCCAAACTATCAGCAGCGATTACAAACAACAGATGATGTGCTGAAATTAGTTCCACATAGTCATAACGAGATAAACAATATTCGTGAGGAAATTAAAGATTATCAAACGAAGATTATAAATGGGGTCCTTTTGAGAATAATGCAAGGAGAGGACTATGGTAAAGTATATTATTTAGACAATATGCTTCGAGGGGAATCCTCTATCCTGAAGATGGGACGAAAGGATGAAAGTGTATATAACGATATTGCTATACTTGAAAATAATAGCAGTTATATCTCACGAAAGCATTGTACTTTGGAACTTGATTACGAGATTGGTTCATGGATTATACGCGATGGACAATGGGACAGATATGATACTAGTGGTTGGCGGCGTTCAACTAATGGAACGTATGTCAATTCAAAAGAAGTTCCGGTAAATGGACTGGCCTTTAAGCCAGGAGATATTATATCAATTGGAGATACAAAACTTAGAGCAGAAGCTTATTAAAACATTCAATTCATATGGCAGGACGTACAACGAATTCATATAAAAAGACATTGTCCGGTTCCATTGGTGCCGGGATGGGTTCCCTATTTGCTCCCAGTGGAAAGAAATATTACATATTAGAGCATAAAGTATCCAGTAAATATCATAAGGCAGGAGAATCACAAGAAATTATTGTTGACAACATTGAGCTTGGTAGAGATTCTCATTGTCAAGTTCGATTTGACGAAAACTTCAAGACTGTTTCTCGTCATCATGCAGCAATCGTTAGAGATGGAGATACGTGGAAACTGGTTCAGTTGTCAAAAACAAATACAACCTTTTTGAATGGTAGACCAGTCAAAAATGAGTGGTATCTCCAAAATGGTGACGAAATTCAGTTGTCAGTAAATGGCCCTAAATTAGGTTATATTATCCCAACAGGCAAGAAATCTACTGTAGGATCGATTGGACTAACTCGTCGTTTAAGTTTGTTCCGTCAGCAAGCACTTCGCCCTTACAAAACTGCCATAACATGCCTTTCGGTCGTACTGGCTCTAGCTGTTGGTGCATTGGGAACATGGAATTATTTATTACGAGAAGATTTATCTGCACATAGTGTTATGTTGGCTGATCAGATTGATGCTAACAAGGCAAATAAAGCTAAAGCAGATTCCTTAGCCAATGAGCTTGTCGCTAATAATGAGAAGATGAAGGATTATGAGGACAAAATTGCCGATATGACTAAAAAAGTTGCTTCTGCAAATGCACGTGCTGCCGCAGCATGGAAAAAAGCACAGGAAACGACTACTGTCGGTCCGAGTTCAGGCGAATTGTCAGAAGCATCTAAGCAGACTTATTTCTGTATTACTGGCTTGTCCTTAAATGGAGAATATGTTCTGACGGCTTCCGGCACGGCATTCCTTCTTGACGATGGCAGGTTAGTAACGGCACAACATTGTGTAAATCCCTATTATTTTCTTGATCCTACTGATGAGAATAGCTTAATTCTTAATGCTATAATGGTTCAGAATCCACAAGCGGTTACTTGCAAATTCTTTGCAGTATCCCCCTCTGGAGATAGAATTGAAAAGACATTTACTCCGAATAGTTGTCCATTTAATATGGTTTATTCGCTGGAGACATTAGGAACTATTGATGTTTCAGGACAACCATACGCTATAAAAATGGCCAATTTCTCCTCAAAAAATGACTGGGCTACATTAAAAGTAGGAAAGTCCGGAGGTTTATCTTTTGACAATTCTAAGTCTACATCATTGCCAATTAATACTCATTTAAACATTCTTGGCTATCCGAAAGGTGTTGGCGCAGAGAATCTAAGTAATGTTTCACCTATTAATTCTGAGTCTTCCGTAGCAAGAGAAGGACTAGACACTGATGGATGTATATTACTATCAAATAGTGAAACGGATCATGGAAATTCCGGAGGTCCGGTATTTGCAAAATTAGATGGTAAATTCATAGTTATCGGAATTCTTACTGGAGCTAATCGACTCGGATCGAAATCCGGTTCAAGTAAAGACGGTAAGTGGAAAGATCGTGTCGTACCTATTGCAAATGCTCGTTAAAAAATGTAAAGATTATGGATAAATTTAGCCACATACTATGCTTTGTTGTGCTGATGCTCATTCAGTCATCGGCATATGCCCAACAATTACTGAATGTAAGAATAGGTTCTGATGCACTCGTTGAGGAAGCTATCAAAGATGCAATTGTTGTTGTTGAATCCAAGTACTGTATTCAGGATACTAAATCAAATCAGAAATACGGTCGAAATGGAATGTCCTATTTCAACACTCTTGATTTTCTTGGGTGTAAGACTGACAAAGGAGTGATAATAAGTGAAAAGGCTTTAACTCCTTGGATCGCAGATAATCTATTTGACAAATACCGAGACAATAACAAGTACCGCCCCTTGTTGGATAGTACATTAGTTGTTCGGTCATTGCAGATAGATACTATTCAACAAATTGATATAACAACTGATTTGTCATTTAACAAAGATAGTACTTTAATATGTGCTGGAGCTGGAAGAAGTCGTACAGATGGACTTATGGTATCAACTGACGATAATGAAGCCATCAATTGGATTGTTTGGATAAGAAAATCGTCTAAAAACGAATCAAAAGAATCATCTAATTTTGAGTATAACATAATTAAGAAAACTGTTGAATTTACAAAAGGTGCTATTATAGTAGATACTCCTAATTCAACAAATTCATTTATTGGAGGACTTTACATTAGTGCTAAAGTTGTAAGCGTTGGATTGGTAGAATTCTCACTATCAGGATTCCTCATAGAAAATTCAGGAAAATGGATGATCGAACCGATTAACGTTAATACATTTTTATCAGATAACGAAGACTTGGATCTAACATCCCCGGTTACGAATGATTCTGATGATAGTCTCACTCCTGTTAAAGAAAATAGCAAGGAGGAAAAAAAGAAATCAAAAGTGACTAAGAAAAAATGAACACTATAAAATTTAGGATAGCAGCGAAAACTGATGTCGGACTCGTTCGTACAAATAACGAGGATAATTTCCAAGCTTCATCGGACTTGTCAGGAGATCAGATGAAGTGGGTTAACAATGAGATATGCTCCTTAGGCAATAAAGGAGCACTTATTGTTGTTGCCGATGGTATGGGTGGAATGAACGCTGGAGAAGTTGCATCTGAATTGGCAATTGAAACGATCAGAGAGTATTTTAGGCCCGAAAAATTACTCCCGGAAGTACTAAAGACTCGCTATACAATAGAGAAATACATGAGTGATGCTATTGTAGCAGCAGACATGAAAATAAAGGCGGCAGTAAAGGCTCGTCCCGAAACGAAGGGTATGGGTACAACTATTGTGATTGGGTGGATACTTGACGGGAAGTTATATATATCGTGGTGCGGCGATAGTCGTGCTTATGTCTATAATCCATTAGCAGGCTTACATCAAATTTCAAAGGATCATTCTTATGTTCAAAATTTGGTTGACAAAGGCGCTATAACAAGAGATGAAGCTTTTGACTTTCCAGATAGCAATATAATAACTCGTTGTTTGGGTGATGGAACCACCAAGGCTAAGCCTGAATCTTTGCTGAGACCATACGAAATATGTGATAACGACATAATTATGCTTTGTACGGACGGTCTTAGCGGAATGATTCGAGATAATGAGATTGAGTCCATTATGAGACATAATGAGCATAACATGGATACCCTCGTAGACGAACTGATTAAATCAGCTTGTGAAGCAGAAGGTTCGGACAACATCACAATTTGTCTTTGTCAAATACTACAAGGAGGAAACACTTGCAATCCATCAGTTTTTAGTGACTACGATAAAAGATTGAACGGAAATAAAGATAACTTTATCCGCACATTAATTAACAACGAAGAGATTACGCCAAAAAACAAACACTTTTGGCTTATTGGGATAATCTGTGTAATCATTATTCTCATCAGTGTCGCAACTTGGTGGTTTGTATTTAGGAAGAACCCCCATGAGGATATCAATAACGATGCTCAGATTGAAAAAGTTCAAAAAGGAGAAATCAAGTCTGAGGAAGCCATCGTTAATCAAACGGCAGATACTGTTCCCACAAGCAATAGCAATACCACAGAAGAAGTATCGAATAGTAGTGAAAAACCAAATAATATTGGAGAAGACAAAACCACTAGAACTATTTTTCAGAAATCTGTCACCGAAGATGTTGATGAAGAATCTGATGCTGAAGAAGATGAAATTGTTCTTACGCCTGTGCCGGATTCGAATGGTCAACATACACCCACAGATGATATTTTGTCTCCGATTAAAACCCAGAAGTATACAGTTTTGAAAGGCGATACTTATTACAGTCTTGCCCAAAAATTTAATACCCGGGTTGCGGTTTTAAAGAATCTCAATAATAATGTCGAATTGAAAGCTGGTGCTATTATAAATGTACCGAAATAAATATGGACAGAAATAAAATAACAATAGGTCGAGATTCTCATAACAATATTCATATTGATGAACAATGGGATACTGTGAGCAATCGACATGGAGAAATCTCTTGTGAGAATGGGAGATTAACGTTCATCGACCATAGTTCAAACGGTACCGTTATAAACGGTCAGAAAATACATAACACGTCTGTTGGGATATATCCGGGTGATACTATTCGTTTGGCTAATGTGTTCAACTTGGAATGGAACGTTATTGAACGTTTCTTCCCAGAGTTGCATAGACCTACAGTGACGCGAAATGTTAGAGGTGAGAATCAAAATGCAGGAAGACGTACTGTTCAAATGAATGTCAACAATTCACAGAATGGAAGGCTGACAGAGCATTTTAGCGAAAACTCACGCCAAAACCAGAATCCATCCCAAAAGCAAGAATTCAAAAATGACAACTATGGTCAAGCTAATGAATTTTCGCAATCAGAAATAGATAAAGAAATCGAAAAATGGAATTGGGGTGCTTTCTTTTGTAGTTGGTTATGGGGAGCTTTTAACGGCATTTATTGGCCATTATTTATAATATTGATAGCCGGAATCCCTTACGTTGGGCAGGTTGGTAGCTTGTGCCTTTCCGTTTATCTTGGCCTTAATGGATCTAAGATGGCATGGAGAACAGGTAAATATATTAGTTTTGAACGATTTAAGAATGTTCAAAGATATTGGGCAATAGGAGGTATTATCTGGTTCGCTCTTAATATATTGGGCTATATTTACATACTCAGCTATTCATTAACGTTGTTGTAAAATATTTCGTTTATGTCGACACTGAACAAGGGACAGTTGTTTCATAATAGATACATCTTAGTTAAGGCTCTCGGACAAGGAGCTTCTGCGGAGGTGTGGATGGTCAAAGATACTCGTGCCAATAATCTTCTTGTGGCGCTAAAAATTTTCTCTCAACATTCCGAAATGGATTCCTACGGATTACAAAATTTTGAGAGAGAATTCACAACCGTATATAATATGAAGCACTCCAACCTGCTTCCACCGACTGGATACGATATTTGCGAAGGCAGACCGTATTTGGTTATGCAGTATTGTGAAAATGGCTCTTGCAGCGGGATGGCAGGCAGAATGGAAGAGGAGGATATAATAAAATTCTTACATGATGTATCTGCTGGTTTAGAGTATCTTCATGACCATAATATTATCCACCAAGATATTAAACCTGATAATATTTTGGTAGATGACAACTGTAACTTTATGGTTACAGACTTCGGAATCAGTGTAAATTCTGATGGGGGCATATTCAATTCTAATGGTATGTCTGGTGGCACCCGTGCCTATATGGGACCAGAACGATTTGAAGGTATTACAAATAATGCCTCCGATATGTGGTCTTTGGGTGCAACGGCAGTAGAATTGTTGACAGGAAATCCTCCATATGGTGAACATGGTGGCTTATTGCAAGCCGAAGGAGAGCCATTACCCCAGTTGCCTAAACTTCAGCCTGAGGTCAGAGATATGATTTTGAGTTGTATGGCTCAAGATCCATCTAAACGAATCAAAGCTAATGAGATTCGTCAAAAGATAGATCTATATTGGGAGACTGGGTCATGGACTAAACATTCTTCCAAAAAGATTATAGCCATCGTTGCAACTGGTATCGCATGTGTGCTTATGTGTGTTGGAATTTTCCTATGGGATTATAATCGCACAAAGGTCTATTATTATAAGGATTACGCAGAATATTGGGGTATCCCCCATGGAATAGGGCGTCTTAGTTCTAATGATGTAGAACATCGCGAACAAAGTTATAAATTTGAATATAACAAACATAAATTGAGGCGTATTACCTTAGTTAATTCCAAAGGAAAAATCATTGGGCACTCTGATACGGAACATATAAATAGCCGTTACTCCGATATTCAGTATTTCTATACCGATAATGGCAAAATTGATTATACGATAATTTCGGATCCTAATGGTCGTATTCTTTTTAAGATGGATTACGATGATAATCTTAAGACTGCAACTTTCCGCCAAAATGATGAATATGGTACGGAAATGAATTTGTATGCTAATACCAATGTTCTTTATAAGAATGGAAATTCTGCAACAGATGAAAAAAGTAGAATATCTAGATATCTCTTGTCTTACAATGATGATGGTCTTCTAACCGAGAAACGATATGTAGGTCTACAGAATGTGCCGGCTGGCGATAAAGATAATATATATGGTTCTCGTTATAAGTATGATGACAAAGGGCGTAAGATCGAAGAATCTTTTATTGGCGCTGATGGTAATATTACCAGCAACGGTGATGGTATGTCAATTCGTGAATATACATATGACGATAACGATAACTGGTCTTCTGTAGCTTATCTAAATACTGAACGTGAGGGATCTCATGACGGGAATAATTGCAGTTTAGTAAAGCTGGAATATGACGAGTATGGTAATCGCATATCTGAAATGTATTACACGTTAGAGAACGAGCCATCCATAAGAACAGACTATAATGTATCTGGATTTCGGTATGAAATAGATGATCAAGGAAATAGAACTGCACAAATTTGTGTTGGTGTTGACGGCAATTTAGCGTATTGTAATGCTGGCTTTGTCAAGTTGATTGACAAGCACAACGAAGATGGTTTTGTTGTTGAACGAACTTTCTTAGATGAAAACGATACTCCTATATTATATTCTAAAGATGGTGAGACCTATAGCAAATTCAGGGTTGTTCAGAGTGCAACTGGGCTTCCGTTGGAAATGGCTTATTATGATGAGAACGATATGCCAATGGAACAAGCTAATGGGGTGTTCAGATATGTCAATTCATTTGACAGTATCGGTAATCATATAGATCAAAAATTATTTGACAAAGAAAACCGACCAACTCTTGCCGATGGTTTTTATCATGAGCGTAAACTTGAATATGATGGCTTTAACAATTTGATTCGTGAAAGTTATTTTGATGTAGACGGAAATCCGGCCACGTGTGATGGGAATATATCTACTTATCTAATGGAATACAATAGACAAGGGGCTGTTACCAAGATGACATTCCTCGGAAAGGATGATAAGCCCACTCTTGGTTCTAATCTATTTGCTGGGTATATAGTAGAATATGATGAATCGGGTAATCAAAAAATTTGTCAATATATCAATACTGAAGGAAAGCCAACAATGTCCAATTTTGGGTATTCAAAAGAGGAATATATCTATGACCCTAAAACGAATTTCTTAATAGAGATAAAGGACTACAATACTGTTGGAAAATTAGTTCTTGACATACATCATAAATATGATAGTCGAGGTAACATTATCGAATCATACACACTTGTCGATGGTAAATTAAAGAATGGATCCGCTGTGGAACATAGCGAGTATGATGTAAATAATCGTCTTGTAGCTCAATGGCTATCAGATTTAAATGGCAAAAAAATCAATCGTCCCGGAGCATCATATTCAATGGTTAAAAACGAATATGACAATATGGGTAATTGTGTCGTAACCACCAACTGGAAGGCTGATGGCTCTGCGGGAACCGATGAACAAAAAACGCATAAACGTGTTTGCGAATTTGATTCGATGAATCGCATAATTGCAGAGTTCAATTACGGAATTGATGGGAAGCCATTGACTGGATCTGAGGTTAATCCCGAAGGTCGTGTCAAGTATGACCAGTGGGGCAATATGGCAGAGATATCATGCTACGATGGCTATGGTAAGCCACGCTTATCCTCTGATGGCTTCTTTACTCTAAAGGCCGAGTATGACCGTCGGGGGAATGTGCTCGTACAAGAATACATTGGCGTGGATGGTAAACCAATAATGAGTAAAAATAATGGATATGCGAAAGTTGAAAATACTTACGATAACCATGGGAATAGGCTTGAAGCCCGATATTACGACACAAAAAATTGCTTTCGAATTGAAAAATGGTCATACAATGATAAAAATCTCATGATTGAGCAACGTGTGTGCGACGAAAAAGGGAAGCTTTCAGATAAATTTTATGGCGTTTCTCGACTGACGATTGAATATGATAATACCGGGACAACACCTAAAAAAAGGAGTTACTATAATCAATCGGGAACGCTTCTCGGCTCTCAAACTTGGAATGAAGCAAAAAGTGATTGGAATGATATAAATGCGACCGGACAGTATTCTGCTCCCTCAAATTATTCTAATTCAAATTGGCAAGCATCCGTTAGAAATGATGCCAAAGCTTGTCCCCAAAAAATAGAAGATGGAATATACGTCCAATCCATATCATGTACAAACTCTTCTGTTACGATCGTATTAAGACTAAGTGAGGTATCTAAATATAATATGGAAGATTTTGATGAGGATTCTCTTCGTCAGGCTATACGAGCAAAGAAAACTCAATTTAAGCAAGCGTGGGGTATTCCAAGCAATGTTTCCATGAGCATTATTGTCCAAGACAAAGCAAATAGAACTATCTGTACTCTATAATGTTATGAAATATAAATTAATAATATTACTTATATTGTCGCTTTTTATAGGTGGCAATGCTTTCGCAACCGAATTAACGGCAGAACAAAAAAAATTCAGGTCGTCTCTACAGGAATTCCTAAAAGAAGAAGGTTTTATGCCAACCATTGATGACGAAGATAACAGCCTCAATTTCAAAAAGGAGGGCACGTTGTACTGGATTTCATTTGGAGGGACGACACCTCTCTATATTGAGTTCCATCGTTCGGGACTCAAATGTGAAGATGCAGACAAATCTTTAGTTCTTCAAGCAGTCAATGCAGCAAACAGTAAGGTTCGTTGTGCTAAGGCTATGTTCAATGATACCTCTATTTCCTTTGCGATAGAAATGTACTGTCATTCCGCAGAGGAGTTCAAATACATTTTTTACAAATGTATGAAGGAACTTGAAAGCATAAAGGATGAGGTTTTTGAATATTATAATGGTTCATCTTCATCTAATGAATCCAGTTCATCAACGAATAATTCTTCAGGATTGGTATCTAAATTTTTTCCTGTATATGGGATAACTTTAGGGAAATCCTCATCTGCTGATATAAAGGCAAAAGGATATACGGTAAAAAAAGATGACGATGGAGATCAAATGAGCGACGTTAATGGACTTGCTTTTTGGGATTTTAACCATGATAATATTTTTGAAATTCTTTATATCGTTCAGTCTGACGCATTGCCGGAAAGATGGTTAAATCTTGGTGTTAATTGGAGCCTCAGCTATAATCAAATACTTAACAAACTAAGAAGTTTAGGATTTACTATTATTAAAACAGAAGGACCTACGACAAAAAAGTACTCGGGACGTAATACATTGTCAGCAACTGTACAATTGAAGGCACCCAACGAAAATTTCACAGTTGAATTGAAATTTGATTATGGCAATCGCGATAACGAAGGCTATACGGTCAACTCTGCAAATTCATTGTATAGCATGACATTTAAGATTGAATAATGGAAGCAAATAATTTATTTAATAATCGATATTTCTTAGAGAGACTACTTGGAAGAGGAAACTTTTCCGAGGTCTGGCTTGCTAAGGATACAAAGACCGATATCAAGGTGGCATTAAAGATATATGCACCTGCTACTGGTCTCGATGATGCGGGTCTTAATGTATTTGCAAGAGAGTTTTCTCTTGTTGTAAATGCAAATCATAAGAATCTTCTCAAACCACTTTATTATGATTCTTTCGAACGCAAGCCATTTCTTGTACTTCCATTCTGCGAAAAAGGAAGTATTATGAAGGAAGTCGGAAAAATGTCAGAAAAAGATGCTTGGCGTTTACTCCGTGATGTTGCAAGTGGTTTGGCTTGGCTTCACAATATGAAGCCACCGATTATCCATCAGGATATAAAGCCTGATAATGTGATGATTGGAGAGAATGGAGATTTTATGATCACGGACTTTGGTGTAAGCACTCATCTAAAATCAACACTCCGCAAAAGCATGAGTGTAGCATTTAGATCTGCCGGTACTATTGCGTATATGGCTCCAGAGCGATTCAGTAAAGATAATACGCCAATTATGGCGAATGACATATATTCGCTTGGGGCTACTGTCTTTGAGATGTTAACAGGAGATACTCCTTTTGGGGATGATGGTGGACTTATCCAAATGAAAGGAGCAGAAGTTCCAGTGTTAAAGGGAGATTATTCCCCACAACTCAAAGAGGTCATAGCTCGTTGTTTGCGAACTAACCCTTGGGAACGTCCTACAGCGGAGCAGTTGGAAAAATATGCTGAAAATGGCTTAAATGGACGAAAGATTACTTTCGCTGGGAATAAAACATTTTGGGATAAGTACAAAATATTTATTCTCATAGGAATACTTCTCGCCATTATAGCAGGTGTAACATCGTGTATTCTTGTCAAAAAGCATAAAGAAGCTGTTCAAGCTAATTTTGTAGCTTTGCAGACAAAAGCATACAATGATTCGATACAATCGCTGATTAATACTTCAATTCTTGTTGGAGATAGTCTTTCCAATGTAGGTAACCTCCACGAGGAAGGATTTGAAATTGCTTTAATAGACGCATATAATACCTATAAGGATGTAATTTCATACCAGTTCAAGGACGGGCATTGTTATAAAGACAAGTCAAAAGTAGAAAATAAAATACTACAAATAGAACGTCTATTATATGATGCATATGTCACCTTTAAAGAAAAGGCGGCGTTTTTTGCTGAAGAAGAAGAAATTGCTGATGAATTTGAGGGTAGAGCAAAAGCCATAAGCGATGTCATTGATGTGACAAAATATGAAACAAATAACACTACAAATACAGATAATGAACAAACGATTAAAGAATAGTTCGATGATAAAGAGTCTCAGATTCCTTGTCATAATTTGGAGCTGTCTGTTCACTTCCCAATTAAGTGCACAGACATCATGTGATAAACTTTTCTCCAGTGGGGTGAAGTATCAGCAGACAATGACAATAGTGTCCCAGAATAAAGCTATAACTTATTTTGAGAAAGCAAAAGTATGCTACGATTCACAATCTAAAAAAGATTTGTGCGACCAACAAATAATTGCGTGCCGTAATATTATAGCCCAGCTCTCCAAGAAGGCTCAAACCCCTACTCCGGTGGCTACTGTTCCGGAAAAAGATGTTGATTCCTTATCTGCAAAGCCAATACTTGCAGAGCAAAAGGAGAATAAAAAAGATGTTCAGCTATCAATAGATTGTACCTATCTTAAATTTAAGGGTAAAGGTGGTGAGTTCAAAAAGGCAAAGATAGAATGTAATTATCCTGACTGGGAAATTACTGAGAATCCAAAATGGGTTAACTGCTCTAAGAATGATGGAGAAATAGTGGTTGAGGCTATCAAGAATCCGACTAAAAAGGAACGTTCGGGTTCAATTATAATAGAATGCGGAGACAAATCAGTAACGCTGACAATAATACAAGAAAAGTTCAAGAAATTTGGTGTCATATAATCACCCTCCATAACGAAAATAATCACCGCATCAGCGGAGGACACTGAAAAAGATGCCATACATGGCATTAGGATGGCTTTGTATATATTCCATTAGAAAGCATTCGGAGAAGTACGACTGTTAGTTTGTGTTAGTGGCATGTAACTTTGCAGTAAGCATCCGGAGAAGTACATATTGACGAAGCGAGATTACGAGTGGCATCAATGAGATGTCAGTCGTAGTTCTTATGTAAGAGGAAGTTTGTGAGTGTTATCGTGCCTGCGGTGTCCAGTTGCCGGGAAGGAGATCCGAGAAGTCTTTCTTGCCTGGTTCATATTTCCGGGATGCAGTTTAGAGCGTCAGTTTGGAGACACCGTTACCGCAGATCTATAAATTTTATACTTTTCCGACTC
>CANRAD010000026.1 GCA_947628505.1 uncultured Clostridia bacterium
GGCTGAGTGCTACAGCAAGCGTCGCCAATAGGCGGCGCAAAATTTAGCAAAGGGCGTTGGATTTGACGCTTACGTTTTAGGGAGGACGAGCTATGAGTTATCGTGATTATTTTGATATCGATCCAGAATACTTTCCACAAGTTGATAAGAAAATCATTGACACTGTTCCGGATTTGTGGAAGAAGTTCTATCCGCATCCATCATTTGTTACCCTGTTAAAGGTTACAGTGGATGTGTTGAAGAGAAAACACAAGCTATCTATATGGGTAGATGGAGCGTATGGTACGGGTAAGTCTCATGCTGTGCTCACGCTGAAAAAACTAATTGAAGCGGATTCGGAGGAAACAACATCATACTTCGAAAGATATAAGCTGGATTCGTTCTTATGCAAAGATTTAATAGCTCAGAAAGAATCCGGTAAGATTCTTGTTTGTCACAGATATGGGTCTTCTGACATTAATAGCGATGTAGACCTTATTTTGGCTATTCAAGAGGGAATTGAAAAAGCACTTGTAGAGAGCAAAATAGAAAATCAGGCGAGTTCTTCATTGAAAAATGCATTGATCAGATTCTTGGAGAATGATGAGAATAAGCGGAGCTTTGATATCTTTGCATCTGGTTCATCCAAGGATGTCCTTGGTGGTGACAAGGCTGATGATATACTTGAGAAACTTCGTTCATATGAGGATGATGCGCTTCGTACTTTAATTACAAAACTTTTCAAAGTTAATATGGTACGTGGCAGTTTCTCGATGAATACGGGTGAATTGTGTGATTGGATTCGTGAGGTCATTGAAAAGAATAATCTTTACAATTTGGTGTTTATTTGGGATGAGTTTTCGGAGTATTTTGAGAATAATCTTCATCATCTTACTGGTTTCCAGCAGATAGCAGAGCTTTCCGCCACGGCACCATTCTGTCTGATGATTGTCACACACAAGGCAGAAGGATATTTTTCTGATGGTGATCCAGATAAGAAAAAGATATTAGATCGTTTTGTTTCTCCGGTACACATTTCCCTTCCGGAGAATATTGCCTTTGCTTTGATGCATGAAGCTATGAAAGTGACAGACGATGAAGCGCTGGCGACAAAGTGGGAAAAGAATAAGGGCAGTCTTGATAAGAAAACCATGCAAAGTCGCACAGCAGTAAAGAATAAAATCGGTCTTACAGACTCGGATCTCTCTAATGTGCTGCCTATTCATCCTTATGCGGCTTTATTATTGCAGCATATTTCTATCTACTATACATCTACTGCGAGAAGTATGTTTAACTTTATCAAGAATGATGAGGGAGATGACGTACAGGCATTTCAATGGTTCATTGATCATTATGATTTTTCTTCACGGAATCCATTTATTACAGTTGATATGTTGTGGAGCTTTTTCTATGAAAGTGGACAGGACAAGCTTGCATCAGGGATAAAAGAGGTACTTAGTTGTTTTACTCCAAAACTGAATAAGGAGCTGATTGAAGATGAAAAGAGAGTGTTGAAGACAATTCTCTTACTTCAAGCAGTATCTGACAGAATGACGGGAAACAGGGATATCTTTCTTCCTAATGACAAGAATCTTACGCTTGCATTTGAAGGTACAGATTTGGAATTCCCTGCAAAGAACATAGCTAAAAAGCTTCTTAATGATCATGTTGTTACAAGAACACCTTTGACTGGAGATGTTTTTTCATATTGTTGTAAGAATACTGGGGCGTCTGTTGACTCTGCACCTTTCATCAAAGATGCACAGAATAAGTCTACGAAGGATTTGTCTTTCATGACAGGGTGTGATTTAAGAAGTACGATAGAGTTTACAGGGGCGTTGAAGGTACGGTACAGTCTAACTTATGCAACATTGTCAGATTTTGATAGCGAGGCTAAGAAAGCAAACAATCCTGATGCTGCCGGCAATAAACTCTACGCTATTGTTACTATTGCACGAGATGATAGCGAGCGTGTGACAATTCAGAAAAAAATCAAGTCGTTCTTTGAAACTTACCGAGAGACTTCAGTTGTTGTAATCGATGCTTCAAATACGGTTTTGGGTGATGCCGGTTATAATGAATTTGTTGAAAATTATGCTATGGCATTGGCAATAGGAAACAGTGATATTACACAGAGAAAAACATATGAGGGATATGCCACAGAGGTTCTAAAGGATTGGGCAAAGAGAATAAAGAACGGTGATTTTTACGTTTATTCAAAATACACGGTTGAGGGCGAAAGGGTAACGAATTTTAATGATCTGACTACCAAACTGATGGAAATCAATAAGTTCCACTATCCGGATTGTTTGGAAGGAGCGTTTCCCAATGTGCTTAATACGATGTATGATGCCAATTCCCTTGCAGCCGGAGCTACATGTGGTATAACAGAAGAAACAAAGGGAACATTCCGATCCGGAAATGAGGCGACAAAGCTTGAAAATGCCTTAAAGGACGCTTGGAAAGTTGAAAAGTATTGGGAGAGTTCTCATTCATATATTGCCAAGCTCAAGAAGACAGTGGTTGGTTTTATTGAGGAAACCTATAAGGATCATGACAGGATATCAATTGCTCAGATTTATAACATGCTGGCGGCAGAGCCTTATGGTTTTATGCCTTGTAATCTAACGGCATTTATCCTTGGTTTCATTCTCAAAGAATATGCAAATGGTACATATTCGTATAGTGATAATGTTACGACCGATATCCTTGACACGGATAAACTTGCCACTATGATATCAGAAGTCATTAAGCAGGAGAATACGCCTGATAAGAGGTATAAGGACAAGTTTATTGTTACCTTGACTGACTCTGAAAGAGCGTTTAATAAAGCAACCTCGGAGGCGTTTGGTGTTGATCCGAAATACTGTGTATCAATTACAGATACTCGTTCACGTATCAGAGAGCAGATGAAGACTTTTGCTTTCCCTATCTGGTTGGTTGAGTATGCAATTGACGATGTAACGTTTACAACAGGTAAGGATACAGTTATTAGGCTTATCGAAAGTTATTGCGCGATTGCAAATAATCAGAATGATGGCAAGGGAAAATCTGACAGTGATATAGCCATTGAAATTGGCGATATTTGTCTTGAATATCCTGATGCTGTAAAGGATTTGAAGAGTGTTCTTACCAAAGATAGATGTAAGCAGGGAATGCTGAAGTATCTTGAGACATATGCGGGAGGGAAGCTTGTCTCTATAGCAAAGTCAGTTGGCGATGGTGGACAGTATATCAATCACCTGGAATATAAGTTCAGTTCAGATGCGGCCAACTGGGTTTGGAACAAGGAAACTGTACACGGTAAGATAGATGAGTTGATTACAGAATATGAGATTATCGAGTACAGTAATAAGGTACTTGCAAAGAATACAACCTACATTGAGACTATACGAGCATGGTGTGATAAGATCGGACAAATCAGATTGGCATATTCAGTCATCAAGAACAATATCGATGACGGTAAAGAGTTTTATGAAATGCTTCGTGATCTGAAGAAAGTAAATAATTTGTTAGATTCACAGAAAAAGAAGTTCCTCGACTTGCTTATTACTAATGTCGATAACTTCAGAGTATTTATGTCTTCTCAAGCAGAGATGTTTCAAAAATCATGCGCTCATTATCTGGATGGACTGACTCTTGAAGATGTCAGGGTAATGATTGAGGATGATCAGTATAGCTTTAAGGGATCATATATCTCTGAACCGGATAAGTATTATGAGAAAGTACAGAAAGCGGTAACAACATATAAGGGAACGCTGGAACATGTAAAGCTTCGCAAATTATGGAAGGAACTTACAGATACTGACCGTCCGTTTGACTGGTCTACAAAATATCTTATGCCAATCATGGCCATGGTTCCGGATCAGGAAGCGGCTATTGCAAGAAAAGCTTTTTCAACAATTAATTCAGGAAAAAATGATGCAGATGCCATCGCTAGTGCTATGGACTATATTTCAAAGATGTCCTATGTAGACAGGCTTAATAGCAAAGAAGAAAGGGACAGGGCTTTTGCAGAGGCATTCCTGAAAGAATATTCGGTTCTGTTTGACAGTGTTGATACAGTTAAGGATTATTTGAGACGGCATGTTTCTGAGCAACCGAATTATTGGTTGGAAAGTAAAGATGTTGCATCGAAGATAAAGTCTCTGGCAACGGCAAGTTACATGGAATCTGGATATGGAAAGGCCAAGAAGATTATAGATGAGATGCCTGCGGATAAGGTTAAGGATTATTTGAAGCAATTGATAGAAGACAATATCGTTGTCGGTGTTGAAATTATCAAGGGCCAAAAATAAAGGTGAGGTGAGCGTATGACTCTCGATAAAATAGAAAAAAGAATTGAAGCACTTTTAGTGTCAGATAAAAGATGGCCTGTAATTGTTGATTTTTCTAATCGGAATGATATGAAGGAGTTTTTGTACCATTTTAAAGTTGGAAGCAATAAGATTCTTTCGGCCGGAGAGTTTTGTGGGAAAGATGGAACAATTAAATTGGAGGAACTATCTGATTGTATCGACAATAATTCGGATAATCTGTTTATTGTCAATCTTTCAGCATATCTGAAGCTTGCTGGGGAATTTGTTTTAAAGAATACTCTTAAATCAATTGTTTCTAAGAGTATAGGTGGTCATGTGATAGTTGTTACCTATCAGTGCCGCAATTATCTGAAGTTCACAGATAGCAGATTCTCTGAGAGAGGGCAGATTATAATTGTAGATGGTGATTTCGATGAAACACCTAATATTTGTCTTATCGCTCCTGATCTCTCTGATGTCTTTAAGGAGTCATACATTGGGTTTGAAAAACTGGGAGAGGCTTATGAAACAAGCAGTGATAGAGAAATATATATCGCTACGGGCGTTGATAAGCAGATATTTCATTTGTCGTTGGTTAATGTTATACAGTTAAGCAATGGATATGACATTCTTTGTTCCAAGGATTCGAGAATCAAGAATGTTCCGGAGAGCTTTGGCGAACCGCGTCGTTGGAATGGTCTTCTGAAGATTATGGGTTCAAAGGACTTTTCATATGTCGTTGAAATGGAATTTGGACCTAATGCTGATTTGACCAATTGTGCAAAGCAGTATCCGACATATACGGACGAAAGGATGTGGCTGTATTATATTGCCATATGCGTTTTAGGAGTAAAAAAGAATTCGTATCTGTCGCTAGCAATGGTTAATTCGTCAAATTATAAGGATTTCCCCAAAAGTCTTTTCAGATCTATTCTTACGGTCGATAAGGGGGACGAGGACTTCGGGAAGCTTTATGAGGAAAGGAAAGAAATACTGAGATTTTATGCAAAATATTTGAGCGAAATACTGGATTTCTGTAAGGTGGTATCTACAAAACAGGAGGATGCGGTTTATTATCTCACGGATTTGACTCAGCCAGAGAAGGAAAAAGTCATAGAATGGTTGGATACATATGGACATAATTATTCGGCAGAACAGCTTGAAACAATCTTAAAGTCTATTTATCCGGATCTTGCAGCATACTTGTCGAAATATAGATTTAAGAATGAATTACTTGATAAGTATTTTGAGACATATAAGTATCAAAAAGTAATAAACAGAATTTTACCAAGCTTTGAGAGAATCGTGGAGGAACAGGCCACGGAACTGGGATTTGTAAGTGCATTGAAGCCAAGAACTCAGCTGTTCGACAAGATGGATTTGGATAATGCTCATGCGTTTTTCTTTGATGCTTTGGGCGTAGAGTATCTTGGATTTATCCAGACAAAGTGTAATGAATATGGATTATCGGCAAACATATCTTGTGGAAGATGTGAATTGCCTTCGTTAACATACTTTAATAAGGATTTTGTGAAGGTCTGTAACGATAAAGGATGTCCTATATCTGATATAAAAGATCTCGATGAGATAAAGCATCACGGAGAGGAAAATTTTGATTATGAGAAGACAAAACTTCCAATTTATATGATTAGTGAGTTGGAGATAATTGACAATCTGCTGAAGAAAATCCAGTCATCAATTGGCGGAGAACAATATACCAAGGCCGTTATTCTGTCTGATCATGGGGCAAGCAGACTTGCAGTATTACATGAAACAGAAAATGCGTGGGAGATGGAAACTAAGGGAGAACACTCTGGTAGATGTTGTCCGAAAAATGAGATAAATACTAAACCTGATTTTGCAATTGAAGAATCTGATTATTGGGTACTTGCAAATTATGATAGGTTTAAAGGAAGCAGAAAGGCAAATGTCGAAGTTCATGGTGGTGCTTCATTGGAAGAAGTGACAGTTCCTATTATTGAAATAACTAGAAAAGCAGAGCAGATTGAAGCATTTATTCTTGAAGAATATAAGATTATTACTTTGGCTGCAAAAGAGATTCCGGTACTTCGTGTATATGCCGGAATACTCAGCAACAGTATTACGGTAAAGGTAAATGATCAATACTATGATGCGAAAGCAACTGATGATAAATACATTTATGAATGTGAATTAACGGATTGCACCAAGAAAGGGCTTTATTGCGCAGATATTTTGAATGGATCGGATGTATTGTCAATGAACAATCCGTTTGAAGTGACTAAAAAAGGAATGACTGAAGTCAATCTATTCGATTAAAGGGAGAGAAAACAGTGGAAGACAAGCTGCGGGACTATTTTGAGGAAATGGTTGTATATAAAGATCTTAAAAACAATAATTTTTTCTCATCCTTGGGATTGCCAGCATTTTTGAGGGATTATTTGCTTAAAACCTTTAGCGATGATTATGGCCACTTTGATATGGATGAGGTTTCGACATTTATAAAAAAATTCATTCCTAAAAAAGAAGACTGGATGAGAATAAAGAACCAAATCATATATGAGAACGAGACAGTTCAGCTACTGACAAAGATTGCAGTTGATATAAATATCAAGACGGGAGAGATATCCTTTGCTTTGCCGGATTTTGGAGTTACGGAAAAAGAGACGATGATAGAGCCTGCAATATGGGAGCTATATAAGAACGATTTGGTTCACAGCGGTGAAGTGTGGGGGATAATCAAATTGGGTTACAGGCAACCGGATGATACTGTGAAGCCTAAAATCCCTGGGAAAATTAGGCTTGTTGGATTCAAAAATTTTTGCCCTTATACAGTGGACATTGACTATTTCAAGGAAATGAGAAGCCATTTTACAACAGAAGAGTGGATTGATATCGTGCTTGGAGCCATTGATTACAATGCTGATGGGTATGAGACTGAATTGCAAAAACTTTCTATGCTCACAAGACTTTTACCCTTTGTCGAGAAAAGGGTGAATATAATTGAGCTTGCTCCTAAGGGAACAGGAAAGAGTTATGTATTTGGCCATGTCAGCAAATACGGAATGCTTACAGATGGCGGTAAGGTGACCAGATCAAAGATGTTCTATGATGCAGCAAGGAGAAAACCAGGATTTATCTGTGGACCCGACTATGTAGCAATTGATGAGGTTAAGCTTGTAAGCTTTGGCGATGAGAATGAAATGAGATCTATACTACAGGGATACCTTGAGTATGGAAAATTTAATTCAAACGGATATAATGGAGAGTCGGATGCAGGTGTAGTTTTCCTTGGAAATATTAAAGAGGAAAAAATGAATGAGTATGAGTATATGTTATCTGAACTGCCAAACTTGTTCCAGGAAACAGCTTTGCTTGACAGAATACATGGATTTGTCAAGGGTTGGGATATTCCAAGAATGAATGATGGTTTGAAGATAACCGGATGGGCATTGAACTCTGAGTATTTTTGCTCCATTCTGCATGAGTTAAGAAGTGATACTTCCTATAGGGCAATAGTAGAGAAAATAGTAAATGTTCCTGAACATGCAGACACAAGAGATACAGAAGCAATCAAAAGAGTTGCAACTGCATATCTTAAGCTTCTGTTTCCGCATGTTAGAAGTGAGAGCGATGTGGACAGGCAGGACTTTACGGATTATTGTCTTACACCGGCAATGAGAATGCGTCGTATCATAAAGCTGCAGCAAGGAATGATAGATACTGAATATAAAGGCAAGGATGTACCGTTTTTAACGGTGAAGGAATTATAAAATGGAGATAGAATGTTTGGCTTGTAGAAAGAAGCCTCTTGATAAAGAGACGATAGGTATCAACAAAAAACTGATTGGTAAACAGGTAAAGACTTATTATTGTATGGACTGCTTGGCTGACTTTCTGGGATGCACTGTCGAAGACCTGTTAGAAAAGATAGAAGAGTTTAAGGAAGAAGGCTGCGAGCTGTTTAAGTAGCAACGGTTAGAGATGAAGAAAATTATTTATGCGGATCATGCCGCCACAACAAAACTGGATATAGACGCCTTTGATGCGATGAAAGGCTTTTTGATTGATACGTATGGAAATCCATCTCAGCCTTACAGCTTTTCGAGAGACACAAAGAAGGCACTTAAAGATGCACGAGAAACCATTGCAGTTTGTATAGGCGCTGATCCGGATGAAATCTATTTCACATCCGGAGGAACAGAGAGCGACAATTGGGCGTTAAAAGGTTTCGTAAAAAATCAGAAAAGGAAGCAGATTATTGTTTCTTCTATTGAACATCATGCGATTCTTCATACGGCAGATTCGTTGGAAAGAGAGGGGTATGAGGTTTGCCTTTTAGATGTAACAAAAGAGGGTGTGGTTCTTCCATCTTTTTTGGAATCGAGAATTAATAATGATTCTGCTATCGTATCGATTATGCTTGCCAATAATGAGATTGGAAGTATACAGCCTATAAGTGAATTGGCAGAAATTGCGCATAGTCACGGTGCTGTATTTCATACAGATGCGGTTCAGGCTGTGGGGCATATTGAAATCAATGTGAAGAAATTACACGTAGATATGCTTTCCGCGTCAGCCCATAAGTTTAATGGCCCGAGAGGAATCGGCTTTTTGTATGTGAAGAATGGTACTGATTTATTTCCGTTTATGGATGGTGGATCTCAAGAACAATCCATGAGAGCGGGGACTGAGAACGTCGCTGCAATAGTTGGAATGTCAATTGCATTAAAGAAGAACGTTGATTCGATCTATGAAAACAGAAGATATCTATTGAATTTAGAGAATCAGCTGATATCTGGTTTTAAGCAGAGCGGTTTAGATTTTATTAGAAATGGTGCAGAAAATCATCTGCCGGGGAATGTTAGTATTTCATTCAAGGATTCTGACGGAGAAATGTTGCTGCACAGACTTGATTTAATGGGGATATGTATTTCTACCGGTTCGGCATGTGATAGTAAAAATGCACAAGTATCGCATGTTATTAGGGCTATAGGCGTTCCGGATGATTATCAGAATGGTACAATCAGGATTTCGCTTGGAAAAGACAACACGGCAGAAGATGTGGCATATATCGTCTCCTCGTTATCTCATATATTGAAAGTGGATTAAAGATATAGTGTGAAATAGGTGGAACTTATGAATGAGAAAGTTAGTTCGTGGCATATTGAAGTATCGGCGAAAGCGTTTGGGGCAGATCAATTTTCCCGTTATGGTATAGATGTATATGGTCAATATGGAGAAAATCAGGAGCAATTTTACGGTTGCCATCAGTCTGAGCAGGTATAAGATAGTGCAGTTAGGTGAATTAAATGGAAATTGAAAGCGAAGGATATAAATTCAAAAACGGAAATTATGAATTCAAATATGATGCGATAGAGGATATTTGGTATATCTTCTCTTGTCTATCAGATACGACATTTTCATCAATTGAACTGTCGGTTGGAAAAAAGGGGAATTATGTAATTTCTTGTGAAACAATGATGTCGGTATTAAAAACGATTGAAACAATTGATTTCTGCTGTTATAGAGGGGCATATTCAGATGCATATACATTAATACGCAAGTGTAGAGACGATCTGATGCAGTATTTATTCTTATTATATGTTATACAGAATAAGCATGGTCTGACAGATAGGGAAGCCGAAGAATTTCCTTTAGAACCGGAAGCATTGATAAAAATGATAGAGATGAATATTGCTATTCTTGTTTCGGGGACGAGAAAGACTGAGGCAGAGTTTGCAATGGAAAAATGGGTTTATAATGAATTAGGTAATACAGAAAACGCGAAAGAAAGAAAAGATTTTTTTGATACGTCAAAATATAAAGCATATCTGGCGGGAAATAATGAAAAGGTGAAATACATATTTGACAATTTCCTTGCGGCTAAATGGAAACAAGAGGATCGAAAATTAAATAATTATGTACATACAAACGGGATTAAGTATTTAACGGATAATTATGGGTTTCGAGTGGATAAGAAGCAAAAGGAAAATGAATTAATTGAAACGCTGCAAAGTATTACAGATATTTTCTTGAGCCTTTTGGCTGTAATAGATAGTACGAAACTTCATTCTTCTGATTATTTAGATGCGTTAGAGATGGGTATGAAACCGGTAGAGGGGAGTCAATATTGGGTATGTCCTATAATTGTAGAATATATGAATGACAGATTTGATAAAAAGCTTCTTGCATACATTCAAGAAATGGAAGGACATGGTATGAAGATTTTATCGGAGTATTACTCGAGTTGAATAAATATTTGTAGTATGCGAAAGCAAACAAATTTGAATGGGTACGTGAGCCGAATGAAGGTGTAAAGAAGATTTATTCTGATATGGCAGAGGCGGGACTTCTGGAGCCTAAATATATCAAAACTTCGAATACCGTGAAGTTGATTTTGAGGAATAATATTAATAAGAGAAGGGTACATAGGAAAGGTCGGTCAGATGAGTTTAAAAATGGGCCCTCAAATAAGTTTTTAAATTCGGCAATATCCGAATTGGAGAGAACAAGGATGTAGATGACTTTGAGTTATTTGGATGTTTCAGATAGCCTTAAGATGTTGCTTTAAAAATGCAGAAATCATACAGCAGGACTTGGGAGGGACATGGCGTATTTTCAATTAGACAAGAATCCGAAAAGGAAACTTGAAACCGATGAAGATTATGATAAATATGCGAGGGCGTGTTATAGGCAGGCAATGCATTTTTCATATTTGTGTATGCGGAATGCAGATATGATCGTCTCCGAACATTGCATGGCCTGGTATACGAACGTAGCATTCTCGTGTGAACTGTTTTTTAAATACTACCTATTTTGCATACATGCCGATTCCAAATCGTTTATAAAAAAGCATGATTTATTCGAGCTATTCAAACTACTTCCGGAAGATTTGCAGCAGGACATTGTAAAGTGCCATCCGGAGAAAGGAATTACAAGGGATGCGTTCGAATTGAATTTGAAAGAGCTGGGGAAGGCTTTCACAGAGTTTCGCTACTCTTATGAGAAGGACTCCATGGCTTTTAGCGCACAATTTCTGGCAGAACTTTTTGCAGAGCTTTATGAAAGAACTGAACCGTTGAAAGAGTGAGATTTTAGAAATGGCATAAATTACCTCTTGATAACCGAACATATGTTTGCTAAAATGAAATTCCAACCAAGGAAGTGAATATATGTGAAAAGGATTATCTTTCATATTGATGTGAACTCAGCCTTCCTTTCCTGGGAGGCTGTTTATCGTTTGGCGCATAAGGGTGATACAAAAGACCTGAGAGA
>CANRAD010000027.1 GCA_947628505.1 uncultured Clostridia bacterium
CTCGCACGGCTTGCGGCGGAAGACAGAGCGAACGCCATGACCGAAAAGGACGTGGAATTTTTAAGGAGCGTCGGCATCGAAACGGATCTGGAAACGCTTCGGAACGGGGCGCGGAACATTGCGGCGAAAAAATAAGGAGCACGGACTTGCCGTGCTCTTTTTGTTGACATATATTGCGAAAACTCGCATTTTGCGCCTTGAATATATCCGCCGATTTTAAGCTCGCCGACGCAAAGCGGGCGCGCGGCGTATGCTTCGTCAGCCGTTGACGCGGATATTCAGTCTGTTCAAAAATTCCGTCAGATTATTTAGAGGTATGGCGTAATTCATGCCCTCCGCGTCGCTGCCGTCGTGCGCAAGGCCTCTGGATACTATCGTGCCTATAACCTGACCTTTGTTGTTGAAAATCGGGCCGCCGGAATTGCCGCCGTTTACCGCGCAATCCGTCATTATGTATGTCTTGCCGTCGTTTAAACGCCTTGCCTTATCGCTTATGACGCCGCTCGTGATACAAGTTCCGTAGCCGAGAGAATTGCCTATAACGTACACCTGTTCGCCGTTTCTGAGCGGCGAGGAAAGCGCGAACGAAAGCGGCTTCGCCCCGAACGGAATCTGCGAAAGTTTAATGACCGCAAGGTCGATGCCGTTGCCCGAACCGGCCCTGTTGTCGGCGAGAGCGACAACCTTCGCCGCGACAATCTGATTGCATACTTTGACTTTAATGTTGCCGCACGGCGAGCCGTCCTCGTCCGCCGCAACGTGCGCGTTGGTAACCGCATAGCCGTCGCCCGTTATCAGATATCCCGAACCCGACCACGCGCCCTGTCTGCCGACGCAACTTATTTCGAGTATGCCGTTTATGTTTTTCTCGAAGACGTCGGCGCCGCTGTCGGACGACTGAGCCGCCGGAACGCTCGCTTTCTGAGCGCCGGGAACTTCGTCTCTCGAAAATGTAGAGCCGCAGAATTGGCACTCATATTCCCCGTTTCCGATTTCGACGCACGCGCCGCCGCAATGAATACATTTTACCGCCATAAAAATTTACTCCTTTTTTAACGATTGCGCACGGCAACCGAACTATTCGTTAGCTTGTTGCCACTCGCGCAGTTTTTCTATATCCTCGCTCTGAACGGACGACGATATCTGTTCGAGCGCGGTTTCGAAATCCTGCATCGAAATGGCTTTTATGCCCGTACTTACGCCGCGGAGCGCGGAAATCTCTTCCACGCGATCGAGAAAATTGGTCAGATCCGCGCCGTTAAACCCGTTCGTCGCCTCTACGACGCGGGCCACGTCCACGTCGTCGCCCACATTTACCACGCCTTTTTCACGTATCTTGGAAAGTCTGCGACTTATCATATATTCGCGCGCGGGGGCGTCGGGGAGACCGACGTATATTCTCGTTCCGAATCTGCCGGGGCGGATAAACGCGCTGTCTATATCCCACGGCTTATTGGTTGCGGCTATGAGCAAAAGTATGTTGTTTTTGTCTTTTTTATACTCGTCTATTCCCTGCAATTGGGCGAGGAATTCCGAGCGCAACTGCTTTGCGTACTGCGATTTCGTGGACTTCGGCGAAATTGAATCCATCTCGTCGAAATATATTACGGCGCAAGGGAACGAGCGCGCCTGCGCAAACAGCGAGCGTACGGCCTTTTCGGTGTTGCCCGCGCCCTGATTCAAAAGGTCGCTCGGCTTTACCGAACAGAATTTCGCGCCTATTTCGTTGGCGATTGCCGCGGCAATCATTGTCTTGCCCGTGCCCGGAGGCCCGTATAAGAGCACGCCGCCTCCGCTCTTGCGAACATATCCCTCGAAAACCTCGGGATGTTTCAAAGGCAACAGCACTTTCACGCGCACTATCTCTTTGACGCTGTCCAAACCGGCGACGTCGTCGAAATTTATTGCGGGCAAGCTGTCCCAATCGAACTTGAAATCGGTGTTTGCCGGAGAATTTTCGTCGAGTATTTTCGCCTCCGCGTCGGGAAGTTTGTTATCTTTCGGCGGTGCGGACGGCGGAACGTTTGCGGGAGGCGCGTCAGGAACGTTTTTAGGGGAGGGCGGAACGATAGTCGGCGGCGCGGGCGGCGCCGGTTTCTCGGGATTCCCGCCGTCAAGGTCTATATCCGATATGGCAAACGGCAAGTCGGCAACGGTTATGGTAACCATTTCCTCGTCGCTCGGATCGGAGAGCCGCGCAACTCTGCCGGACTGCCTCGTTACGATATCCTCGAATATATTTCGCACGTCTCGGCCGTTGCCGAAATTTCTGTTCCTCTTCGAATACAGCGCGTTGAAATACGATTGAAGGGCGCAACGCGCGTCCGGCGAAACGACGTATTGATTTTTATTGCACATGCCTGAAAATATATTGTAGAGCTCTTTGCCGTTGTAATCGTCGAAACGTATGAAGTTTTTGAACCTCGAACGAAGGCCCGGATTGGAATTTATGAACTTCTCCATGGGCTCGTCGTAACCGGCGACTATAACTACGAGATTATCGCGCTTGTCCTCCATTTCTTTGAGAACGGTATCTATGGCCTCCTGACCGAAATCGTTCGAACCGCCGTTCGCAAGCGAATATGCCTCGTCTATGAACAGCACTCCGCCGTATGCCTTTTTGAGCACTTCCTTTGTCTTCACCGCCGTCTGCCCGACGTATCCCGCCACGAGCATACTGCGGTCGACTTCCACGAGCTGTCCTTCGGATAAAACGCCCAAAGCGCAATATATCTGCGCCATAATTCGCGCGACCGTGGTTTTGCCCGTGCCCGGATTGCCCGAAAAGACCATATGATAAGACATATCGGGAACGGACATGCCGCGTTCCTTTCTCATCTGAAAGACCTTTATCTGGTCCACCCAATCGCACACCTGCCGCTTTACGCTCTGCAAGCCTTCGAGGGCGTTCAATCTCGAAAGCGCCTCGGAGAGGGTGATTTTCTCGTTGCTCTGAACGCGCACGCCGTCTTCGGACTTTTCGGACGAGGCGACTTTTTTGGCGACGGCAATGGAATCGGCCATTTCTATAAGGCTTTTTGCGCGGTTGAATCTCGCTTTCTGCAACTCGCCCTTGCTCTCTTTCGCCATTTTGAGCATCTGTTCGGCGGAGAGCATATAATAGCGTTTTGCGAGAAATTTATCGCCCTTTTCATAGCTCTCCTTGGCCTTTTTGAAATACATTTCGAACGTTTCGTTCAATAAATTCATGTCCGCCATATTATTTACCTTTATATCCCCAAACGACTTTGGCCCGCTTTGTGGCATAAATACTATTACGTTTTTTTATTATGTTCCAGCCTTCTTCCCATCCTTCGGATTTATGCTCGGCACGGCAATTAATTCTTCGGATTGCGCAATTTACAAACGCAGTCGGACCGATATGATTTACGCTCTCCGGTATTACTATTTTTCTAAGTCTTTTACAATTCGCAAACGCACTCTCCCCGATAGAAGTTACGCTGTCTGGTATGGTTATGCTTTTAAGGTTTTTACAATTCGCAAACGCACTCTCCCCGATAGAAGTTACGCTGTTGGGTATATTGATTTTTGTAAGTTTTGAGCAATTGTAAAATGCAAACACTTCGATATGAGTTACGCTGTCGGGTATGGTTACGTTTTTAAGGTTTTTACAATTCCCAAACGCACTCTCACCGATAGAAGTTACACTGTCCGGTATTATTACGCTTTTAAGGTTTGTTTGACTAAACGCGCCGCGAGCGATAAAAGTTAAGCTGTCCGGAATTGTTATACTTGTAAGGCTTTTGCAAGCAGTGAACGCATTGGAGCCTATAGCGGTTACGCTATTCGGTATATTTATGTTTTTTAGTTTTTCGCACATAAAAAACGCACTATCGCCTATATAAATTACACTGTCGGGCATATTGATTCTCGCAAGTTTTGGGCAATGATAGAACGCGTTTTTCTCGATAGAATTTACACTGTCGGGTATTATTATTTTTTTAAGTCTTATGCGACTCTCAAATGCTTGATATCCGATAGACGTTACGCCGAAAGGTATCTTCACAGCGCCGGCGTTGCCGATATATCTTTTAAGTTCGGTTCCCTCAATTTCAAATTTCGTCTCATCGTAATTGCTGAGGGTAATGCTGTTGGCCGCCAAAGGCCGCGCATTTATTTCCTCTTGGCGTTTTCTTCCCTCTTCCGCTCTTTCGCGCGCAATCCGAGCTTTTTTTTCCGCTTTTTCACGGGCAATTCGCTCTCCGTCTTCGCGTTTTTTGCGCTCGCGCTCTTCGCGGGCGCGTTCCATTCTTTCGAACAGTTCGTCGTCGGATAACTCTGCCGACGGCGCGGAGGAAACGTTCTTCAACTTTTCGAGCTGTTCGGCTATCTGCCGTTGTTGTTCTTCGAGAGCGCGCCGCTGTTCGTTAAACTCTTTTTTTTGCTCTTCGTCGGCGCGCTTCTTCACCTCGGCTTCGGCTACGCGTTTTGCGCGCGCTTCGGGAGTGTGCCTTTCCACAAAATCGATTATCTCTCCGTCCGCCGAGCGAAGGGCAAAGTTAATGCCCTGCAATTTGCCGCGCTTGCCGGGCAGTTTTTCTATCGGCTTGTCGTAGAATACGAATGTTATGCTGTCCGTCTCCTTTTCCTCGTCGTTGACGAGTTTCAGAAAACGGCTGTATTCGTTTTTCACCCACGGGGTTTGAAGATATTCCTCGTTGCGGCACACGACAAGCATACACTCCGATTTTTTGAGCGCGTACAAAATATGCGCCTCGTAGTCCTCGCCGTGTTTGTTGCGTATCTCATACTCCGAATAGAAGGGCTTATATCCCTTGTCCTTTAAAAGGTGATAGATATAGTCGGCGTCCTTGCTGTCCTCGGTGTAAACTTTATGCTTGCCGTCCCCGTCGGCGTTTTCGGACACCTTAACGCAGATAAAGCAGTCATAGTCCAAACCCGATTTTTCAAGTACGTAAAATTTGCGGAGAATATCGTCTATTTCTCTCGCCTTTTTTAAATACTCTCTCTTTTGTTCGCCGCTCGCACGTTCCAAAGCCGCCGCAAAATGCACGCTTTGGCTGAAAACTTTATCGGTTACTTCATAACATATGGGTTGCAATCTCGGCTTATCCTCGGATATATCCAAAAGATATCGCACTTTAAATTCAGAAAGCGCCATACCGAAATGCGCCTCGGGCTCATTCCCGTCGAGTTGCGCCGCCTTACCGAACGCCTCGAAAGCGCCGAAAAAGTCGCCCGTATCCAACGCGTGCTCGCCCATTCTCAGATACGAGAGCGCGGCGGGGCTAGTCTCCTTCTTTGCCAACGTCCATACGTTTCGGCAATAAGGACATTCGATAACTCCGTTTGCCGCGGCGCCGATATCAAGATTGGCTCCGCACGTCTTGCATGTAAATTGCTCCGTTTGCATATTATTTACCTTTATATCCCCAAACGACTTTGGTTTTCGGTAAAGTCCAATTTTCTTCCCACCCCTCAGGCTTACACTCGGCGCGGCAATAAATTTTTCTTGCGCAATTTTCAAATGCCCTTTGACCGATATATGTAACGCTTTCGGGTATTATTATTTTTCTAAGTCTTGTGCAATTAATGAACGCACACACACCGATAGAAGTTACACTATCCGGTATTATTACGTTTCTAAGGTTTTCACAGCTCTCAAACGCATTCATACCGATGGAAGTTACACTGTCGGGTATTATTACGCTTTTAAGGTTTGTGCAACTCCCGAACGCATTACCGGCGATAAAAGTTAAGCTGTCCGGAATTGTTATACTTGTAAGGCTTGTGCAACGATAGAATGCATTGACGCCCATAGCGGTTACGCTATTCGGTATATTTATGTTTTTTAGTTTTTCGCAACTCATAAACGCACTATCGCCTATATAAATTACACTGTCGGGTATATTGATTCTCGCAAGTTTTGGGCAATTATAGAACGCGTCTTTCTCGATAGAATTTACACTGTCGGGTATTGTTACTCTTTTCATTTTCTGTCTGGGATATCCCATAAATGCTTGATATCCGATAGACGTTACGCCGAAAGGTATCTTCACAGTGCCGGCGTTGCCGATATATTTTTTTAATTCTGTTCCCTCAATTTTAAATTTCGTCTTATTGTAGTTGCTGAGGGTGGTTCTGTTGGCCGTCAAAGGCCGCGCATTCATTTCCTCCCGGCGTTTTCTTTCCTCTTCCGCTTTCTCGCGCGCAATCCGAGCTTTTTCTTCCGCTTTTTCACGCGCTATACGCTTATCTTCTTCGCGTTTTTTGCGCTCATGCTCTTCGCGGGCGCGTTCCATTCTCTCGAACAGTTCGTCGTCGGATAACTCTGCCGACGGCGCGGAGGAAACGTTCTTCAACTTTTCGAGCTGTTCGGCTATCTGCCGCTGTTGCTCTTCGAGAGCGCGCCGCTGTTCGTTAAGCGCTTTTTTCTGTTCTTCCGCCGCATTCTTCTTCGCCTCGGCTTCGGCTACGCGTTTTGCGCGCGCTTCGGGAGTGTGCGTTTCAACGAAATTTTCCACTTCGTAGAGCGCGTCGAGTTTTCTCAGATCTATTCCCTGCAACTTGCCGTTGCGGCCGGGCAATTTCTCTATCGGTCTGTCCGCAAACGCTATGGCTATGCTGTCCGTCTCTTTTTCATCGTCGTTGACGAGTTTCAAAAAACGGCTGTATTCGTTTTTCACCCACGGAGTTTGAAGATATTCCTCGTTGCGGCACACGACAAGCATACACTCCGAGGAATACAAGGCGTACAATATCCGCGCTTCATAGTCCGCGCCCGTAACGTTCGAAAGCTCGCGCTCCGAAAAAAACGGCTTATAGCCTTTGCCTTTCAATGCGAAATATATGTCGTCCGCGCTCTTGTAATCCGAAGTTTTCAAACCCGTTTTGTCGTCGGTTACCTTTACGCATATAAAACAATCGTAATCTACGCCGGACAGCTTTAACTTATAAAATTCGGACTGTATGTAATCGATTTCCCTTGCGCGTTTTTCATATTCCGCTCTCTGCGCGGGCGTGGCCATGGCGCGTGCGCGGATATAATACCGATTTTCGGAAAATCTTTTGTCGGTAATTTCGTGGCATACGGGACGGAGACAATTATCGATTTCGTCTTTCAGATACTGAACTTTGAATGTCGCGAGCGCCATGCCGAAATAGGCCTCCGGTTCGTCCGGCTCGGCCTCGGCGGCTTTTTTATAAGACAAAAAGGCGTCGTCGAATTTGCACGTATCGAGGTCGTGCTCGCCGATTCTCAGATACGAGAGCGCGGCGGGGCTCGTCTCCTTCTTTGCCAACGTCCATACGTTTCGGCAATAAGGACATTCGATAACTCCGTTTGCCGCGGCGCCGATATCAAGATTGGCTCCGCACGTCTTGCATGTAAATTGCTCCGTTTGCATGCGTTACTCCGACATTCTCTTTTTAAGCGCTTCGAGCTCTTTTTCGATCTCGCCTTCCGTAGAACCTTCCGCGGCCGCCTCGTTCGTGAAAAAAGATTCGAGCTCGGCATTATCCGTTTCGCTTGCGGAGGCGCCGGTGGTAAACGCGGATTCCGTTTCGTCCATAAACGCCTCTATCTGTTCGGTCTGCATTTCAACGCCCACCATGGCTTCTCCGAACTGCTTCTGCACTTTCATGAACTCCTTGTCCTTCGAAAGTTTCAACATATCTTTCGAAAGCGAGCTCATGCCTTTGAGAAATTCCTGAGTCATGGCGGACATATCTTTCATCTGAGAAGTTATCTCGAAATTCAATTTCATCTCGTATACTCTTCTCTGCTGGGTTATAGTCATTCTGAGCCCGGAAAGCGCAAGATTGTATTGAGCGGTCAAACCCTTCTGCTTTGCCTGTTTGCCCGCATCTATGTAAACTTTTTTCTGCTCTTCGAGCTTTTGGATTTGCTTGTTCATCGCATTCACCGTCTGACGGATCAGCATGCGTTTTTCCATATCTTTTTTTGTGGGAGCTGCCATTTGTTACCTCTATTCGCTTTTGTTATCCGTTTTGCTTTCGCCGCTCTCCGAGAACATCTCCTGCTCCGCTTCAACCTGCTCTTCCGTTTCGAACATGGCGAGAAGCGCGTCGTCCTGCGAGCTCATTCCGTAAATGCTTTCGTTCTTTTCGTAGCTGTCCTCAACGGCCTTGAAGGTTTCGTCTGCGGAAGTGAGAACGTCCTCCGCGGCTACTTTCGTTCCGAGCGTTTTATTTAAAAATTTTGCCAAGCCCTTCTGATCGGCAAGCAGATTCCCGAGCGAAGTTTTCGCCGTGTTTTTGAAAAATCTGTTGTCGTCAATGGAGTTTTTGAGCTTTTGCAGAAGCTGGACGTTGTATATGAGATACATCGCCCTCTGCACGCTCTGCTCGCGGTCCGCTTTGAGCGCGTTTATTTTCTTTGCGTAAAAAAGTTTTATCTCTTTGGATTTCTCCGTTCTGCCCTTCGCCATAAGGTCGTCTATCTGCTTTTGCTTTTCGACAAGACTGTCCTCTATGTCCTTCGAATCCTGTTCGAGTTGGCATATGGCCGAAACAACCTCTTCGCGCGTGAGTTTATCGTACTTACTCTTGAATAATCCCATAATTCACCGTTTATAACCTTGCGTTTCTCTCCGCTATCGCCACTTTTATCTGCGTGGTAAGTTTAACGGCCTGCGCCTCCGCGTTGCCGTCGCTTTTGACGAGAGCTATTTTCAGATCCTCGATGAGATTTTTTATCTTCCTGTCATAGTCGAGAATCTCTTCCTTTTCGGAAGCTATAAGATATTTCAGACGCTCTTTTATCTGTTTGAACTCCGAAATCGTCTTTTCGTTGTCGCTCTGTTCGGCAAGAATTATAAGCGCGTCCACCGAACGCTCGTTGAGGCTTATAAGTTCTTTGTCTTTACCCGCCTTTTCGGCGTTGGTTTTTCTGTGAAATAATCCCATTTTTTATTTCTCCTCCTGTTTATTTCAGTTTCGTTCCGCAAATCGAGCAGAACATCGCGTCGCCGTCGTTGGACTTGCCGCAATTGGGGCATACCACGGTCTCTTTGACTACCCTCTTCCCGCATTTGGAGCAGAATATATCCCCGCCTTTGAGCGGCTGTCCGCAATGAGGGCAGAATACCGTCGTCCCGCCCGTAGGCGCGGCGCTCTTATACTCTTCGCGGGGACGGCCGACTACTTTCAAAACTTCGTAATACGCCGCCCTGTCTTCGAGTTCGAGCTGTTTCAAATACTTTTCGCGTTCCCACTGCTTGTCGTCGAGACGTTCGAGCTCGGCGAGATAATCTTTGAGCTTTTTCTGCTTCTGAGCGTCCGCCGCCGCGGATTCTACCGCCTCGCTGTCCGCTTCGTCTATGCCAACCCATTCTATTACGAAATTGGTTACGCCTATGCCCCAATCCTGTTCGAACCTGCGGCTTATCAGCGCGCCGACTTTTTCGCCTATATCGAGCTTATACGCGTCGAATTGGTCGTAGGTGAGCTTTTCCTCTTTGACAACTCTGAGGAAGTAATCCGAAAAATAATTTATTACGTTGCCCGCGAAATTCTTTCTGAATTCTTTGAGGTCGAACTCCTTTTTGCTGCCGACTATCTTTTTGTAGAACTGCTGCGAGTTGGTTATGGTTACGAACATATATCCGCGTGCGCCCACGTTTACGACTTTGTTGCTCGCCGTATCGCGATATTTGAACTTTTCGCTCGTGCCCCACAAAACTTTTACGTTGGGCGTGTTGGGAATATATATGATATCTACCGATATTCCCTTTTTCCAAGCCTTGATTTCCTTTTTGTTGTCGAAAACGTCGTACGTGCCGCTCTTGTAATATCTCTCGTCGCCGCCGCCCTTTATCACATAGGCGCTGTGCGTGGAAGGAACTTCGAAGCGCGCGTCTTTATCTTCGACTTCGCCTGTAACTCTGACGAACAACACTTCGTTGTCGTCTACTTTGGCGTTGCATAAATTCTGCTCGAATCTTATTACCTGGGGTTTTTTGTTGAACATTTTTTCTCCTTGTTTACTAATTTTAATTAATATTTTAACGCATATGCGCCGCCTTGACGGACGCCTTCCTGTTTAAAATTTTATCACTAACGTCGCTTTAAGTCAAGAAAATGTATAAATTTGACGAAATAAGCGGTATGTTTTTGTTTTGTCAGCCCGAAAAGCCGATAAAAGCCGAAAATCGCGTTGCGCTTATTTAAGTTAATGATATAAAATTCCGCCCCGGCCGCTCCCGAACCGTTCGTTCGCGCGCGGAGCCAAAGGCGACGACGCTTTGCGCGTATGCGCAAAGTCCATGAAAAAGACAAAAGCCGCCCGCCGACGGAAATCCGTCGGCGGGCGGTTTCAATAAAACGCTCTTTTCTTTCACAATTATTTATTGATATTTCAAATCAGTCGTGCTATAATGTTAATGCGACTTCATGATTAATCTCCAATCTCGCCCCTTACAAGGGGCGGCGTACATTTTTTGTGCGGAAAAGCGAAAAATAACGGTAGTAATACCTGTTCCGATCGCTTTTTCGCAAGAAAGGAGTTTATATGGAGTCGCAACCATGGAACGGTATTCTGCGGGCGCCGTTCCTCAAAGGGGCGGCGCTTCTTTTATGTAAATATTTTCTTCACAATTACTTGTTGATATTTCTAATCAGTCATGCTATAATATTATCGCTACGTCTTAATTATTAAAATCGGATTTCCTCTGACAAGGGGAAGTCTATACATTTTTACGTGGGAAAAACAGAAGAATAATGGTAGCAATACTTGTTCCGAACTGTTTTTTCTACAAGAAATAAGTTAAGGCGTAGCAACCATGGAACGGTATTCTGCGGGCGCCGTTCCTCAAAGGAGCGGCGCTTCTTTTATGTAAATATTTTTCTTTCACAATTACTTGTTGATATTTCAGATCAATCGTGTTATAATGCTAATGCAACGTCAACAGAATAGATTTCTTTTCCTTCCCCTAAACGGTGGCGGCATGAATTTTTATACGGAAAAGTCGAAAAATAACGGTAGTAATACCTGTTTCAATCGGCTTTTTCGCAAAAAAGAAGTCTGTTGGCGTTGCAACCAAGGAACGGTATTCTACGGGCGCCGTTCCTTAAAGGAGCGGCGCTTCATTTATGTAAACACTCTTTTCTTACACAATTACCTGTTGATATTTCAGATCTATCGTGCTATAATACTAATGCAACGTCATTAAAAAATAACCTCGGTTTTTCCACAAGGGCGCACTGTACTTTTATAGCTCCTTTGTTATTTCCGTTATACAAATCACAGAATATAGGTAGTGATACCTGTTCCAAGCTGATTTGTTTTTACGGAAATAAAGAGGTTATAATGGCGTTGCAACCAAGGAACGGTATTCTACGGGCGCCGTTCCTTAAAGGAGCGGCGCTTCATTTATGTCTGGTGAAAAAGTATGCTCTTGTTTCGGACACTTCGATGTTGAGATAACCGACGAACTGAGAGCAAAAAC
>CANRAD010000028.1 GCA_947628505.1 uncultured Clostridia bacterium
TTTCTCAAAACAGCGCAGTGCGCTGTTTTGCCGCGCGAGATGAGCTTGCGCATTCGCAAGGCGCAAGCGGTGCCCGAACACGGTGTTGTCCTTACACCGCGTGAGAGAGCGCGGATTTCTCAAAACAGTGCAGTGCGCTGTTTTGCCGCGCGAGATGAGCTTGCGCATTCACAAGGCGCAAGCGGTGCCCGAGGCGGTTGTTCTCATTGCAACCGTCGATAAGGAAAGTTCCCGCGGCGAATATGGCAATTCAAACTTTGTGGTGGCGATTTTTAAAATTTTTCAATATATATCGCAAATTGCGAGGGCTTTTAATGTTCAAAGGGTTGGAATGACTTTATCTACAGCAGATTTGAGATTGAACCAATCTTGGCGTGCAGTTTTGATTGTTGCCATAAGCGATTTCAATGATATTGTCTTTTGGTTTGGGAAATGCCTATCAAGCTCTACGGTAGGAACGATATAAAAGCCCCATTTTGACAAATCGGAAACGTCGACACGGCTTTTTTCAACTTCCTCATACACGGAAAATATATATATCTTGCTATTTCTCGATTTTAAAGAGGAGTATGTGTTTGTGGTTTCGTCGTAGAACGACGCCGGTCTTATTGAAAACAAAATATCGGAAAGTTTTGAATTTCCGAGGTTCCACGCCTGTATATAGGCGGCGGATTTTACCTCAATAGGTATGTCATTGTATAGAATATCGTATGAGCTCCAATCTTCCTGCGTTTCGGAAGTGTCGAGCCCAAGCGCGCGTTGGATTAAGTATTCCGCGAGCGCGCCGCGTTTAGTATTATCGAGAAGATTTCCGAACGCCCACCGCCAGAAGTCGGAAATATTGAAGTCGAGATAAGTATCCTTGCTATGAAAAAACTCGTCGCCTTTAAAACCGGTCATTTTATCCCCCCGTGAATAATAATTTATTATCTCAATTTTAACCGGAAATTTTCATTTTGTAAATACTGTTTATGTAGAAACAATCTGTTTTGCGTTTCTGCCTGAAAAATTACTCTGATTATTCTATCTTAAAAATAGAGTGGAAATGCTTTTAATAGGTAATTATGAAGTGTTCAGAGGACGATAAAAGAACACGAGAACAAATTCATGCGGCTCGTATACAGCGGCTTTCGGAACCAATAAAGGCAACGTTAACAGGCCATATAGAAATTACCGAAAAATGCGAAATCGTGCGAAGATTTCTCGAAGAAGAGACAAAGCGGTCAAATGGAAAATAAATATTGATAATGTGTCTCCGCATCACGCGCAGTGCGCTGTTTTGCCGCGCGAGAAAAAATTGTCAGGTTATAAAATAAGCGTTACCGTGCGTAACGCTTATTTTTGCTATGTAGAGATAATGATTGTTAGTGAATCTCACGCAATGTCGTCAAAGTCGGTGATGACGACGGCGGTGTCGAAGCCGCCGATTTTCGTGTCGGAGGCGTGGCGGTTAATGCCCGTGTAGGAAAGCGAGCTGTCCTCGTACCTCTTAAACTTAAACACCGCGTCGTTCATAAGCGGTCCGTTGAAAACGTTCAATGAAACCAACAGCTCGAAGTCTTTCACGTCAAGCCCCGTAACTTTTTTGAAAAGCCCCGGCTCCAACTGCGTTATAACCTCTTTCAACGTCTGTTCGCGATAGTCGGTCAAATACATAAAGACGGGCACGCGCGTTGCAAACTTTATCAGCTTTTCCTGAATCATTTTGCGCTTTGACTTGTACTCTTTCTCGTCCTCAGAAAGCTCTTTTTTCTCTTTGTCACTCAAATCGCGCTCGTTTGCCTTTTCCTTTGCTTTTTTAATCTTTTCGGACTTGTTTATGATTGTTTCCAAGTCGTTATTCAAGGAGCGGAAGCCCTCAATGCTCATAAGCGCGTTCATCGCCTGTTCGTTTGCCATAAGGCGCGAAAGGGTGTAGTTGTCCACGTTGACCAAAAGCGCGGATTCCCACCGGCGTGCAAGCAAAGTGGCGGTAGTGCCGCTCATCGCAATGTCCAAAATCCCCGCCGCGTCAATCTGCTTCATCGAGCTTCCGTCGTAGGCGAGCACGGGCAAAAATTTTATAAATTCGGCGACTTTCTTTTCGGGATTGACCTCGTCCACGTTTAAGCGGCAGGAGTAGTCGGCAATCTGTTTAAGCGCGCGTTCTGGCGCAAAGTCAAAGACGTAACATTCCTTTTTGATTATCTCTTCGTCGTCGGGATTCAATTCGTTTTTGACCGTCCACGGCGACTGCACGCGGAATGCCGCCTGGAAATACGTTTCGGGGCTTGTCAGATTGCGTAGCATGAATATCCCCGTCCACGGCTTTACCGTGACGCCCGTGGTCAATTTCCCGCACGAAAGGGTTATTGACTTGGATTCGAGCGGGTTTTCCATTGCCTGTTTTACGGGCGGAAGCGCGTTCAAGCCTATGCCCGCCTGCGCGCCCGCACAAACTACGACGTTGTAATCGTGATAGAATTTATTAAAACCTAATAAAAAGATTAATCAAAACAATATTGAGTTATAATAGAGTTATAATATAAGAGAGCAGTTGTCTGCTCTCTTACGTTTACCCCTTAGGGGGATATGGATCGTTTCCATATGAATCTTTTTCGCGAATTTTGCCATCTTTACCGTGAATAACCAATTCGGATTTTTGATGTTGCGCTATTTCCCGAGCTCTTTCAATTGCTTCTTTTTGAGTCGGGAAAATGGCAGTTGGACGAGTATTTCTTTCGCCGATAACATTCCAACCGCCTTCGCTTCGCGGAGTAACGTGCTGGTTCTTCCCCATGTTTTTACCTCCTTAAAATATTTTCCCCCGAATCCAACTACCAAATATTCGGGGCGTGTGTGCTACAAGGTTTCTATAACACTTTATACTTCAAAACAAAATGCTCGCAATCCGTAATCTTTAGCATATATGCGCATACCGTTTTTAAGCGTTATATACGGACGATAAATTTTCATAATTGCCTCCTTTTTTAAATTTTTCTTGAAATCCTCAAGAAATTATTGCAAAAGTTTGGCAATAATGTTATACTTAATTTAATCTGTTAGGTATGGTAATTGCTCATTGCCTTACTTTTTTAAGGTGCTGTTTAGCTGAGACTAAATAGCACTTTTTTTGTTTAGTGATTACTGCATATTGTGATAAAAATTTAATTTGAATACATTATATAGTGTAATAAACTTAATGTCAAGTATTTTGAGCGAGAATTTAAAAAATGAAACATTTTGTATAAAATTTACGATTGACAATCGAAATTAGAAGGTATATAATAAAAGCAAGGAGTATACGTTATGAACAATTTGCAAGTCCGTCTGGCTAAAGTAGCATTGAAAAATTTTAAAAATGTTGAAAACGGGCATATTGAAATTTTAAATGAAAATAAACTTGATGAAGCTAGCATTTTGGGTATTTATGGGCAAAACGGGTCCGGTAAAACGGCAATTATTGATGCATTAAAAATTTTGCATAACTTGCTGCGCGGTAGTCAAATAAATAAGAGATTTGCCGAATTTATTAATATCAATTCAAAATTTTCCAGTTTTGAATATCAATTTATTTTAAATGATATCGAAAATTTAAGGATTATAAATATATATTATAGTTTTGATATGGCAAAGGTAGAGGATTATAGCGAAAATCAATTACTTCAAGATTATAATAATCAAAAGAAATATCATATTGAAATCCAAAATGAAAAATTGAGCTTTTCATTAGCTTCCGATGAACTTAAATTAAAAAAGCAAGATTTGATTTATACCGAAAACGACGAGCTCTTAGGACCTAAATCAAAGATTGATTCAATGTTTAACAAGGATAAAAAGATATTTGTTGATTTGATTGTAGCAATAAAAGTAGCTAAAGCCGAAGGGCGTTCGTCTATCTTTTGTAAACAATTTTTAGACATGTTTAAAAATAATTGTAAGGAAGAGTTATATCTTAAAATACTTAATTCGCTTTCAAATTACGGAGCGTTTAATCTATTTGTTGTAGATACGGCAAATACGTCGATTGCCAGTTTAGATGCTTTGGTGCTTAATTTTAATATAAAATCCAATTTTGGACAGATATTCGTGCCTTTAACTGGAGATGCGGTTATTTCAGAAGAAGCTGTAGCCGTGGTTGAAGAAATTATAAATAATATGAATATAGTTCTCGATAAGCTCATTCCGGGATTAACTATTAAAGTAATTAATTACGGAAAAATAAATTTGGATAACGGTAAATTGGGTTGCCGTATACAGTTGTTATCTCATCGAAATAATATAGATATTCCTTTAAGATATGAATCGGAAGGTACAAAAAAAATAATTGCAATTCTTCAATTGCTGATAAACGTTTATAATAATCCCTCAACAACAGTTGCAATTGACGAGATAGATTCCGGTGTATTTGAATTATTATTAGGTGATTTATTAAATATCATTTCACAAAAAGGGAAAGGACAATTGATTTTTACTTCGCATAATTTAAGACCTTTAGAAATGATTTCCAAATCATATTTGGTTTTTACTACCACCAATCCCAAAAATCGCTACATACGTATGACAAACGTCAAAGCAAATAATAATTTGAGAAGACAATATTTTAACGGAAGTCTATTAAGTGAGCAAGAAGAAGAATTGTATAATTTAACTGATGATGATGAAATAAAAAATGCATTTGAAAAAGCAGGAATCAGTTAAAATTTATATTCAAATAAAGTTATTACACATTGCGATTATAATAAATTTAAAAGCGAGGAAATGATAATGGAATATACTCCGAGGTTTATTTCACGTCCTCAAAGAGGACGACACGTAATAAATCAATCAATCAGAAAAACCGTATATGAAAGGGATAATTTTACGTGTCAGTACTGTTTAAAAAAATTTGAAGAATCACAACTAACGATTGAACATATCGTTGCCGTTAGTAAGGGCGGAGTTGACGATATAATAAATTATATGACAGCATGTAGAAGTTGTAATTCATCAAAACGCGATAAGCCATTAAATGAATTTATTGAGAACAAATGGGATGTAACAATAGAAGGGTTACCAATTCACGGCGACATAATTATGGATACACCTGAACTCGATCAAACTTATAGATATTGTCGCCAAGATGCTTATTACACGGTTAGAAAAAATGATTTATTAAAAGGTAATGATGCTTATAAAAAACTGGAAAAAATATTTAGAAAGAAACTTTGGGCAACAGACTATGGCAGGCAATTATTTAAACGGTTTCCATCATTACCGGGACATGTTGTTGTATCTGTTCCTTTGGTAGAATTTATCGAATCAGATTCACGTAAACCTGTTTATAGATTATTGATTGAAATGTGCAAATCAGCAAATACGCGTGCTATGATTGATGATATTGTTAGATTGATGTGCTCTGAATATTGTGAGGCTTTTCAAGCTGTTCGTGCAGTGCTACAGTCGAAATTTTCCGATCAAACAAAAAAACGCTTAGAGCAAGCAAAAAAACGTGCAGGTAATTTAGACGATATGTTTGAGATTCCTTTTAATCTTAAAAATATTCCTGTTTGCCAATATGATTTGCTGGAAACATATTTTACTAATACGGAATCTCAACTTGTTTCATACATAGATGGTTATAAATTAATATTAAATTCTCAAGAACATCTTCAAAGCGGAAATTATGAGGTTGCTGTTACAAAAGTGAATAGAGATTTTGGAATATGTGAAATTGCACATCTTCCTGAATTCTTCGATTAAACATTTTCTTTAACAAAACTTTGGATTCGAAACCGATAAACATAAATTTATATTGGTTTTATTAAACGTTAATGGTCTTTCGATTTTAAACTATTGTATAAGTATTATAATACAATAGTCTTAATAAATCAACCCGATAGTTTAAATATTATCTCAAAATCTAACATAGACTATGTACAATAGTTTAAATTTTGGGGTGTAATATGACAGCGGAAGAAGTGGGGAAGAGGATAAAATACCTGCGCGAGAAAAAAGGTTTAAAGAAAAATACGTTGGCCAACCTTGCGGGGGTTTCGCCAACGTATATAGATAAACTTGAAAACGGCGAGCGTTGCCCGACCGTTGAATATTTGGGATATATTTGTTTTGGTTTGGGCATTACGCTTGCAGAGTTTTTTCTCGAAACGGACGAGCAAAAGGAACTGACCGCCGCAATCCAATCCCTCACCGCCCGCCTCACCCCCAAGCAACAATCCCTCCTTTTGGAGTTTATAAAAACGATATAGAAAACATTAATATTTGGCTATGCGTAAAATATGAGGGCGCTGCGCGGGGAAGAGAGCCGTAAACGCCGGCAGTTAAACAAAAAGGACGTTGAAGAGCTTCAATACTGAAAAACCCACCCGAATGTCGGGTGGGTTTTAATATGTCGGAAGTCAACGGTTTCCGAAAAGCCGTTTGGGCTCGATGCGCGAATACAAAATATTTCGCCGATTTAAAGCTATTCCGTGAACGCGGCGATTCTTTGTTGTACGTTATCTTCGAGATTGCAATAGAAGAACTGGTAGTCATAGAAGTGATAAACTCCCTCCGTTACGAAGCCGCCGAGAGTGTTGTTGTAAACTGCGGAATCGATATCCGTAACTTTGAGCGTGCCGCGTTCGGTATCGATATATGCGCCGGTGAGATTTTCTATCTTATTTTTGAAAGCTCCGGTTTCCTCGTCGTAGAAGCACGCGCCCTTATTCAGACTTTTATCCGCGGGCGTTTCGTCCGTTTTCCAATTGAGAGGGTTTATCGCGAGCGTTTTGTATCCCTTGGGAACTATTACGGATTCGTCTACGTTTTCCGCCTCGCAGTTGAAAGATACGATAACTCCCGTGTCGAGTTCGCCGGAGGCGAATTCAAGTCCGCTCTCTTCGAGCTCTTCCGCCGTCATTCTCCAACCTATGGCGTAGCACGCCACAAGTCTGTCGCTTATTTCGGGGAAGAAATCTTTTAAAAGCCTTATGCAGTGATCCGCTCCTTGCGAAAATCCCGCAAGCACTATGGGACGGTTATCGTTATTGTTTTCGAGATAATATTCGAACGCCGCCTTTACGTCCGCATACGCAAACGCGAGATAATCGTCTCTGAGCACTTCGTCGAGCCCGTAAGCATACAGCACGGCCTGACGGTAGTAGGGGGCGAAGAAGCGCGCGTTGTCGTCGTATATGCCCTTTTCCATATCGATTGCGGCTTTGAACGTGGTTTTGGAAGAGCTCTTATAGTTGTAGTTGTAAATCTCTCTGCCCGCGCCGCCGGCGGCGACCGAGGGGGCGACAAAGAACACGTCGGCGGTCTTGCCGACAGTCTCGGTATCGCTGTAAGCCCAATTGCCGCCGTCGGAATAGTCCACGCCAGCGAGCACGGAGGTTACCGTTATCGTAGGCGTCAGATATTCCCCGCCGAGGCCGATACAATCTTCGATATCGATAGCCACGAGACATTCCTGTCCGCCCGCCGTAACGTCGAAAGTGGTGTCGCCCACCTTTTCTATCGTCGCGTCCATGGGTTGAAGCTCGCCGTTTTTAACCGTACCGAAATACAGAAGCCGCCATGCAAGATATCTGTCCTTTGCTAAGTCGTAATAGTAGACGTAATCGGCGGCGTAATCGCCGTTGACGCAGATATTACGCTCTACTTGTTTTGCGGAGGAGGGTATGACGTTGCCGTCATTATCGAACTCCAAATAGATGGATTCCACGGATTTTTCCATCTGCCAATAGTTGTATAAAAGCCAATCGCCGTCTTTGCCCCACTCGCAGTTTATGGCGGGGAGGCAGGTATATGCGAACGTTCCGTCGGGCAGTTGATAGTCGCTTTTTTCAAGGCACAGATATTCTTCGCTCCCCACTTCGACGTCGCATACCCCGGAGGAATAGATACATTCGCCGAACTTCAATATCTCCTCCGAACCGGTAAACTCATAAACGCATTGTTTGCCGCCGGCGGCGAAATAATCGGCCTTGTACACGAGCAGCCGTGCGGAATTGCCGTTGAATATCAGAAAATCGTAAATGCCGTATGCGCTGTCGTCGGCGAGGACATAATTCATCCAATGCAGATTGCGTAAGTTGCCGTCTTTCATTAGTATATTCTGATTGTCTTTTTCAAGTATGCCCGCGCTATAACCGAGGGGATCGATATAGAATTTCAGATATCCGCCGCCCGTGATTGCGAAGTCTTCGAAATTGAAGAACCACCTTTCGCCGCTGACGTCGATAAGCCCCGCGCCGAAATATCCGACGTCGGCGTAGTGCCGCTCGCCCGCTTCGTGTTCTTCATAGTCCTCTATAACGCGTTCGGTTATAAATTCGCCGTGCAACGTCGCCGAATTTTCATCGGAATTATCCGAGCCCCAGTGCAAATCGAGGGCATAGCTTGCGTTATCGCCCGTGCAGAGCGAATATTTACCGTCTTTCTCGTCTATGGTGAAGCCGGCCGCCGTTACCTTTTTGCCGTCGCGGTTCGAATACGTTACCGAAGCAGCCGCGCCGTCGGCCGAACCGTTTTCGGGCTTGAACGAGAGGGAGATATCCCTTGTAAATTCGTCGTTCTCGTCGCTGTCGAAGACTATCTTGCCGTTGATTTCGACGGCGCCGTCCGCGCCGTTCTCCGGACTGCACGCGGCGCAGAGGACGAGGCATATGAAAGCCGTAACCGCCAGCAAAAAAGTCAGAATATTTCTCGTAACCTTTGTCATTTTTTTATCTCCTTCGGTTTCGCAAGCGTCTTTGCGGGGCGGCGGTAAAACAGTCTCCGCCGTTTTTTCGCGGGAAATATCGCTTGCGTTCTCGTTTGTTTATTATAAATAATATGATTTCAAAAATCAAACGGCAAAGGGCATAAAAATAAATTTTAAACAAATTTTAACATATTTTAACATATGGGACGCGGCCGCAAAAAAAGCACGGGAAATCAACAAGAAAAAAACACGGAAAATCAACAAAGAAAAGCACGGAAAAATCCGTGCTTTTCTTACGCGGCTATGAGCGTATATATCGCGACAGCCGAGATTATTATGAAGATTGCACAGCGCGAAACGACGTAAGCCGCCGTATTTTTGCGCTCTCGCAAACGTCTGTATCCGGGCTTTGAAAGCAGAGCGAATACAGCATAGCCTATAATGCCGCAAACTCCGACAGCGCTCAGATATCTGTTTTTCAAAAAGTATGCAAGCAGAGCAAACGTTGCCGAAAGGCACAAAAAGGCCATTGCGGCGAAATAAAATTTTCTCGCCTTTTTTTCGTCGAGCAGTTTTTTGTTCTCGATATCGTCGTCCGATATCAGCTCGTCGATGCTTACGCCGAAAAGACCGGATATGGCTTTGAAACTGTCGATGCCGGGATATCCGCTGTCGGTTTCCCATTTGGAAACGGCCGAACGCGTTACGAATATCATATCCGCAAGCTGTTCCTGCGTGAGATTGTTTTCGCTTCTCAACTTTTTCAATTTTTGTCCGAACGTCATATTGCGCCTCCCGATTACGGTTACATTATAACCTCTGCGCGCCGGAAAGTCGAGACACTTTCTTTCACATTGCCCTTTTCGGAGCGTGAAAACCCCGCCCGAACAGATTTTCGGGAACAAGAAATCCCCAAAAAAAGCGGTCCGATAAGCGGACCGCTTTAAAAGTTTTGTTTCGGCGATATCAAGGCGGCCGTCAATGCGCGAGTACTACCGCGCAAACGACAACCGCAAGCACAATCAGCAATATGCTTGCGAGAGTAATGAAAAGGAGCTTTTTCCTGTTGCGCTCTATGCGGAACGCCGCGCGCTCGAAGCGATTCTTGTAGTCGAGCCCGCTATCGCACATGGCTTGCTCAAAGATGCAATTTCTGTGTGCCACATAATATCCGTGCACATCTTCTTTGAGGTATGCTTTGTAGGCCATATTCGACGCGATATATTTATTGTCCGCGTTGACGAATTTTTTGCCCTCTTCCGTGAGTACGCCGCCCTTCAACCTCTTCTGCCCGAGCAGCGCCATATTCGCGGCGGCGGCCTTACTGAAAGTACTCATGCAAACAATCAGATTGAATAAGAAAATGTACAGAACGAGCACAAATAATGCCGGTTCGGATATGGTAGAAGTGGGGTAAATGGGGCAAACTATTCCCAAAATAAAGCGCACTAACGCAACCGCCAGCAAAACGGCGGAGATTATCGTGTAGACGATAAGCCTTATACGCCTTTGATTTGCCTTGGCAAAGTTGTAATCCATTCCGTCGCTTCTCATTTTTTTATTCCATTTAATTATTATGGTTATAGCAGCTACTATTGTCGCAAAAAGCCAAATTACAAACGGAATAACAGTTCCCAACACAGGCAGAGCATAATATTCGCTTTGAATGGGCAGATAAATGTTGAACATTGTGAGAAACGAGAGAATAATCATGGTAAGCCCAGCGACAAACGAGATAGGCAACAGAACGTCGGTAAAACGCATTGCTTTTTTATGATTGAAAACGGCATTGCAAATATCTGAAGAAATGTTGCTTCTGAAACAGGTCGCAACATATTTCGGCGATGTGCATTTGGGACATACGGGAATGGATTTTTTATATTTATAAGGGGCGCGCGCGTCTTTGAGTTCCGCTTGTTTGCTCAGAACGAATTTGTCGACTATTCTGCATACCGCCGACGCAACGCCGAAGGTCGCGGCGAAGACGAGCAGGAGTATGGTTGCTGCGCCGCGGTCGATTACAGAGACGTAACCGCCGAAAATCTCATAAA
>CANRAD010000029.1 GCA_947628505.1 uncultured Clostridia bacterium
TTAGAGAACAGAGGGTGGGGAAATAGATTTGATGGGAAAAATATTTCATGTATTTTATAAAGCCCACGGCATTTGAAGGTATTGTAGAATAGTCATAGAAAGGAACGTATGATTATAAATTTTGAGTAGTCATACAAGAGGATATGGAGCAGGAAATACAAACAGATATTGAAGAAAGAAAATTTATAAGAGCGATAGGAAAATGGGTGCTTGGCATAGCCGGAATCGTTTTTAGCATAAATTTGATATGTCGATTTGCAGATGCGAAAGAAAGTATAGAATATATACAGGTAATGGGAAAGGTAGTCAAGGTACAGAGCACTTCAGAATGGACTCGTGCCAGAGGTAATTCGTTCGAAGCATCATCTTATGGGGTATGGGTGGACTATCAGCCACAGGGGGATACTCTCTGGTATACAATAACGGAGAGTTATTCAAAGAAGCTGTTTTCAGAGGGTGAGACTGTACCTGTGTTGTATCAAAAAGGGAAAGTATACAAGGCGTATGTGGCAAAGAAAGATTGGATAACAAGGGCCTATCTGCCGGTGAGTAAAAATTATAATATGCCATTTATAATTTCGGTTGTATTACTTGTGATCGGTTTTCTCTTTTATACGAACTCACCTATATTAAAATGGTATACACATGCAGGGGAAATTGTAATCGGGAAAAAGAAGAGGACCTAATGCTGAAAAGAGTAAAATGACAGACCGCCATATATGGACGCATTTCCCATTGCGGCAGTCTGTCTTTTTTCATACCCATTTACTGATATAAGCATAGTGCCAATATTACGCCTTAGAAAAAATTGAAAAAATTTTTTGTTTTTGTAACAATAAGCACAGGTCAATTCGTTATTGTTTAAAGGCGGAAAGGTAAATAGAGGGTGATTTGAGTGTTTTACTTAATGATGATTGATACGGAGGAGGATAAACGGAAGTTTGCAATTCTCTACGAAAAATACAGATATTTAATGTTGAAGGTGGCGCATGATGTACTAGGCGATCATTACTTAGCGGAGGATGCAGTACATGAGGCTTTTATTAAGGTTGCTTTAAATATGGGTAAAGTAGGTGATGTAAATACACAGGAAACAAAGCGTTACCTGATAACAATTACCAAAAATGCAACCATTGATATTTATAGGAAAAGGAGTATCCGGATGAGAAGGGAAATATTTGTAGATGAATTTGGCGAAAATGAAGTACCTCTTACCTATGTTGAAACGGATGTGGATAATAGAGTTTTAGATATATTAAAAAATCTACCGGTTAAGTACAGAGATGTGTTTCTCTTAAAATACTCAAGTAAAATGGATAATGATGAAATTGCGGATTTGCTTAAAATATCAGAGGGGACGCTAAGACAAAGACTTGCCAGAGGCAAAGAAATGATTCAAGAGGCAGTAAATAATTTGGAGGATAGAATAGATGGAACGTGTGAAAGTAACTGACGAATGGTTATATAAATATATGCCGGTGGTGGATGCAGCGATTATTCAGGAATTAGAGGGCCTGGTTGATACGGAGTATGAGTTTTCGCGAAAGTTTGAGAGAAAGATGAAGCGTTTGATTAAGAGAGAAGCCCATCCTTGGATTGGGGTGGTGCAAAACATTATAAAACGCGTTGCTGTATTTTTTGTTGGAGTAATTGGAATCACCTTGATTTTTACCATGAGTGTGGAAGCGTATAGAGTGAAATTCTTTGAAACAATAAAAACTATTTTTGAAGATTCATTTATGCTTTCTTATTTTACAGAATCAGATACAAATAAATTGGCAGGCAGAGAACCGACATATATACCAGATGGTTATCAAGAAATTGACAGAACAGAAAATGAGAATTATTTGTCAATTATATACGAGAATGATAAAGGGGAAATGCTGCTGTGGGATCAGATGCTGGTGACAGACGGTGGAAGTATGACATTTGATTTGGAATATGATGAGGAAGAATCGAAAGTAATATCGGGTAGTAGAGCAACAGTATTTCTATACGAAAATGGTTATAAGAGCATTTATTATGAGTATGAAGACTATTCGTACATGGTCGTTACCGAGTCGTTAAGTAAGGAGGAACTATATCGTATGATAGAAAGTATTTTTGAATAAAGATTCTGCCTCAATTTTATTTAGATTTAAAATATTATAGAAAAATGTAACAAAATATATTGTGGATTTCGTTATTGTTAATAAAAAGGAGGAAAACAATGCAAGTAGGTGGTGTTTCTAGCATAGATCACAGAAATCCGACGGTTGTGAAAAAACAAATGTCTGATACGGAACCTTGTTCCAATGCAGTGACTGAGGCTGCAACGGAAGGAGAAGGGATGTTCCTTGGTTTAACTATGGTTCCGGAGGAAGGACAAACTACCGTTTATGGAATGAGAGCAATACTCTTAGAAGAATCTACCTTTGAAAAGCCAATAGTTCAAGTTATTTCCAATTTGAATGGTAAAAAGGAGGTATTTGATATTGATATAAGTCAGGTGAATCCTCAAAATGCTACTCGTATGGAAATGTTTGCGTTATGTTCTTTTGCTGATTCTGTTGGGCAAGGAACCGGAAGTTCATTTGGCTCATTCAAAACGTTGGAGATATATGAGGAGACGGCAAAACAGAATGGTTGTATGAAGCAAATTGATATTAGTGGATCTGCATGGGAACAGTTTAGAACTGAAAAAGTGGATTGGATTGAGCAAACGGAAAATGTTTGTGACATATTGAAAACATGCGAGGATCCTAAGGTATTGGACTTGTTCTCTAAGGGGAAAAAGCTGCTAAGCATGTTTGAAAAATATTCTGATATGGCATCATCGGCAGCAGATGGTGTGGGTGTACAATACATGAATATAGTACAGTGTTCTGTATGTTCTATGAGTGATTCTGGTATTTCTTTCTATTATAACCACTCAACAGGAGTAATGGACTGTGTAGATGATACAAGTACCGAAAACGGAAGAAACATTCTGTGGAGTAAAGAGCTTTCAGAAGAAGATTATGACAGATGTGCCGTATTATTTGAAAAGTATAAGGGTGAAAGCACTTGGGAGTACAAGTATGAAGCGTATTTGTCAGATGTGGGTTTTTGGAATAAGTATTTGAATAATGAATTTGACGAGGAGGCATTGAGTAATGCCAATATGCAGCTTACCGATAATTTGCTATTTGAAGAGATATTCCGTAATTGTCCGGAAACGGTTAAGATGGCGTGGGAAGATGCATTAATGGAAGTGGGAAGTGTATTTTCAACAGATAAATATGGTAATGTAAATTATTTTTCTGAACTATATAAGCAGGTGTTTCTTAATTCAATAAAGGGTAATGACTACGAAGTTTTGGGTAATACAGAGGATGAAGCTATTGAATATGCTCAAAATGCAATTAACAGATTGTCCAATATGGATGGATACAATAGCAATGCTCAGTATATGCGAGAACGGGAAAAGCGGTTTTACGAAGTTTTTATCAGCAATCTCACAACAAATTAATGGTGGAGGATAAATATGAAAAAGAAATTAGTAAGTTTAAGGCCTTTATAACAAAAGAGTGAATGTGTTGTTATGTCAATTCCTTCAGAGAATTGCTTAAGACTTCTATGAGATTATCAAAGAAGTGATGAGTCAGCGTGCATTGAGAGGCTATGCAGCTTGCACACTTTTCCAAAATGCAGGATACGCCCGCTCTGAATCGTGTTGGAGTAATCTATGGGTGTTGAGGCAACGGTACCTGTTTGACTTTTGACTCAGTCGTCAATCCGGACAGACCGCTGTATATGGGACGCATTTCTCATTGTGGCAGTCTGTCTTTTTTCATGCCCATTTACTGATATGATACGATTTTGTTTGGAAGTTAGGAATGGAATTACAGTTAGCGTGTTTTACAGTTACGGCTTTTCTTATTTGCTTTTTAATAAAAGAGTGAATGTTAAAATATAAAATAGATGCCAATTTTACGCAAAACTTGACAATGTAAAGATTCTACAATATAATGTTTACACTGTCAAGTTTGGGGGCTAGTGTGAAAAATAAGCTCGATAGCTTATTTTTCACACAGGAATTTGTGCCGGAGCGTCACAAATTCCCCTGATGGCAGACGCGAATTTGAGATTCGCGTCGCCCCGTCGCGTAAACGCTCCGGAATGGGTATTAATATGGAAAAAAAGACATACCATCATAAAGATTTGAAAAATGAATTGATAGAAAAAGGCATAGAATTGGTAAACGAAAGCGGATTAAATCAATTATCGCTGCGAAAAGTTGCCAAGGCCTGCAATGTCAGTCATGCTGCGCCATACAGTCACTTTAAAAATAAAGAGGAATTGTTTGAAGCAATGCAGCTATTTATAACAGAACAATTTTCAAATATGTTGGAGGAAGTTATTGCAGTATATAAAGATCAACCCAATTTTTTGTTGGAATTTGGAAAGGCTTACATAAGGTTTTTTATGGAAAAGCCGCAATACTTTACTTTTTTGTTCCAACATGGAAAAAATATACAGATCAATTTAGATATTCGTGGCGAGAATGAGAAAAATTATAAGCCATTTGTTATATATAAAGAGCAGATGTTGAATATGCTTGAACATTCAAATATGTCATTGGATCAAAAAGAAGACTGGTTGATTGCACTTTTTGGATATATTCATGGTTTGGCCTCATTAGCTACCATGGAAAATGTGCATTATACAATGGGATGGGAAAATAAGCTGGAAGACTTAATATCTATTTTCGCTGTTGATTTTTAGAAGGAATTATGTATGGTTGGAATTTATTTAAGCGGAACAGGTAACACAAAATACTGTATTGAAAGATTATTCTCTTTGATTGATCCTTCGGCAAAAATCATACCGTTAGAAAGTGATGATGTTATTCATGAAATTAGGGAAAATAATACGATCATACTTGCTTATCCGATACAGTTTTCAAACGCACCGTATATGGTCAGAGATTTTATCTGTAGAAATAGAACATTGTGGAGCGGTAAAAAAGTTTTATGTATGGCTACGATGGGAGAGTTTAGCGGTGACGGTGCCGGCTGCACGGCAAGGCTGCTTAAAAAGTACGGAGCGGTTATTCTCGGCGGGCTCCACATTAAGATGCCTGATTCCGTTTGTGACAGCACACTTCTAAAGAAAAGTATCGAGAAAAATAAGCAGATTATTGCACAGGCCAATAAAAAAATTGAATTGGCTGCACAGCAAATAAAACAGGGGAAATATCCCAAGGAAGGCATAAGTTTTATTTCTCATATGATTGGCCTTTTGGGACAAAGACTTTGGTTTTATGGAAAGACGAAAGGATACACGGACAAACTGAAGATACATACAGGCTGCATTGGCTGCGGTTTATGTGCATCTCTGTGTCCTATGAAAAATATTTCTATCAAAAACGGAAAAGCTGTTTCCGGAAATAAATGTACATTGTGCTATCGTTGTATAAGCCGATGTCCCCAAAAAGCGATAACGCTTTTAGGAGAGGAGGTCGTTGAACAATGCAGAATAGAAAAATACTTATGAATTTTTACAGTTAAATATTTAGTCTTGCAAGGGCAGCTTTTCTTTGGAAAGCTGCCCTTATTGCTTTAAAGTGTGAATTGTGCGTAAAGTGAAAAAGGGAAAAATAGGCAACGTGTCAAAGGGTGGCTGATACGTTTCCAGAACTGTATGAAATAGAAAATATCTTGGTTGTCCATGCAGGACGATGTGGCTATGTAAAGCTGCCATATTATAGGCCTCCGCATGGATTCAAAAAATCATAAGAGAGTTTTGATCATTTGGGGAAATTGATTCGTTATTATATATATAACGGTTTTTATCCTGAAGATTTTTCAAGAAAGGAGTTGATAGCGTGTGAATGATGATGCGTTAGTGGAGCAGATTCTGCTTGGCAACGAAAAAGCGGCTGAAGAATTGATAAAACGCTATTATACGCCTATTTTGCGTTATTGTAAAAGACAGTGCTTCAATCAGGAGAAAGCGGAAGATTTAACGCAGGAAACTTTTTTGAAACTGTTCAAGAATCTGTCGGGATATAAAGGGAAAAGGAGATTTAAGGCATATTTATATACAATAGCAAATCATCTATGTATTGATGAAAGCCGGAAGATGAAGGAATGCTTTTTAGAAAATGAAGAAGGAATCAGAGACGATTGTGACGAGCTGCATCGGATAGAGGATAAATCAGAGATAGAATATCTTTTAAATAGTTTATCGCCGGAGCAAAGAGAAGCTGTTGTTTTACGGTTTGAGGCGGAACTTTCGTTTGGGGAAATTGCAAAAGTAACGGGATGCAGTATGAGAACAGCACAGAGCAGGGTTAGAAACGCTTTGAAAATTATGAGGAGAAAGGAAAATGAGCGATAAAGAATTAAAAAAGCATTTGCGGCAGTATTTACAGCAGGAGCCAAAACACCAGAAACTTAGCGATGCCAAGGAACTTGATAGTGCTAATAGCAATGCCAAGTTGGAAGAAACCGTAAGATTATGCACGGAGATCATGCGGGAAGGAAAAGCGGCAAAACAATCGGAAGAAGAGCCTCGGATAGGGTTTGGGCAGTATTTATCGGACATTTTCCGTTTTGAGGGAGTGTCAATATTTGGATTACAGGCGGCTGCGTTATTTATCCTATGCGCGGTGATTTACAAATCAGCAGGCAATCCAAGTTATATTCCTGCGTTTATGCCGCTGTTTGTATTGGCTGTTATGCCGGCCATATTCAAATGCCAGTATTATGGAATGAGTGAGATTGAAGCGGCCACAAGGGCTTCCGGTTCGCAGATCGTGTTGGCAAAGTTGATCCTGGTTGGAGCTGCAGATCTGATATGTATGACGTTTTTTGTTTCTTTTGAGGTATATCTTCAAAATTCTTACAGGGAGATCGGGCGGATTATTTTATACTGCATGGTTCCCTATTTAGTGTGCATGGTCAGTATGCTGCGCCTGCTTCGATTGAGCAGAAAAGAAAATATGCAGATTTGCATGACGATTTCGCTTGGCTCCTGCGTCTGCTGGGGCATACTGGCAAAAACTCTGCCCTGGCTGTATGACACATCTGCTTTTGGTATATGGATCGTTGCTTTCTTGTTTTTTGCAGCGTTTTTCGTAAAGGAAATTTATTTTATCATAACAGTGAGAAAGGAAGGGAAAATGTATGGAATTATCTCTTGACAGATTGACAAAGCATTATGGCAGCAAAATAGCTGTCGATTGTGTCAGTGCAGCCCTAAATCCGGGCGTATATGGTCTTTTGGGAGCAAATGGCGCGGGAAAGACAACGCTGATGCGGATGATGTGCGCTATTTTGGAAGCGACTTCCGGGGAGGTGCTTCTGGACGGGCAGAATGTGATCTCTATGGGAGAAGATTACAGAAATGTATTGGGTTATCTTCCGCAGAATTTTGGATATTACCCTAATTATACCGCAATGGAGTTTTTAATGTATGTATCTGCCCTGAAAGGAATACCGAAGAAGATCGCCAGGGAACGGGCGGGAGAATTATTGGAGGAAGTGGGATTAAGCTATGCAGCGAATAAGAAAATAAAGACTTTCTCCGGCGGCATGAAGCAGAGAGTTGGAATTGCACAGGCATTATTGAATCATCCGGAGATTTTGATATTGGATGAGCCGACAGCGGGGCTGGATCCGAAAGAAAGAGTGCGGTTCCGCAATCTGCTTTCCGATTATGCCGAAGATAAAATTGTTATTTTGTCAACACATATTGTATCGGATATTGAAGCAATCGCAGATGAAGTCCTGCTTATGAAACAAGGAAAATTTGTATTGCAGGGCACTGTGCCGGAGCTGGTTCGGAAAGCGGACGGGAAAGTATGGGAATTAGAGGTATCTGCAGAAGAAGCAAAAAAGTGGCAGACAAAATCAACAGTTGCAAATTTAAGGCATGAGGACGGGCAGGTGGTACTTCGTATCATTGCAGACGATAAGCCAAGCGAAAGGGCTGTTTTGTGTGAAGCGACATTAGAAGATTTATATCTATACTATTTTCACGAACAGGCGCTTTTCGCTGCAAAGAAAGGAGTGTAATCATGATGGAATTATTTTTATTAGAGCATAAAAAGCTATGGCGTAAAATGAGTACCAGGATAAGCGTTTTGCTGTGTTTTGTTTATGTTGTAATCTTCGGGAGCATACTTTCGTTTCAGTGGTTCAGTTTTGGGAGTTCTGATGATGTTACAAGCTCTTTTGGGAATAACTTTGACGGGTATGGAATGATAAGGGATAGACAGGAATATTCCTTAAAATTTGGCGGGGAGCTGACAGATGAGAGCTTACAGGAATTAGTAAGGGATTATCAGGAAATCAGGGCAGCCGGCGTTGACAGCGAATTGGAAAAAACGGACTGCCATGTGATTAACGGGTGGTTGGGGATTTTGTACCCTGAGCTTCTGGAAACAGAGCGTTATGAGATTATGATGGAGTATGTGGATCCGAAGAAGCTGACAGGTTTTTATGAAAGAAGGCAGAATGCCCTTGAAAATTTTTTGGAGAACAATGGTCAGGCCGGGGCGGAAAAGGACTGTCTGTTGCAGATAAATGGGAAGGTAAACAAGCCGTTCCGATATGAATGGACGGAAGGATGGTCAAATCTTCTCGGCAGCATGGTCACGGATACAGGTACGGTAATGGCATTGTTCCTTGCGATTTCTTTGTCCTCCATATTTGCCGGAGAGTGGCATGACAATACGAGTTCACTGGTCCTAACAACAAAAAACGGATGGAAGCGGATTGCCCTTGCAAAAATAGGTGTGGGTGTCTCCTTTACCGTGGAATTTTTTGCAATCATTCTGACAGGGAGCGTCGTATCGCAGCTTTTCTTCATGGGAACTGCCGGATGGGATATGCCGATCCAGACCATAAAGCTGATCGCCATTGCGCCTATGAATATGCTGCAGGCGGAAATTTACGAATACGTATTTGCCTTTTTAGGGGCAATTGGATTCGCAGGGGTCGTCATGTTCCTGTCAGCCAAAACAAGAGGCAATGTACTGGCTTTGTTATCTAGTCTGGCAGTCGTATATGGACCGACGATGATTGCCGGATATTTGCCGTATGGTGTACAGAAAGCATTGGACTTAATTCCTTTGGTGGGAAGCAGCGCGGATATTTTCCGTACAAATACATTCTGTATTTTTGGAAAATATGTGTGGTCGCCATATTTGCTGCTCATTGTTCCGATTCTGATCGGTGTTTTGTGTATGCCCTTTGCAGTAAGAGGCTGGTCAAGACGGTTGAGGACTTGACCGTGGCAGAAGATTATGACACTCACTGTCGGGGCTGCGGTGAAACAAAGATTGCCGCCGGGTTATCAAGGAACAGGAGAAAATGAAATGCAGACGGCGCATCACAGGTATGAGATTGGGGTAAGGTGAATATGAGCATCCAACAGAGCTTTTCCTGCTGAATGATTATCTGCTTCGCATTTTTGGAGAATGCTTGATTTTGCGAAACAGATTGTGCTATAATACGAACGAGGTGATTTGCGTGCGATTGATCAAACGTGACTTCTATCTGAACAAGCTGAAGGATGTCATGGGCACCCCGGATATCAAAG
>CANRAD010000030.1 GCA_947628505.1 uncultured Clostridia bacterium
GCTCCCTCTATTTTACCGACGGTGAAAAAGAGACCGAAGTGCTGGTAAACGACGCCGGAGACTATTACTACGTTGAAAAAGACGAAGACGATAACTCCACCGACGTCGGAATTTCAAACGTGCTCATGGTGCACAACTACGTCAAAGACACAAAATACAACGGTCTCGAACAGCATTACGCCTCTCAGAGCATAACCCTCGAAGCCAATACGGCCGCAGAATTGTCCCTTTGGGTGAAAACTTCCGACCTCAAATTCGACAAGGGCTATTCAATGCTCGACGATCAGGACAGAGGCGCGTATATCGAAGTCAAACAGTCGGTGGGCGGACATTCGATAGACGATTTCAGAATACAAGCCATAAACACAGAAAAAATCATCAAGGACAACCCCGGGCTCGAAAATGAGAGCAACGGCTGGTTGAAATATACCATTTATATCAATGCGTGCGATTTCGCGGACAGCACGATAACTTTGAATCTCGGCCTCGGCTCCGCCGACACGAGAAAGAACAAATGTACCGGCTACGCGTTTTTCGACGACGTGGAAATCAAAAAATATCTCGACCTCGAAGAGGGAACTTTCGACGAGGCTATGCGCTCGAAGATAGAGTCCGACGAAACGTTCTGCTCCCTTGCTACGGAAGAGGACGGGAAGATTTTCATCGCCGACAGAGAAATAAGAGTTAGCAACGGCGCCGCCGACGCTACGGCTCTCAGACATTCGCAACATTTCGATTATCTTATCAACCTCGCTTCCGCAGGCAATCTCGGCGCGGAGGACGAAGCATATTCCGCTCTTCCCTTCACCGGAAATTCGAGCGTTAAGATAACCGCTCAGAAAGACGGCAAGAAGCTCTATGCGCCAGTTCTCACGAACAGCGCAAAGCTCTCGGGCATAACTTTGGGAAGCTATACGGACGGCTCGCCCGTACTCCCCGATAACTTCGAGGAAATAATAACCAAAAACGACCTGATAGGTATTTTCGACGGCGCCAAAACTTTTTCGGTTTCGGACTTCAACAGCTATGCGCCCGGAGAAAAGCCCGCGTTTAAAAATCCCGTTTCCTCTATTAATTCGGCTCTGACCGGAGATAAGGGCATAAACGCTTTGGAAAATTTCGGCAACGTAAGCGATATGATTATGATGTTTTCGGCTTACGGCGCTCCCTATACGGTGACCGTCGACAATTCGACGGCTTTCACGGTGGGAACAGACGCCGACGGATACAGAATAATCTCCTTCTGGGTTAAGACTTCGGACATGAGCGGTTCTTCCGCCGCAACGATAAAGATATACAACGCGGCCGACGAGGAAAAATCCGCTTCGATATCCGTCGATTCGACGAACAAAACGACGGACGTCGGAGAAAACAAGGATATTTACAGCGGTTGGGTTCAGTGCTTCTTCTTTATCCATAACGAGACGGACACGGAACAGACCTTTAAAATCGATTTCAGTTTCGGCAACACTTCCATAAGCGGCACCTCAAACAGCGCGTATGAGCCCGGTTGGGCGGCGATGGCAAATATGCAGTCGCTCAAAATAACCGAGGACGTGTTCGGATACGTTCCGAGCGGAAGCTATTCCCAGACTTTCACGTTCGACGACGATAAAACCGAAGCCGAACACAACAAGTTCGATGAAGCGAGCGGAAACTCGGATATAAAACTCGGAATAGCGAAGCCCGAAAATTACGAAGGCGTCAACGGCGCGAGCAATTATATCGTCAAAAACGACGAGACGGAAATCGACTTCAATAAGAAAAATCCCTCCGACGCCATTGCCGGTCTTATCAGCAAAGAAGATTTCGACGGCTACGACGGCGAACTCAAAACGCAGATACTCTCGGCTTTCACAACGAGCACCGCAACCTGGGCGGAGGCTTTCGGCGACGATTGCTATCAGCCTCTTATAATCGTAAACAATCTGCGCACTTATAACGAAAAGCAGGTTGTAAACTACGGATTCATAGGCGAGAACAAGACGATAAGCGCGAACGCATACGAACCCGTGAGCGTGCGCGTGAAAGTATCCGGAAACGCGGTTGCTTATATCTATCTCGTGGACACTTCGACGAGAAAGGTGATGGACTTCTCCACTCCCCGCTATACGTTCTTCTACGACACGGAAGGCAATGTGCTCGACAAAGAATATGACGAGGATATGACCGAAAACGAGCATCGCGACGCAATAGTTTACACACTCAGAGACGACGGACTGTACGAGGACAGCGAAGGCAAAATTTTCGCCAATCTCTACAACCTCACGAAGAGCTATAAGTATTATCAATTCGAAAACAATACTTTCTACGACAAGAACGGAGATCCCGTATCCTACGACGAACTCGAGGACGGCGAAGACTATTACAGCGACGCGACCTGCGAGCACCTTTCGAGCCATTACCTCGTGGCCGACGGCACGAGAGTTTACGAGTACGACGGCGCGGCGCAAAAGTATTATTATATGGTAAACGGCAAGCGCGGCGTGGAAGTAAACAACTTCGACGAGAGCTATGTAAGATATCCCATAAACGAAGCGTTCAACGCCGAATACTCCGTAAAGGTTGAAAATACCGACGGCAAGTGGGTTACAGTAAGTTTCTACATCTATACCGGAGATTCCTCCAAAGAATACAGATTGGAGCTTTGGAGCGGAAAACGCGACGAAACGGGCGCGAGCGAGAATCTTGAAGGAGCCGTTGCGTTCGACTATGTGCAGACCGGAATAACGGAGAGCAATTACACCCAGATAAGAGACGAACAAGAACAGCTTATTATCGAGGAATATAAAAATATTCTGAGAGCCAAGAATAAGATTTCCGTTCTTCCCAAAAACGACGTCAATATCGACTATTTCGAGGAAACGCTCGTAAACGACGGCGTTCTCACGCAAGAAGAAGTCGACGGCGTAAAAGCCAAGTTCGGAAATTATGTGGCCGAATACTACACCTACACTCTCTACGACTCGAATGAATATATTCCTTTCAATCGCGAGACGGCCAAAAACGGCGAAACCGGATATGATTACACTATAACCGATTTCTCCGAAGAACTTGCTTATTTCAGTTATTTCGACGATGAAAGCAACTCCTATAACACATTCGTAAATTACTCAACGGTCGACAAACAGATAGAAATAAATACCATCGACGACGAAGAAGAACCGTCCGAGGAAGATAATCAATCCAACGCCGGCGAGGCATGGCTGCTTATCTCCTCCATTATCCTTGTAGTCGTTCTCGTATTCGTTATGCTTGCTCTGCTTGCAAGAGATATAATGAAAAAGGCCCGCAAAAAGCGCGGAATGAAGTCTCAGCAGAACAACAACTACAAAAAACGCGAGCGCTATATAAGAAAACTCGGTCTTATCAAAAACGAAGAAGAGCCGGAAGAACCGGCCGAAACGGTTAGCGAACCGGCCGAAACGGTTAGCGAACCCGACGGCCCCGAAAAAGCCGACGAACCGGTCGAAACTCCCGCAGAGGCGGAAGTTCCCGAAAAAGCCGACGAAGCTCCGACTGACGCGGAGCCCGACGGCACAGACAAAACGGAATAATAAAAATATGCCCCGCTCGATATGAGCGGGGCATATTTTATGTTTCATTATTTTATATTTTCAGTTCTTAAATTTTATATTCTCAGTCCTTTCGGATAATGGTTTTTTGCCGTGCCGTTTACCGCCTTGAACCAGCCGAGAGGCAAATTGCAATAGGTCGCGAGGCACCAACCTTTTAAGTTGCGCGGACATTCGAACGTCAGCCCGCGAAGATATTTGAGAGCCGTAGGCTCGTCCAATTCATAGCTCTCCGCCATATCGGGAGTAAGCCGCGTTGCAAACGAATGGGAAGGCGTGAAAATTCTGTTCTCCGTCTTGCCCAAAAACAACGTCTGACGGACGGCTCCGTCGGAAAAATTCCGCTCGCCGTCGCAAAATGAAAAAAGCATATTTCCGACGACGATAAGGTTTTCCGTCTTAACGCGCATGCTCGCCGCCTCCCACTCTCTGAAAGCCCTTACGTCGGAAGGTTTATAAGATTGTCTGAATACGGGGAAATCCTCGGCTTCGGGGCCTTGCGTTTTTAGCAATACCGCTATAAAGTGCCCCTCGCCTCTGATTTTATGCGGATACAGCTTTTGCACCGAAATAAGCGAATATTCTCTGTGCCGCTCCAAAAATCCGCTTATCTGCCTTTCGTCCTCTTCGGGCGCGAACGTACAAGTGGAATAGACAAGTCTGCCGCCTCCGCATAGCATTTTATCCGCCGCTTCGAGTATCTTGTATTGGCGCGCCGCGCACATTTTTACGTTTTCAAGCGACCATTCCGGAATGGCGTTGGGCTCTTTTTTGAACATGCCTTCGCCTGAACAAGGGGCGTCGACCAATATCTTGTTGAAATAGCCCTCGAAAAGACCTGCAAGATAATCCGGTTCGGCGCACGAAACGGCCGCGTTCTTTACGCCCAGACGTTCCACGTTTTCCGCAAGCACGTTTTTTCTCGCGGGATATGGTTCGTTCATGACAAGCACGCCGCTGCCGTCGAGATATTGGGCTATCTGCGTGCCCTTGCCGCCCGGCGCCGAACAGAGGTCGAGCACGCGATCACCGCGGCGGATATCGAGCTTGGGAACTACGGCCATTGCGGAAGGTTCCTGAACGTAATAGGCGCCGGCCGCATGCAATACGGTCTTGCCAAGCCCCTCTCCTTCCACATAAAATCCGCTCGGCTCCCATGGCACGGGCGAGACGGAAAACGGCGAAATTCCGGTGAACTTATCTACGGAAATTTTCAGCGTGTTTACCCTTATGGCGCGCGCGGGAGGAGCCGAATAGCTGTTTAAAAACTGTTCGTATTCGTCGGATAACTGTTCGCGCATCCGCAAAAGAAATTTTTCGGGCAATTCAATCATGCAAGACGCTCTCCAATTGCGACGGCGTTATTCTGGCAATCCCTCTTTCGCGCGCGGATTGCGTGCGCGCGGTGGCGTCGTCGTCGGCGGCCACATATAAATTGCACTTGTCGAGTTTCTGCGAATATCTCCCTCCGGCCGAGTAAACGGCGTCTACGAGGGGCATCGAATAGGCGATATCGTCCTCAATAGCACGGGAAAAAGTGAGTATTTTGCCTTTGAGTTTGCCGCCCTCGCGGTTTACGCGTTTCTTTGTAAGATTATTGAAGAATTTAACTCTGTTCTCCGACCTTTGACGGCGTCTGGCATTCTTTTCCGCATTGTACTTCCCGAAACCGCGCGAAGCGGGCTTTGACACGGAATAATTGTCAATTCTGCCGCCCGTAACTTTAAGTTTTTCCAGAAGCTCTTTAAATCCGCAACCGTATTCCGAGCACAGCGCTTTGACTATCGACATCGTGGCGTAGGCGTCGTCGGCGGCCTTGTGCGGCACAAATTCGACGTTAAGCGCGTTGGCTATGTATTCGAGACCGAACTGCCTCGAAAAATCGTTTATATGCGTCATAAACAGCAATTGACTGTCGTAAAACGTAAAGTTGAAAGACGGCAACCTGAAACGTTTCGTCTCCAAATTGAGATATTTTACGTCATTCAGAACGGCGTGCCCCAGAACATAGCTGTCCTCGTCCTCCAAAAGCCGCTTGATTTTGCCGTAGACCTCGGTAAACGGCGGCTGTTTGGCAAAATCGGAATATGTGTAAGGAAGCACTATCCCCTTTTCTCCTTTTCTGTCGGTAAGCTCGAATCTCCCTTTGGGGTTTATGAGGATATCCTCTTTTTTGAGGATATTGAAGTTTTCGTCGCAGACGACGTATCCGAACGCGCAGATCTTCGCATATGTTTTATGCACGCCTGCGCACTCGATATCGAAAAATACAAGTTTCATTCCGATTTCAGTATAACATAAAAAGCGCCCGCAAGCAAACGCTTGCGGGCGCAGTACGATTTTATTTTTTTACTTCGATTTTCGACTTGCCGCCCATATATTTTCTTAAAACTTCGGGGATATATACGCTTCCGTCTTCCTGCAAATGGTTTTCGAGGAAAGCGATTAACATTCTCGGAGGGGCCGCAACGGTGTTGTTCAACGTATGAGCAAATTCGTTCTTGCCCGTCTTTTCGTTTTTGGCGTTCCGCCAGCTGGTAGTGTAGAAGCGTATGCCGAGGCGACGCGCCTGCGCGTCCGTCAAGTTCGAACAGCTGCCGACTTCGAAATATTTCTTCTGGCGGGGGCTCCACGCCTCTATATCGCAACTCTTGTATTTTAAATCCGCAAGATCGCCCGAACAACAAATGAGCTGACGAACGGGAATTTCCATGGATACGAAGAGCTCCGCGGTATAATTCCACATTTTTTCATACCACATATCGCTCTCTTCCGGCTTGCAGATGACTATCATCTCCTGCTTTTCAAATTGGTGGATACGATATATGCCGCGCTCCTCTATGCCGTGAGCGCCCTTTTCCTTTCTGAAACAAGGCGAATAGGACGTAAGCGTTAGGGGAAGTTCGCCCTCCGCAAGCGTTCTGCCCATAAATCTGCCTATCATGGAGTGCTCAGAAGTGCCTATCAGATAGAGGTCTTCGCCTTCTATCTTGTACATCATTCCTTCCATCTCTTCGAACGACATTACGCCGGACACTACTTCGCTTCGTATCATAAAGGGCGGAATACAATACGTAAAGCCTTTATCAATCATGAAGTCGCGAGCATACGCGAGCACGGCGGAATGTAACCTCGCCACATCTCCCGTAAGATAATAAAATCCGTTGCCGCTCGTTCTTCTTGCGCTGTCGAGATCGATACCGCCGAGTTTTTCGAGAATATCGACGTGATAAGGAATTTCGAACGGCTTTTCCTCAGGTTCGAGAAAGACTTTGCCCTGAACGTTTTCGGAATCGTCTCTGCCAATCGGAACGTCGTCGGCAATTATATTGGGAATAGCGCTCATGGCCTTTTTCAAAGCGGCGTCTATCTGCGCGCTCTCCTGCTCTATTTGGGCTACTCTGTCGTTATTCTTTTTCGAAAGCTCCTTAGCCTCTTCCGCTTCGTCCGCCTTGCCTTCGCGCATAAGACTTCCGATTTTTTTTGCGAGCGAATTGCGCTGTGCGCGCAGACCGTCGCCCTCTTGTTGAAGCGCGCGCTTTTTTCTGTCAAGTTCCAGAACTTCGTCCACAAGGGGAAGTTTTTTATCCTGAAATTTCTTTTTTATGTTCTCTTTTACAAGTTCCGGATTCTCGCGAATTAAGTTGATGTCTATCATATGAGCCGACTTCCTTTGATAAGTGAGTTAATTATACTTCAAAAAAAGCGCAAAAGCAATTAAATTTCCGCGAATATCTTGAAAAACGAGTTTTTTTATGCTATAATATACTGTACTGCGAAATATAGTTAATGCAGACGGCAAGTTTATGAGTAAAATTATATTCAGAATTTCGAAAGACAAGAAGAATAAAGCCGAACCCGAACAGCCCGCCGAAGAAGCGGCCTTTACGGACGAAGGCGTTCAGATGGCGCTGTTCCCCGGCGACGAAGTTCAATCAGACGGTCAACCCGAGGAAAACAGCGACGAGCCTTTCGACAAGAAAAAAATAATCAAATATTTCAAGCGGCACCCCAAAAAGGCAGTCTCTTCGAAGGTCGAAAGATTTTCGCCGAAGCTCAACAAGGGGCTCACAAACGGACAAGTCGAAACGAGATTCAGACAGTTTCTCTTCAACGATACGAACAAGCAATATTCCCGCTCGTATGCGAGCATTTTTGCAGGGAATATCTGCACGTTCTTCAATTTGCTGTGCCTCTTTGCCTTTATCGCGCTTATAATCGCCAACACTCAACAGTTTTCAAACTATCTCGTTATAGTTATTACCACGGCCAACATAGTTATAGGCATAATTCAGGAAATACGCTCTAAACTCGCAATAGACAAACTTGCGTTATTGGCTTCGAGCACGGTTAAAGTCATAAGAGACGGCGAAACTATAGACGTGCCCGTAACCGAAATAGTGCTCGACGACGTTATACTCCTCGAAATGGGCAATCAGGTTCCGGCCGACTGCATACTCGCGGAGGGAACGGTTGAAGTAAACGAAAGTCTGCTCACCGGCGAAAGCGTCGCAATAAAGAAAAATATCGGCGACATACTCTATGCCGGAAGTTTTATTTCGAGCGGAAACGGAAAATTCAGAGTAGAAAAAGTAGGCAAAGAGACTTATCTCGAAAAACTTACCGCAAAGGCGAAAAAATACAAGCGCCCCAATTCCGAGCTCATGAATTCCACGAAACTCATAATAAAGTGCGTTTCCGTGCTCATAATCCCCATTGCGATATTCACGTATTTTATAGCCTACAACGCGGCGATGCAGGGAACTCCCGACGCCGGATATGCCGACGTTCTTCCGTGGATTTTTTCGCGCGAAGTGAACTATGCGATACAGCGAACATGCACCGTGGTAATCGGAATGATTCCGTCGGGCATGCTTCTTCTT
>CANRAD010000031.1 GCA_947628505.1 uncultured Clostridia bacterium
GTCATGCTTTTCTACGGTCTGCACAATGTTTTCGGGAATTTCGGTGCGAAGCATATCGTATGCCTGACCGCTCCGGTTTTCGGGAAGATGTTTCGGAATGAACTGATCCTCCGCTCTCTTATACTCCGGAAAACTGCCAATGGTTCGCCACCCTGTCCTGCCATTGAAGTCCTTTTCTTCGGTCGGGAAAATGCAAAAAACATTTTCACCGTGGATCAGTTTGTTGCCAAAATCAAAAAATCCAAATTTCTTAGCCATCAGGAGCGACTTTTCGTAAACCTTAGTCCATTCCTCCTGTGTGACTGTGTCAGCAATGTCCATGTGAATAAATATTCCCATGTTATCCCTCCGTTCTGATTTCTATTTTCTGTCCTGTCATGCGCTCATAATATTCGATCGCCGTAAGCAACAGAACAGTACCGTCATCTGCTTTGATCGCCACAGGATTTCCATACCGCAGAAGAAAATCCTCCTCTTCGATGTGGCCGCAAAGCTCCTGCTGTGAGATCATATTGATAGGTGGCAGATCCATACTTCACCTCCGTGTGGTTTCATTAGAAGCTATTATGCCACAAAAGCGGGATCTTGTCAATTGAACTATTTGTTTACTTTCAACAGCGGATGTTGAAAATCTCTCAATGCAAATATGCCATTCTTTCGTATAAACTTTATTTGACTAAAGTGCAGAATACAAACAGTTGTATGTATTTTCATTGGACAGAAACTATACTGACAGCCTTCCGGAAGTCTGAAATGTTGAAATTTTTCTCTCAATCGCACAAAAATCTGACAAAAGTTTGTGAGATCTGACAAGCGTTTTTTCGCATATTTTGACTTGTAATCGTATTTTACGCTCTCGTTTTCTTACTTTCGGATAATCAGATCAGCGAGAGCATCGTAAAACGCTTCTTGAAGTACCGAAGAGTCTTTCGCCTTTTCTCCTGCCCAACGGATCATATTGGCGATCATTTTTTCTTCCGCTGCACTGTTGTTCAGAATGAGCAACTCCTCCAATGGCTGATTGAACAGTTCAGCAAGAATCAGCAGGTACTCTACAGACGGTAGCGTTTCTCCTCTGAACCAACGGTAAATAGTCTGCGGACTTTTGAACTGAAAAATGTTTTGAATCAACGCAGCAGTGACGTTATTCTGTTCACAAAGCATTTTTAGATGGTGACCGGTTTCCCGAATATTTATCAAATCTTTCATGTTTAGCATCCTCCATTATATTCATTTTCTTGTATCTTAACACCTTTTACAATGAAATTCAAGACGCTAATTCTCATAATTTCTGACGGCTTTATTACGAAGTATTTGTTGATATCTTATCCCTGCTTTTATCTTTATTCGTCTTGCTATAATAATAGAAAACAGGTATGATTATCTTTGTCACGTTTTGTGAATTGCTTTTACATACAAAATACGGTATAATGTCTGATACGATCTGAAAGGAGTATTTCGTGACAATGAAAAGGACCATCGGCAGAGAGGCAATGATCTTAGTTAAGCGCAGAAAAGAAATGGGGATGACACAATCTGATGTAGCTGAACAAGCAGGAATTTCGCTGCAGCATTATCAGCTCTATGAGTATGGAAGACGAAAATTATCAAGCGGCAATATGCTGCTTGGTCTTAAAATATGCGCCATTCTTGAACTTGAACCTTACGAGTTCGTTTTTGAAGATTGCTCAGACTGGGTAAGAAGAATACGAAAACTGTAAAAAAATAAACTCGTTTTTTATAAAATATACTCTTTTTGTTGATATATCACAAATAAGCTTCAAATTTTGCGCCCAAATTTCTACCAACAAATTTGTTGAATACAACGCACAGTTTGTAGACACAGGGGAAGAATTATGGTAATATGACTATAGGCTTGAAAAGCCGTATATTATGTCATTTGGAGGAGGTTTATTTGGTGGAATTTATACAGTCATGTGATATTGCGATTCAAAGAATCAAACCGATCGCAAGGGGGTGGCAGCCCTGAACGATATTCAAAAAGAAGCTAAGGAGCGTGCAGCTCACCCAAGCAGCTCACCTGCAGGCAGCAGCTTTGAAACAGAGCGGCAGCGACAAAGAAATATGGTGGGCAAACAATTTGACGCATTGGATGGTACTCGTATCCGAAAAATCAGCGCACTAACGAATACGGACACAAGCAGTACACAGAGAAAACTGCGTGTTGCAGCTTACTGCCGTGTCAGCACAGATGACCTCGATCAGGCACTGTCGATCCATATGCAGCAAAAGGTATATCGTGAAAAGATCAAAGGTAATCCTGAATGGATCTATGCCGGAACCTATCTTGACAACGGATTCAGCGGTACAAACACAACGCATAGGCCGGGCTTTTTGAGGTTGATCGATGACTGCCGTGCCGGAAAAATTGATATGATCATAACAAAGGCTGTGTCGAGATTCGCCAGAAATCTTCTTGACTGCATCGGATATATAGAAGAACTTAGTAATCTTGATCCGCCTGTCAGAGTCTTTTTTGAACAAGAGGGGCTTGATACAAGTGTTCAGACAAGCGGCATTATCCTGTTCGTATTGGCAATGGTAGCTGAAGAGGAAAGCCATATGAAAAGCGAAGCTATGCTGCTTTCATTGGAATGGCGATTCAGCCGGGGACGGTTTCTGACCCCTGCCTTGTTTGGCTATGACAAGATCGAAATAAAAGATGAATTTGGAACAAGAAAAGTATTGGCGATCAACCAACAGGAAGCAAAGGTCGTAAAATGGATGTATGCAAAACTGCTCAATGGAAGTACACCCGAGGAAATAGCAGGTGTTCTCACCGAACTTCAGATCCCTACCGGCGGCAGACGAAAGGACGGCTCTCCGAATACAAACTGGACATCAGGCGGTTTGGTTTCATTGATGCGAAATGAGAAATACTGCGGAGACGTGCTTGCAAGAAAAACGTATACTCCTAATTTCAAAGATCACAAAGCTAAGAAAAACAATGGTAAGAAGAATAAATATTTCCAAGCGGATCATCATGAGGCAATTGTAACAAGGGCAGTCTGGAACGCTGCACAACGTATCTTGAACAGCCGACGATTCGGACATGAAGGTTCCTATCTGCCAATGCATATCGTTGACAAAGGGGTTCTTACAGGATTCATCTCCATGAATCGCTCTTGGGCGGGTTTCGATGCGGAGGACTATTTCCGGGCGTCACAGATCGCAATGGGACTGTTGGACGATACGCTTGAAGTTGATCTTGAAAATGAATATCTGCCGGACGGCGGTCACAGGCTTCCGGGTCTGATCGATGATCACGGCATTTCACAGATCGCTCGTGAACTGACAGAAGCCGAGCAGCAGATCAAGGACGAGCTTGACGGTGTTGACAGAAGCAAACAGGATCTCGATGAGCAGTCGGAGATCATACGCACGTTTCAGGTCGTCAGCGGTGATATGTTCAGCAGGATCCATGAACCGGTAGTCAGAATTGGGCAGCACAATATTTCGTTCAATCAGAACTGTGTTTCACAAATGAAAACAAAGTTTGCTGAGATCTTGTTTAACCCCGTTGAACGCATGATCGTTACACGCCCTTGCGATGAGGATAATCCAAATGCAATAAAATGGGGCAGCAAGTCTATAGGGGCAAGCTACCTGTGCAGGATCATTTATGATGCAATGGGCTGGGATAAGGAGTATTCATACAGAATACCTTGTCAGACAATCACCGTTGCAATGCAGGATGACAGCTATCAGCAGGTTCTCATTTTTGATCTTGATAACTACATCGGACGTGCAATCAATAAAAAGGAAGAAATCGTGAAAGCACGTGAGGAGCGGGATCGGGTAGAGAAACTGGAGGAGGAAGCAAAAAGTTACTATTTTCCACCTGAGGAAGATGAACCAGAGGAACTTGTTGAAATGGCTGAAGAGGTACAGAGAGCACTTGAGCTGAATCAGAAGATTTTCGGTACACCAGCTTTCAAACACACATCGACATTCAGAAGTATTGACGGCAGCGGTACATGGGAAGAATGGCTTGCTCCGGCTCGTCCGCTCGATACAAATCATAAATTTGATGAGAAAATGGTTCGCCGGATGCTGCGGGATATTCAGGATGATCCTCCGGAAATTCCACAGGAAGCAGCACCGGACAGCAGCGAAATTATTGAGGCGACTGCTGATGTCTGCATTACAGATGAGGAGGGAGAATAATGGCACAAAACCCTGCTAAAAGCAGACCGCTTTCCGAAAATGTCAAAAGAATGATGTGGTTGGAAAGAGCTGCACCACGCAATCAAAATGTTTTGAATGCTGAACGTGTCTGGAACGAAAATGACTATATCTACTGCCATAAACAAGGTCAGCTTTTTATGGAAGCTGCAGCAATGGGCTTTCCTATGGAATCGTTTGTACCTATGTATATGACAAGTCAGCTTGCGGGTGTCATTGACTATAATTTTTCTACATCAAACGGCGCAAATCATGCGCTTGCTGATTTGCTTCAAATCCCGGCTCTGCTTGAAAAGCCCCGAACCATTATAGAATCACTGTACTGGATCGAGGAAATTCTTGAAAAGGCTGAAGATGGCGAAAACAAGAGCCTGATACTTGCCAAAGCATATGAGGCTGACATGAAACATACACCAAAAGCACTTTTAGAGCTTCCTAAGACAGAAAACAGTAACATTGAGGAACTGTCCTACGCATATTGGATCGGTTATATTTACCGCTGTGAGTGCATCATGCATGATGAATCCAGCAGAATGGTTTACAGTGCATTTACAGAAGACATCATGCGTAAAGCATATACCAAAGTTGTCAACAGTTCGATGAATCAAAGAAATTTGTCGGACTGTGCAAAAGAAATCTGTGCTGAACTTAACCGGCTTTTAGTTGAAAAAATATGGCCGGAAAAGAAGCACAGAAAATACTTATAAAGGAGGATGCATATGGAAACTATGCAGCCGTGGGCGTCAGGTTTTAATCGCCCTAAACCTCTGCCTACACAGATGTCTGTACAGCGTCCGCAGCAGACGCTGAGCCGTGAAGAACAGCTGGAGGCACGGCGTCTGGCAGAGGAGAGCAGCTTCAGCTATGCGGGATATCAGGTAGTGAGACGAGAATTCATATCTCATCGCTTCGATCCGGCAATGACTGTCCGTGTAAACAGTGTCACATTCAATAATGCCTGCATTAAGGCACTTGAAAATGCTACCTATGTACAGTTTCTGATCAATCCTACAGAAAAGAAACTGATCGTTCGCCGCTGTGACAGCGGTGCTCGTGATGCTATCCGTTGGTGTGTTGTCAAAGATGAAACACGCAAGAGCAGACAGATCACCTGCAAGCCTTTTGCCGAAAGACTCTTTGTCATGATGGGGTGGGAGTCGGAATACCGATATCGCTTTCAGGGAATGCGGATACATTATTTTGATGACGAGATGTACCTGTTTGATCTGAGTGCAGATGAGCGTTTCGCACCGCAGAAGAAAGATGAGAACGGCAAACGTATTGTATCAGCACCGACACTGCCCGAACATTGGAATGGCAGCTACGGTATGTCCGTAGAAGAGCATGATATGTCTACACAGGTCAATTTTCTGGACGGCTACTATACTGCATCAGAGGTTGAAGGAACAGAAACTGATGCAGATCCGGAATCTACAGAAACATCGGAGGATAGTAAATGAATGAAATGATTTTAACACTGGATATGAAAGATGAGCTTTTCATTTTGGATGAGGCTACTCTCAATGCATTGAACAGACCGAAACAGGTGCAGCTTCTCATCAACACGCAGCAGAGAAAACTTGTCCTCCGTGCGTGCAGTGCGGGAGATGATGAACCGATTTTTCTTCCTGATACTCCTATCATTTCAACAGAGATCAGCGGAAGGAAGATCCTGATGAATATTCGCAAAAATATGGGATGGAATGATAAGGCAACGAGAGTATGTCCCGGTACTTATCTTGCGAATCATAGAGCTGTTTGTTTTGATCTGAGTAAAGCTCGGTTGGCATAAGGGGAGGAGAACATGGATAAAGAGCGTCTATTCAGAAATCTGGAACGAAAATACAGTTCAAAATATGAATTGACTGTCAATATTCCTCTTGGTGTTGATCTTGATGCAATCTGGGATGAGGTTCTGCAAAGCAGAAAAGCAAGGGGCGTTGTGCTTCCATTGTGTAATGTGGACGGTGAGCCTTACTGGTACATTCTCACTAACAAAATGATCAGTGCAAGTGAGGTGATCGTAGGTGAACTTGCTGAACTCGATATAGAGATGCAGCCGCATCTCAGTTCAGTGGCTACCATTGAAGAAATCTATTTCACCGGATTTATGGAAGGCGCTCAGATCTCAGTTCAGGATGCAATGAATTTTCTGCAAAGCGGTGAGGAGCCCGGCAATGTTGAAGAATTGATTCT
>CANRAD010000032.1 GCA_947628505.1 uncultured Clostridia bacterium
ACAGGTACGGTAAGTTTTCCTACATAGCTGACTGGATTGTCTATATCGGGCAGGATTCCACCAAGCAATCCACCTAATACAAATAATGTTGCAGTTTCGGATGAATTGGTGAGGTGGGGAAGTGCCTGACTGATTTTATCCATATTCATAGCAAGCATCGTTCCTACGGATGCTCCAAATATAAAATGGCAGTTACCATTCACACCACATCACCTCATTCACCAGATATTCACCAGATTCGTTTCACTCTCTTTCTATATTTTCTCTTTGAGAATCTTTTTGAGAAAGAGATTTCAGGTATTTCTTCACGTCATCGGTGCTTCCTTTCATGTTTTCAATTTTATAATTATCTGGAAGGAAACCATTCCAATCTACTTCTACTCCATTATATCCAGCCACTGCCAAAATCTCAGATATATCTTCCTTCTCCATATCAGACAGAAATTTTTCAAAGGCTTTTCCAAAATCCTCATCTTTCTCATAAGCCACTTTTACCAGATAATCAATCAAATAATCTTCAGCTTTTTCAATAATCCTATAATTCTCTCTTAACTGTGTCTTTACATAATCTGCAAATGGAATCATATCTTCTGTGTGATAATAATTCACAGCCGCTACATACTCGTCAAAGTATTTTTGCAAAGTTTCCGGTTGGATTTTTTCATTTTCTTCGGCATAGGCAGTAATCATATCACACTTGTCAAATTCTTCTTCGAGATAGGACATTATCATATCTTCGACATTTTCTGAATACATAACACTCTCATTGGTTTTCACCGAAATGCCTTCTTGCTCCAAAATTTTCTGGAACTCATGTGCTTCTTCCGTTGTCAGTTTCACATCATGAAAAACATTTTCAACAGTTGGCTCATAAGGTGTTATGTCTTTAGGGGTAAAGCTATCATGATTCTCATACAACGTTGTTATGATTTTAGAAGCTGCTGCCCACGATATTTCCTTTCCCAAAGCTTCGTTAAGAGCTTGCCATTCTTCCAAGTCACTATAATCCATTTGAGCGATAACAGCGTACTTTAAGCAAGAATTACAATTACCATGCGTGTAAACGTCAAAAAGGTTTTCACGTTCTTCTGGAGTCAAATCCGAAAGGGTCATATCGTTTCCTTCAAAGAAACGCTCTACATCAGATTTTGTTATTTCTACAAAAAATCCGTCATGGCACACCCCAGTCAGGTCGGTGATGTATTCGCTGATTGCATCCACTACATCATTATAGCGTTTCTCAGCCGTATCTCTCTTGTCCACAAGCAGCATCCTGTCAGGAATCTCAATACTATCAGGCAACTGCAATGTGTCTACATTATTTTCCTCAATATCATGCTCTTCCCTTTGAGTCGCCCTTTCAACCGCTGACCTTTCAGAGGCAGTGAGTGATACAGACTGCCCACCTATTGATGCTCCATCGTGAGAGATTCTTACAGAAATAGTCCCCTTTTCGTTGTAGCGTTCCATTACCGCTTCACTGTCTTCTACTCTCTGAGAAAAAGCTTCTACCGTTTTCGGATTTCTCACGATTACGTCAGCGATTCTACTTCCGTCTTCATTTCTGTCTATGTACTTGATAGCGCATTTATGCAACGCTCTTTCAACCATTGTGTTCCACCCTTTTGTGGTTTGCTCTGTGGAATGTTGCTGTTTATCCTGTTCCGAAAGCAACTGTTCCAGTTGTTTGTCAAACTCTTTGGCAATAGATGTTCCGTAGTCAAATGCTTGCTGGAACATTTTCTGTCTTCCATTCATAGCTTTCTCAGGCGTAACATCGCTATTGCACAGTTCTGCCATATGTTCTACTGTTTTATTTTCACATTCTAATCCAGCGGATTTTGCTATCAGATAAGTAGCAACATCTATTGCCATTTCATAAGATTTTCCAGTGACTGGATAAGAACCCGGCTTTGTATGGGCTGACATAGATTCCTTTTGGACTTTTGTCGTTGCATATTTTACGATTCCAAGGTATAAGTTTTCATCGCTCTTTGAAGGTGTGTGGGTTATTGTCGAGACCGCCTTTTTGACAAGACTTTCATCTCTATCATGCTGTGACTTTAATTCCATCTGCTCAGTCTGTGAAACATCCAGAACATTTCTGAACTGATATCCTGTTACTACTGCTTTCCCAGAGCTGGAAGATTCCACAACAGGAGACCAGATTGCAAGCTGTTTATCCAATTCTTCCTCTTTGACGGTATATCCCTGTTTTTCCCAAGCCTCAGCCGATTTGACTGCTGTTGCTGTAGGCATTTGTCCATAAATCAGTGCAGTGTTATTCATCGAATAGTTTCCAATATTGCTCCTCAATTCAAGAAACTTTTGAAAATCTCCTTTGTCCATCATCTTGCTGACATTATCGGATACTGTCTGTAACATGATTTGCTTTTGCGTTGCATCTGTAAACTTTTCATCTCCGGTCACTAATACAGGAACACTATATTTTTCTTGGATTGCCTTTACAATTTCATCTTGTGAACATCCTGTAGGAACATCCACAACAATTGCCTTAGGAATCCCTATTACATTCCGCATATAGCTATCCGTCAGGTTTATGATATCTTCAGAATCTCCTTCATCTCTCATAGCAGCATCTTCAGCGAATCCATTAACTTTTGCATAGTCAGGATGTTCTGTAAAATCAAACGTGATGTTTTGACATGCAACAAAATGTTTTTCTTCAGCTTGTACATCTTTTTCAGGTTCGAGTGCCTTTACAGAGATAGCTGTAAATCCATTTGCTGCCAGCGAAGAACCCCAAGGCTTGTTTTCCGTAGAGAGAAATGATTCTATTCCTATTTTATCCTTCAAATCAGAAGATGAATAGGTGTTAAAACGAATCTCATCATCTGTCACTTTTGTAACTACAGCGTACTCTCTATCTGATGTAATAGTTCTGAATGATGTTTTTAAATCCATCATTTGTCTTGGTTCAAGGAGAATTACATCTCCTATCTGAAGCTTCTTAGCCAATTCAATATCTTTTTGCAAATTTTCTAACAATGTTATCATGTTGTCGATTGCGTCTTTGGGTTCAGAAGGTTCTTCCTTTGGCTTGACAGTTTCTCCCTCAGTTTTCTGATTCTTCGAATCAGCAGGTTCTTCAAAAGGAGTTCCGTTTTGCGGCATTTCTTGTTCTTCCGACATTTCAAAGCTCAACTGTTCAGCACCATCTTGTTCAGGTGTGCCTTGTTCTTTGTTTTTTGTCTGTTCCGGCGATTCTTGGACTTTGGTTTCCTGTTTATCAGTTCCCTTCTTTTTCTTTACAATTTCATCGAAAACTTTATCTTCTTTGATAGTCGGTTTTGTTTCAAGCTGTTCCTCACGTTGATGGAAAATACCTTTTTCCTTCAAGTTCTCCATCAATTTATCAAATTCAGCATTGATTCTCTTACGCTCTTCCCCCGTGGGATAAGCATAAATAGGTTTATCTGTTATAGGGTCAAAACTGCATATTTCAGAGTGACCGCAAAGATAATCACAACGTTCTGGGGCAAGTTTGTCCATAACATAGCAAGAAAAAGCTCTTGCAAACATTTCTACATCAGAACGCCAGTATCCCTTTCCTGCCGAAGAATGAAGGTCGTCAAGTTTCTTTGCATTCCGATAGAAGTCTGTTTGGTGTCTTACGCCGTCTACTGTTGTATATTTCATGGCGTTGACAACATTTTCCATCGGTGTGCCTTTTTGATACGCACATTGTGAAGCATAATGTGAAGTAATTTCAAATTCCCTTGCAACGAAAAAGTCTAAAGCATGACCGAATTCATGAGCAAGTGAACCAGCACCTCTCAGCTTTGTCAGGTTAATGACATTCCTGTCAGTTTCAAAATGTGCAAGTGCTTTGCCACCGCCTCTTGCTCCAAATGCAAGCGCAAGCTGGTCGCCAAGAGCAATATCCGCATCTTGAATACCAAGTGCCTTTGCCAAATCTTTGAAAGCATCAAAAGACATATTCAGATTCGTTTGTCTGTCTTTCTGACTTTCCCAATTGCCAAACTCACCAGCTCTGAATCCAAAGGTTTCCATCATATCTTTGCCTGTAGCATTTTTTCCTTCCCGATAATTTTCACCCTCACGGCAAATATGTGAAAGATATGGTGGTCTGAGCGGTGTCTTCCTTACTTTCTTTTCAGGCTTGTCATCTTCAGTTTTATTCATTGTAGCCCGTGTTTGTTCATATTCAAGAATGTACTTCTCTGCTTCCGCTCTTGAAGGGAAGTTGATTTCCACTACTTTATTTTCTTTTTTTGGAACGACAAAATATGTATTTTCTTTCCATACATCACGGTTCATAAACCTCTGCTCATTGTGCCACATATAATGAATCGAGCCACCTTCTTTAACAGTAATCAAATTATCTTCAGTATTGCTGCTTCTTAAAAGTGATTCAACCTTATGGAGCATTTCCACTACAGAGTCTGTTTTACTCGGTTCACCAATTTTTACACTATCTCCTTTATACTGATAAATGTTATATTGTGAAAAAATTTTTTCGTCTTCTGAATACAAGAATTGGTTCTTTTCCATATCATGGCAAAAACGGTGGTAACTATATGAATCTCTTAAATCCGCTTTCTTATAAAACTTATCCATCGTTGCCCCGTGTGCGAGTGTACCGTTTTGTATGTCTTGGTAGACCTGATATGCAAACTCTCTGCATTCTTCAGGTGTTTTCAGCCTCAAAAGTCTGTCCTTAATTTCTCCAATACAAGAGATATACATTTCTTCAGCCTCTCTCTTTGCAGCAAGAGTGAGTGAATCTTTTTCTTTTGTCAGAGAATCTCTTTCAGCCTTCATACCTTCCAGTTTTTCTGTCAATTTCGCTTTCTCCGAATCATCTTCACACAGCTTGATTTCCCTTTCAGAAGCTTTGATATTTGTGATTATATTGTTAATGTCATGTATCAACTGATTATAGTCACTTAATTTCACTGATAATGTCCATGTGGGTTCTTTTGGCAGAGAATCACGGGCTACTTTTATAAAGTATACTACTTCTCGTGGCAGACCCTCGTCATATAACTTTTGATAGTCTGGCTTTGGAAATACGTTATTTTTTTTAACATACTTTTCCCGTTCAATATCTGTCCAGTCTAATATATCCGAAAGCCGTAAACCTTTCTCTTTCCATTGGTCTGCTCTTGACCCGCCTATATGTTCTCCGAAATTTTCAATTTTTGGCTTTTTCCCCATGTCACTTCCTCCTTCCTATTAGACTTAATCCAACTCAGTGAAAAACCACGTGTTGTTTTCATCATCTGTCACACGGATAGTACCATGTTGACCATTTTCAAAGTCAAGAACCTGCAATACCCAGAGATGTTTTCCGTCCGTAAACTCTACAATGCCTTGACTCTCGTCAAACTCCATTCTGCCAATAACATCTTCTTCCCGTAAAATCGCACAGGCATTCAAATTGTCTGTGTCTTCCAGTTTCACTCTTGGAAAAATTATCATAAAGCAATGTCCACCTCTCTATCATCGTTTTTCCCTTTGCTTATTTTAATCGTGTTTTTTCCACTATTTATCGTGTTTTTTTCACTGTTTGCAAGATAAGCATTTGTATTTTCAAGAATTTCTTCTATGGAATGTTCGTTTACTATCTCTGCCACATATTGATAGGCTTCTTCATATGCTTCGTTTAAATAGTCGTCTATCATAGGGGACACAGAAACCAAAAATTCATGTTCTTTACATTCCGGCTCAGTGTAGTAGTCATAATCAATCAGTCTTCCATAACCGATTACTTCCACTTCCTGCGATGCAATTTTACTGATTGCATTTTTTACGTGGTCGCTATCGAATGGATATAGATTCTGTTCTTCAGTATCACGAACAATGTTTTCTAATTTTACATTTCCACTGTCGTCTATCATTACCTGTAGTGGAAAACGCTGATTCATCAAATCTGTTACCTTATTATAATAATCTGTATTGTCCAAGGCATCCAAAACATCATTTCCCCAGATTGTGTAGTTTTCACCATTGTATGAGTCTTCTATGGATACCCCAATATCGTACAACTTATCTGTAGCAAATGTTGTTATTGCCCCCTCATGGGACAGGTCTTCCCCCATAGCTTGCAAAAAATCCTGAATGTCCATGCGTACCATAAGCCATCACTCCTTTGTATGGAGCTGTATCCGCATATTGCTCCATATGTGAATTGGTATAACAAGATATACGAATACAGCTTTTTGACGTTTACAAGGCATCAAAGTAGTATGTTACCTATCTCCATAATCAAAACTATTTCTCCCCTTATGAGAGTTGTCGACCTTTGTGGTATC
>CANRAD010000033.1 GCA_947628505.1 uncultured Clostridia bacterium
AATTATACCCCTCACATGCTCTGTGCGGCTCTCTGCGCCGTTTTTACACTGTGAGGGGTATTCTTATACGCATTGAAAGAAAAAGCGAATACGGGGCTTTCTGGAGGCTCTGAGGGGCATTACAGATAATGCTTGATAATTTCTGTGTCTTTCAATGCGCTTTCGAGTATTCTGCTTAGAACGGAAGTGTAGCCTTTTCCGAGAGACTTTGCAGTTCGTAGCGCTTGGGGAGAAAGTCGCAGAGTGACAGTCTGCTTTCTTCGTTCATCACGGCGCATTTCAGATACCCTCACCAGTTGGCTAAGCTGCTCGGAAGTCAATTCAGGGCAATCTTCATCAGGCTGAACAGGTCTTGTTTTTAGATCTTCAAGCATTTGTTTCTGTTCAGCGGTCAATGGCTTATTCAAGTCAATTTCTTTACGAATAGTCATAATACATTCTCCTTTCTTGTTTAGTTGCTTTTCTGGCTGAAATCAATCTAATTGTTTCTTCTCGCTCGGTATACACAACCATAACGAGATATGTCACTCCGTCTATAATGCCTATTGTGATATACCTGTCCTCGGTATCGGAATGAGCTTCATCGTACATTTCCAGACGATTTTGGTCTTTGAATACACGAGCTGCTGTTGTAAAGTCAATGCCATGCTTAACGATATTGATTTTTTCCTTTTCATCGTCCCATTCAAATTGCATCATATTCCTCCTTGCCTGTTCTCATTATACCACAATGTAACACAAAATGAAATATTTTTTGCAACACTTTTTATCGTAATATTCTGGCTTCTTTGTAGCTGTCTATGTATCAACGGTTGCCAACCGAAACAGAAAAATCAGAAATATCTGAAAACAGTTTTGCTGAACCTCAACGTCATTTTTTAAAAAATGACGAAAATTTGAGTCCGAAAATATTCAGTTAAAATTTGAACTTTTCAAATTTTGGATGAGCGAAGCGATTGAGAATTTTCAACGAATTTGAAAAAATTCGAGGGTTTTAGGGATATGCCCTAACAAGCGATTTGTACGGCATATGCCGTACAAAATCTCTGCTTGCCACCTTGAATTTTGCTTGCAAAATTCAGGGTGCGTTTTATCTTAATTTTGTTAGTTGCGAGGTGATAAACTATATGTCCGAAGAAATTAAAAGCTGTAAAATCAATCTTCGCGTATCGCCATAAGAAAAAGAAAAAATCTACAGCAAAGCTAAAACTGTTTCTTTGCACCTTTTTCCAGAGAAGAATGTGTTTCATGTTCCCTCCGTTAGTATGCAGCCGGCTGAAAAGTATCGTCTTCAATCATTTTCAGAAAATACTTGAAACGGTCTTTTATGGGCTTGCTACCTTTTCTTTTTTTCTTGGCAGCTTCGGCATTCATTGCAGCATACTTCTCACGCAGATAGAATTGTCTTCCAAAAGTCAAATCATTAGTGTTTCGTTCTTTTGGGATGTCAATTCGTAGCAGAACAGAGAATATTTGCTCCATCTGTGCCTTATCAAATTCATAATTGCAGCCTTCGGCAAGAATTGCGAGCCATTCCGAACCGTAGATTTTTTCCCACTTCTCATCTTCGTCTTCGCTCTGATCGGAGAGCAGAGGAACGTTCTGCTGCTCATCGAAAGCGAGTTGACCGTCTATCTGCACTTCTGATTGATAGATAAACTTGATTTTAGCCACTCTGCGACCTCTTTTGACAGTTTCATAGGTAAAGTGGCAGTCTGTTTTCTTGTTGGTTTCTTTCACGGCAGGGTCAAGCACATCACGCTTAAAGACCTTGTATTCTTGATATGACTCTTGTCCCTTGCAGTCGAGGACGGTATCACGTAGCTCGTCAAGAGGAATGTCCCATTCACCCCGATAGCGATTATGCAGAATGTAGATATACAGCAGATAGCTTGCTTTGTGGGTCAGATTGATTACATTTTCAAGGGCATATTTGAAGTAGTGATACTTGTCTATGCAGAAAAACAGGTCTTTTGCTTCTTCAGTGCAAGTGATTTCGATAATAGGCTTGCCGTATTCATCCTTGTGATAATAGGCTTTGGTGAACAACACGAACTGCAAATAGTCCTTGTTTGGCATTTGAAGCTCTACCACCTTACCGAGCATACCCTTTGTGTGTTTCTGTAAAGCTCTATAATTCGCACAGGTTATGCCCATAAGCTCCTCATACTCCTCTTTGGTGAAGATAACCGTGCGCCGAGTATCGTCCGCTGCATTGATACGGCTGATATAGGTATCGAGCAGCTTTAATTCGCCCAGCGTGAACGGTACGGAGCGCATAAGAACAAGAGGGTCAGACTTCTGTACCCAGTATTTGGGATTGAGATTTCCCGTTATTTCTTCTTTTTTTCCCTTTAGTTGAGCCATAAAAAAACACCTCCAATAACTATTATAACATATAGGTTAGAATCTATCAATAAGTTCTCACCTTTCATGGTCGAAGTTCTCACCTTTCATGGTCGAAGTTCTCACCTTTCATGGTCGAAGTTCTCACCTTTAGCATTAAAAAAACCCTAAAATACGTCATTTTTAGACGGCTGTTATCAAGAGAGTTATCAAGAGAGTTATCAAGTACTTTATCAAGCTATCTATCAAGGGCAACATAGACCGATTAGAAATCCGAAAACCCGTATGGTTGAGCCATTTTTTGAACTTTTGTCTTAGTTTTTCTCTCTTCTAATATTCAGCTATCGGATACACTTAGAAACAGCGGCGTAAACACGCCGCTGTCTCTGCATTTAGAGAAAGCGTTCTGGAATTGACGGACTGCACTGGAGTGGTCATGTGCTTTACTTGCGACATCACGACATCATGGGCAAAAAATTATACCCCTCACATGCTCTGTGCGGCTCTCTGCGCCGTTTTTACACTGTGAGGGGTATTCTTATACGCATTGAAAGAAAAAGCGAATACGGGGCTTTCTGGAGGCTCTGAGGGGCATTACAGATAATGCTTGATAATTTCTGTGTCTTTCAATGCGCTTTCGAGTATTCTGCTTAGAACGGAAGTGTAGCCTTTTCCGAGAGACTTTGCAGTTCGTAGCGCTTGGGGAGAAAGTCGCAGAGTGACAGTCTGCTTTCTTCGTTCATCACGGCGCATTTCAGATACCCTCACCAGTTGGCTAAGCTGCTCGGAAGTCAATTCAGGGCAATCTTCATCAGGCTGAACAGGTCTTGTTTTTAGATCTTCAAGCATTTGTTTCTGTTCAGCGGTCAATGGCTTATTCAAGTCAATTTCTTTACGAATAGTCATAATACATTCTCCTTTCTTGTTTAGTTGCTTTTCTGGCTGAAATCAATCTAATTGTTTCTTCTCGCTCGGTATACACAACCATAACGAGATATGTCACTCCGTCTATAATGCCTATTGTGATATACCTGTCCTCGGTATCGGAATGAGCTTCATCGTACATTTCCAGACGATTTTGGTCTTTGAATACACGAGCTGCTGTTGTAAAGTCAATGCCATGCTTAACGATATTGATTTTTTCCTTTTCATCGTCCCATTCAAATTGCATCATATTCCTCCTTGCCTGTTCTCATTATACCACAATGTAACACAAAATGAAATATTTTTTGCAACACTTTTTATCGTAATATTCTGGCTTCTTTGTAGCTGTCTATGTATCAACGGTTGCCAACCGAAACAGAAAAATCAGAAATATCTGAAAACAGTTTTGCTGAACCTCAACGTCATTTTTTAAAAAATGACGAAAATTTGAGTCCGAAAATATTCAGTTAAAATTTGAACTTTTCAAATTTTGGATGAGCGAAGCGATTGAGAATTTTCAACGAATTTGAAAAAATTCGAGGGTTTTAGGGATATGCCCTAACAAGCGATTTGTACGGCATATGCCGTACAAAATCTCTGCTTGCCACCTTGAATTTTGCTTGCAAAATTCAGGGTGCGTTTTATCTTAATTTTGTTAGTTGCGAGGTGATAAACTATATGTCCGAAGAAATTAAAAGCTGTAAAATCAATCTTCGCGTATCGCCATAAGAAAAAGAAAAAATCTACAGCAAAGCTAAAACTGTTTCTTTGCACCTTTTTCCTAAATGCAGAAACAGCGGCGTGTTTACGCCGCTGTTTTTTTACCATCTAAAGTTTTCAGGAATACCTTTACTATCGAGGTATTTTTGTCTTGCTTTTTCTCTTTCTTCTTCTGTTGGAGCTGTCTTGTAAGTAGTGTAAAGCTCCCTGTCTATTATTTTTTGAAGTTTTTCTGTTAATCCATCAATTACCATGTTTCTAAGTTCTTTTGACATTTCTTCATTAGTTTCGGCTGTTATGTAGCGGATTATGTTAAAAAAAAGCTCCTCCGGTATCTGTATGTTCTTCATCAGGTGGATCCTTTCACTATCACGTCATCGGGTATAACTGTTTCTTCCTCAAAGGCTTCAAATTTACGCATAAGATATGCTTCTTTTTTGTCACCACCACGCATTGCTATCTTTGGCAATATCATTATTGCCCCTGTTCGAGTATGTATCAATCCTTTTTCTTTTAGCAGTTTTAAGCACTGTCTTACGGTTTCAATAGACACATTACAGGCTTCGGCAAGCTCCCTAATCGTTATAATAAGTGTGTTGTCATTGCTTTTATGCTCTACTATGTACTTAAAAACCTTATACTTCTGTCCGCCTAACTGGTCAAAAACATCAAAAAGGTATGCCAAATAAGTTATCTCAAAGCCATTTCGCTTGACTTTAGTGGCTGTTTCATCAACTGCTATGGGTTCTCCGATAATATTTATTTCCCCTGTTTCTGAATTTACACTAACCTTTGCGTACATTGCTCTGCCTTTGTATATCGTATCATTCTCTTTATTTTGTAGTGGCATAACATCACTCCTATTTATTGATTTATTTTTGTACTAATAATATTAGCACAAAAAAACTAATTTGTCAAGAAATACATACCAGAAAATTAGTACAGAACAGCTAAAAAATTAGTACAAACAAATACTCTGAAACGCTCATAAACAGTTAAATAACTGTCATTTTTGTTTTTTATTTCTCTATTCTAATACTTTATAAAAAAAACATAAGAAACAGCGGCGTAAACACGCCGCTGTCTCTGCATTTAGAGAAAGCGTTCTGGAATTGACGGACTGCACTGTAGTGGTCATGTGCTTTACTTGTGACATCACGACATCATGGGCAAAGAATTATACCCCTCACATGCTCTGTGCGGCTCTCTGCGCCGTTTTTACACTGTGAGGGGTATTCTTATACGCATTGAA
>CANRAD010000034.1 GCA_947628505.1 uncultured Clostridia bacterium
ATGAAAGCAAATCCATTTGCCGTGCTTTTTCAATCACGGCAGGGTCAAGCGGTACATAGGATCTGTTATTTCTCATTAAAATCACCTCCAGAAATGAAATATGCCGAGGGATTTTCATAATGAAAACCTCTCGGCTATGTAAAAATTTATTTAAGTAAGTGATAACTTTATCTACACTCAGCATTTCTTTTTTAGTCTTTTTATCATTTTCTCATATTCAAGATAAGCTCTGTTATTCCCAAACTGACTTTTTCTAACTTGAATAAAATCTGCTGCCCAGTTATCATATTGTTTTATTAATCTACTTCCACTCATTTTTTTAACGATTTTAATATCATATATTTTCTCATTAACTCCCGTAGCAAAATATTCTAACTCATTTAGATACTTGAGTTTTTCTTTGTCGTCAAGTGTTTTTGTGTTAAAATATTGTCTGCGAATTTCCGAAAGGTTCTTCAAAGTTTCGGTTCTTCTTTCTCGATTTAAACCATGTCTGTAAAGTACTATTGAAATTATTATTGCCACGGCAGCCGATATTCCGCTTACAATCTCACAAACCTGTACTACTGTCTCCATTTTTCCTCCAAAAGCTTCAAATTTATATATTTTATTATAATCTTGAATTGTGAATTTTTCAAGTTATCGAGATTATCGTATCACTGTCCAGATAGAAATGTAATATCTATCCGACTATGTAAAAGACGGCATCAGCTTCATGCCAACGCCGTCGTTCTTGATTATAAAATTCCCACTTTTTTGAGATAGACCACGCTTTGTAATAGACTGAAAATAAAATCTAATATAAATTGTAAGTTGTTACTATAATTATAATTTAAAATAAGGATATGAATTATCTAATTACTACTTTAACTGCAAACCATCTTTAAATGCGTTACCAACTCTTTTAGTTACTGTATAATATCCATGTGTATATGGACCAAATGCTATCGCCGAAAGCTTTTCTTTTCATTTTCATACACATACAAAATATGATACATATGACATATGCAAAGCTCTTTTATTTTTCAATATGATCGGAAACAATACTGTACCAACTGTTGTCAAAATTGACTGCTTTTAGAATAGTTTCACGGTCAACTTGTTCCGGCTTTTTCACAGATATATGCAGACGCTTGTCCGGTATATTTTCAATGATAGTAAATTGACTACCACTCGGTTGCCAAGTAAATTTGTGTTCATCTGTTGTTTTTTCATATCCCTCTAAATTTGTGTTTTTATTCCATTTGAAATAGTACAATTCGGGGTCATACCTTATTGTATCAAACTCAAAGAGGAGATAGTCTTTATAATCTTTGGATTTGACAAGAACAACCGTCCTGACAAACTTAAATATTTGTCTAACAGCGGAGACACGTTCATTCCAAATATCAAGAATAAGTTTCCCTATTTCGTTAGGATTTTCGCTTGTCAGTTTGTCAATTCCATAACTATATGTAGGGGAGTTTCTTCCTGATATAAGGCGCACTTTTTGTTGCTTATCTAAATTAGTTAAACCAAATACCGTTTTAGCACCCCAACAACAATTATCAAGTACAACATCGTCCAAACCAACATTAGACGGCTTCCATTTTGCACCAATACACTTTGCGAAAATTTGTTCCCATTCATTTCCTTCTAATGACATAGAAGATTTTGTCGCCATCATATATACAACTTCTTTAGCAAAGATTTCAATCAATTTATTTGGAAATACGTTTACTGCAAAAGGCGCAGAAGCTTTATTTACTGTTCTTAATTTCGGCTCACGCATAAAAATAATCCTCCATATAGTTTTATCTATATAGAGTATTATATCATAAAACAAAATATATTTCTACATTTTTTACAAATTTATTTAAAAAGCTAATGGCAAAAACCGTTCAAGCACAACAGCAATCATATCAACAGGAATTGCATTACCCGCTTGCTTTCGTATCTGTGCGTCCGAAACAACAATTTTGAAATCATCGGGAAAACCTTGTAATCGCAACATTTCTCTGGGCGTTAATCGACGCTCGCCATTAACTAAAAGATAATTATAGCTTGCACCTGCTCTTAAAGCACAACTATATGGATATGATGTTATGTTGCCTGATTTATTTTCGTGCCATACAGATGGATAATCTTTAGATTGGTGCATAGCCTTTCGTTTCTCTACTATATCGGCTGACGCATAATATTTTTTTGACACATTTTTTTCAAGTATATCATTAAGTGTTTTTTTGTTTGTAATATTAAAATTCCAATTCATCTCAAAAGGCTTCTTTGAACCAATTATAACGATACGTTCTCTTTTTTGAGGAAGTCCAAAATCAAGCGCATTTAATAAGTGATAATCAACGTGATAGCCCAGTTCATCTCTTAATACTCTGAGGATTGTTTTGAGAGTATTTCCATTATTGTGACTTGCAAGATTTTTAACATTTTCAAGTACAAATGCTTGAGGACGTTTTTCCTTTATTATCCTTGCAATGTCAAAAAACAGTGTACCTCGTGTAGTATCAGCAAATCCTTTTTGTAAACCGCAAATTGAAAAGGCCTGACAAGGGAAGCCACCAAATAACAAATCAAAATCTGGTATATCTTTTTCATCAATTTTTGTTATATCCCCCAAAGGTGTTTCTGAAAAATTTGCCGCATAGCTTTTTTGCGCATATTTATCAATGTCGCTACTAAAAACACATTTTCCTGTCAAGCCTATCTTTTTAAAAGCAGATTGAGCAGCATAACGAAAACCACCTATTCCACAAAACAGGTCAATATAGCATATAGGATTTGGATATGTGGTATGGGTGTCAATCGTAGTGTCAATAAATAGTTTGTCTATTGATACACCTAAAACATTACCAATATTGATTGCAATGGAAATAGAGGGCGTAGCATTTTGCGTTTCAATCATAGAAAGATACTTGCGGCTAATAGAAATCATGTTAGCTAAATGCTCTTGTGTAATTCCTCGTTCTTTTCGTATTTCTTTAACTTTATTCATTAGGCGTTTCCTCCCATTTCGTGAACATTGCTTCTCAAAATATTATATCACGCTCTACACCCTTTGTCTATACTTTTTTTATTATTTGTAAAAATATATGATTGAACTTGTTCTATTTTAAAAAACGATTATGTTCCCACGCATACCTGAATGCCGCTGCTCATAAAATCCACGTGGATACCCCGCAACAAGAATGTCATCCCCCACATTAATTGATAATTTACTATTTTGAGGAAGATGGTCACTTGTTAATCCTACATGGCTTACTAAAGAGACACCTGCGCTTATTTGTTTAGCAATCAAATCGCCCACTTCAATAACTGCAACATCCACAGTTTTATCACATTGTCAACCTCTCGGCTATGTATAAGACGGCATCAGCTTCATGCCAACGCCGCCTTTCTTGCTTATAAAATTTCCGCCTTTTTGAGATATACCACGCTGTCATAGTAGATCTGAAAATTAAATCTAATATAATTTTAATGATTAAATCTAAAAGACAGATAATCAATTATCTAATCACTATTTTAACTGCAAACCATCTTTAAATGCGTTACCTACTCTTTTGGTTACTGTATAATATCCGTGTGTATATGGGTCAAATGCTATCGCTGAAAGTTTTTCAATATCTACCTTATCTCCATCCATTACACTTTCATCTACCAATGTATTTATAACTTTTCCGATAACTCCGCAATCTCCATATTCGATAAATTCACATTCTATACAAATTGGGAATTCATTTATTATTGGTGCGTCTACATTTTCTGATTTTGTAGCCGTTAATTTACTGTTTTCAAATTTATTTGGAGTATTGTTTCCTGATGCAATTCCAAAATAATCTGCTTCTATAACGTGCTTACTATCCGCTATGGAAACAGTAAATGCTTTTCTTTCTTTGATGTTTTGAACTGTTTTATGTGTTTCTGTTAAATTCAAAATAACTTTATCCTTTTCAAGCATTGTTCCCCACGCCGCATTCATAACATCAATACTTCCATCTTCATTGTATGTCGCAACCATAAGTACGGGCATTGGAAATATTGCCTCTGTTGTTTTAATATTTTTTCTCATAACTAACCATTCCTTTCATTGTTTTAATTATAATTTTATCATTACTTTTAACTTTTTTCAATATATCTTTCAACTTTTATTATTAGATGATTTATAATTATAGTCCGTCCGGAAAACTTGTAAAAGCTCCGCTTTCATTTTCAGGAAGCCCATACTTTTCTTTCCCGAGATTTATTGACTTAATCATAAAAGCCATATTTCTTGCCAGATTTCTCATTGTCTGCAATCCTTCTAAATCCTTTTCAACATCTTCTGCAGTGTATCCGTGAACTTCATTCCAA
>CANRAD010000035.1 GCA_947628505.1 uncultured Clostridia bacterium
CCTATCCGATACTTGTATTATATCCTATTTGTCTTTAAAAGGCAATTAGAATACATCTTTATTATACGAGGAGGTGAGCAGGCTATGGCGGATATTCACATCAGCGTTTTTCCTCCGTTTACGGGCAGAAATGTTCCGCTTGCGGAGATCGCAAGGGCAACAGGAAAAAGCGTTAGCTTTCTGAAAAGAGGGCTGAAAAGCGGTGTTCTTGGCTTTGGCTATGTAGTCAAGTCGGAGAACAGCGATCAGTACAGCTATCTTTGCCCCGACAAACTCGTCTGGGAGAGAACAGGCTACTTCAACCCGAATCCCGACAAGGAGGTGTAGGTTATGCCAAAAGCTATTCCAACAAAAAAGGAAATTGACACACTTATCTGGCATTTTTCCGACGATGTGAATGCACTTCTCATGGAGAAATTTGGTGGTAAGCTACTGTTTAACGAGTTGCAGGAGGTACTCTCCGAAATTGACGAATTACAGTTTACCTATTCCGACAAACTTGACGAGATGTACGGAGAGGAAACGTAATTTCGGCTGTAATTTCACAGTTATCGTTATGCCGGAAAGTAAAAAATGGCAAAAGGAACGAACAGAAAGAAAGGAAACACAGAATGGCAAAGACAATCTTCACACAGAAAGGCACTGCCGTAAACTACGACAATCTTATCACGATTGCCGTTGAAAAGGGTGAAATGCCTAACGAACGCACAGGCGAAATGGAGGACAAGATTGCTGTGATCGGCTCTGACGTTCTCGGAGAGATCATCGTCCTCGGTGCGTATGACAGCACTTTCGCTGCCAACAGTCTTATGACTGACATTACGGACTGGCTCAAAGAGGATACTACTCCGTTTTTTGAGGTTTCGCAGGAGGGCGGTCGCTAATGCCCTCGGACTTTGAATCGGGTACGAAAAAGACAATCGACCTGACGATCAAGGCTGAACGTGTGACCTCGGATATTCTCAAAGCTGCAATGGCTGAATTTCTTGACGGAAAAGCCGATAAGAAAGGCAAAATGAGCCTTAGACAGCTTGAAAAGCAGTCGGGCGGTAAGCTGGACAGCATTGAGGTAACAGACAGCAATATTCGGGATTTTCTCGATACTGCGAGGAAGTATGACGTTGACTTTGCGATCAAACGGGATAAAACGACAACGCCTCCGACCTATCACGTTTTCTTCTCGGCAAACAAGACAGAGGACTTCAAACGAGCCTTTGCGGAGTATGCCGACCGTAAACAGGGGGAGATCAAACCGAAAGAGGCATATTTTTCCCGTGACGATCTTCGCAGACAGGCACAGAAAAAGAGGGCTGTCCCCTCAAAGCAAAAACACAAGGAGCGTACAAAAAAGAGAGAGGAAATGCGATGATTCACAACAAAACGCTGCCCTTTGCGGTCATGTCCCCTGCCTACCATGCAGATATGCGCCGCAGAACAAGGGAACTTATCAATAGCCGTGATCTGGCTGATTCTGTTAAGAAAAGCGAGGTCAAGAGTGTTTGCAAATCAGCAGTCAAAAGATAAAAAAGCTGATAATCAAGGCTCTCCCTTACGCTATCTTTGCCTACGCAGGCAACAAACTCGGATTTGCATACAGAGTTGCGGAGGGCGAGAATTTATCTGAAAAACTCCTGCCTTTCATGAACAATATCGGCACATCATTCGCACAGATCATGCCGAGTTTCAATCCTGTGGATATACTCACAGGCATTGTGGTCGGTGCAGGAATGTGGGTCGTGATGTATGTCAAGTCCAAAAACCGAAAGAAATTCCGACAGGGCGAGGAATACGGCTCTGCGAAATGGGGTACGGAAAAGGACATTGAGCCTTACATGGATACAACCGACTTTTCCAACAATGTGATTCTAACAAAGACGGAGTTTCTCACTATGGGCAGACCGTCCTCCCCAAAGTTTGCCCGGAACAAAAACATACTCATCATCGGAGGCTCAGGCTCCGGCAAGACGAGGTTTTTCGTCAAGCCGAATCTCATGCAAATGCACTGCTCCTATGTTGTCACCGACCCGAAAGGTACGGTGCTTGTGGAGTGCGGTAAAATGCTGAAACGTGGCAGACCGACCTACAAAAAGGACAAAAACGGAAAGACGATCTATGAGCCTTACAAAATCAAGGTTTTCAACACGATCGACTTTGACAAGTCCATGCACTACAATCCGTTTGCATATATCTCTGAGCGTAACCGAGAGAAAGATATTCTGAAATTCGTTGAGGTGCTTATCAAGAACACATCGGGCAGCGGTCAACAGCCGAATGGCGAGGACTTTTGGGTAAAAGCCGAAAAGCTGCTGTACACAGCCTACATTGCTCTGATATTCACATTCTATCCCGAATCGGAACGAAATTTCAGAACGCTGATCGAACTTATCAACGCCTCCGAAACTCGTGAGGAAGATGAAACGTTCAAAAATGCCGTTGACGATCAGTTTGATTTTATCAATGCTTGGGTGAACGGTGAAAAGCCCGATGATCTTGAACTTGCCGAGGACTATCAGTATATGCTTGACAACTATGAGCCGTCGGCAGAGCAAAGAAGAATCGGACAGTTTGCGGTCAAGCAGTACAAGTCCTACAAACTTGCCGCAGGAAAGACCGCTAAATCTATTCTGATCTCATGTTCAACTCGTTTAGCCCCATTTGCGATTGACGAGGTACTCGAAATCACAAGCTATGACGAGCTGCACTTGGATAAACTGGGAGATGAACTGTCGGCATTGTTCGTCATTATCTCCGACACCGATAGCACATTCAATTTCTTGGTGGCTATCATGTACTCACAGATGTTCAATCTGCTCTGCACCAAAGCTGACAACAGCAAGGGCGGCAGACTGACATATCATGTCCGCTGTCTGCTTGACGAGTTTGCGAATATAGGCGAGATTCCGAACTTTGATAAGCTGATTGCGACGATCCGTTCTCGTGAAATATCAGCAAGTATCATTCTTCAAGCGAAGTCACAGCTAAAGGCTATTTACAAGGATAACGCTGATACGATCGAGGGTAACTGCGATACCATGCTTTTCTTAGGCGGTAAAGAGAAAACAACGCTGAAAGAAATATCGGAGAGTTTGGGCAAAGAAACAATAGACGCTTTCAATACCTCCGAAAATCGTGGACAATCGGAGTCTTACGGACTTAACTATCAGAAATTAGGAAAGGAGTTGAAAAGTCAGGACGAGTTAGCCGTTATGGACGGTGGTAAATGTATCTTACAGCTTCGGGGAGTGCGTCCGTTCTTCTCGGATAAGTATGATATTACTCGTCACAAGCATTACGGGCTTTTGCTTGACGATAACCCGAAAAACGAATTTGACATTGCCGCTTTTGTAAAGAAAAAGAGAGAAAAGAGAATGGATTTCAATTCGGATACGGAGTTTACACAGGTCGAGTGCAAAGCCGAAACCTCGCCGGAAACGGACGAATAGAACAAAAAGAAAAACGTGTAAAACAGAACAAAGGAGAAAAACAAAATGGGAAATGTAACAACAACAGCGGTATCTGCCGAGCCGAAGCACAAGTGGCTGTCTAAGGGCAGCAGAATCGCAAAGAAGATGATCATGGGCATGACCACAGCCTGCTGTATGGCTACGATGTGTACAATACAGGCTTTCGCTGCGACAGGTGAGGTCGATACATCGTCTTTCATCAGCACGGCTTGTACGGTACTCAAGTCCGTTATCTGTCTGATTGGCGCAGGCGTAGGCGTGTGGGGCGTAGTCAATCTGCTTGAGGGCTACGGCAACGATAACCCCGGCGCTAAAGCACAGTAGTGATATAGAAGTTTTTTCTCCCTTAGTGTAGTCGCATAACACCGTCGGTTATGCGACCTTTTTTCCATATTTGCCTGTTTCAACGGATATAGTCGATACCGCCACATCAAAGCGATAGTGAATGACAATATCCTGGATTCGCTTTCCGCTGGACTTGTCTGCTTCATGGACTACTATCCTGTCGATCAGTTCGTGCATGATCTTCGGAGTAAGCACCGTGATATGCTCATACTGCTTGATGACATTGAGGAACGCCGTTACATCAGAGGACTTCTGTTCAGCCGTTTCGACAAAGGCGGTAAGCTCCGCAACAGTGGCTTTCAGCTTTGCCTGTTCTTCCTCATATCCTGCCGACATCATCGTGAAACGCTCGTCCGACAGTCTGCCGAGGACATTATCCTCATAGAGCCTTGTAAAGAGCTTGTCCAGTTCAGCGATACGCTTTTCAGCCTGTTTCAGCGTTTTCTTTGCTTTTGTAAGCTCTGAGGA
>CANRAD010000036.1 GCA_947628505.1 uncultured Clostridia bacterium
TGTTCTACTTGTTTCTCTTATCTGCCATCTGTAGTAGATTACAGATGCTGCGGAGAAGGAAAACTGAGATATTATCATGACAGAAACCAACGGCTACGGAAACGTTTTGAGGCAACAGCATCCTTTGGCAGCTTATACATAGACAGTGTACACAAGATGTTCTGCATCAGCAAGAAACATAAGAAAGAACAGCCTACGGAGCTGTCTGACATCTTTAGCATCACAGAACTGGAAGAAGTTGCTCTGTACTGTAAAAATGAAAGAAATACAGGACAGGGAAACAATGTCAGAATTGTTTGCGATGTGGAGCTGTATGTCAGAACACCGGACTTTAACTTCAGGACTATCATCAGTGAGGGAGAGGCTTGCAGTTACAAAGTCGTGGACAACACCAAAGTAAAATGGAACGAACCAGGCATTGTAGTGATGTTCCGCTCCATGTTCAATCAGATGATTAACGATGAAGGAAATCAGATTCTGAAGGAAATCAATATGCTTCGCAACAGCAAGGAGATAGCATGGGCTGAAGGTGTCCTGATGCTTGGCTCTGTATACACGCATGATGAATTGGTACAGCATCACGATATATTGATAAAACACCTTCACCCGGATTATGCAAAGGACATGAGTCCGGGATATGCTGAAAAAATCAGCAGAGCTTTTTCTATATTAGAAAACCATTTGATACAAAAGGAAAGAGATGAGCGACTATGAAATTGGAAATCAGCTATAATTATGAGATTCCAAGGCTTGCAGACAATCTTCCTGTTATCATACTGACTAAGTATGAATTGGCAAGTGCGCCTGTAGAAGAAATCAATCACACCATCAATACGTTTTGTGAGTCTTACCATGTTTCTTGTGATTTTTCTGAGACTCTCAAAGAACATCTTCTGCAACATCTTGATGGTGTAAAGAACAGCAAAATCCTTATTGGCTTTACCCAGAACGGAGCTGATAGGTACAGTCTTGAATTCCTTCATATTTTGCCAAGTAATCATTTCAGAATCGTTGCAGCTGTGAAGGACGGTAAGACAGAAGTATACAATCAACTTAAAAGAAAGCGGCAGGAAGAAAGAAGGGATACTTGTGGATACTCTGAACATTCTTATTAAGCGCATCAGCATTCAGCCCTTGCATGACGGGAAAGGCTCGTGGAGAGCGTACTTTGCCTGTCCTTGCGGAAAGCGGTGTATCCAGCAGGTTTACACGCCTGATACCGGAGAAAGCAAACTGGAATTGCGTTACCCATGTTCTTCGTATTACAGTCAAGATATTGACATTGACAAAGAAAAACATACATTTATTTTGAAAAAATTGAAAAATTAAGAGAGGAGAAAAAATCAATGAAAAGATTTGTTTTAACAAAAGAATACGAAATTCCTGAATGGCTTCCGGATGAACCCGTTATGGTGGCTACGAAAAGTGGTTTTCTTTCAATGACCGAGGACGAAGTAGAGACGGCAGTAAACACCTACACTCAGGGCAATCACTGTCCTTCAGGGGTAAAAGGTGAGATTTACAAAACAATCGTACAGTTTCTGAAATCCGTAGAGAATGGGACGATTCTTTTCGGAATCAAGTCAAAAAATGGAAAGAACTGGATGGAAGTCCTGCTTCATACGCCTGATAATATGATTCACCTGATTTTTGTCAGCAGTGACGGCAGGGATTATTCACTGTATCTTCCCCAAAGAGAAAGGAGTCAGCGATGATATTTCTGGTAGATTACGAGAACACAAAGGCTAACGGACTTGCTGGGTTGGAATCGGCGCATGAGGATGATGTTGTTATCATTTTCTTCTCCAATGCGTGTCCAAAGAAACTGGACATGGAAATGTTCAATAATTTCAGAGCATCCTTAAAGCTTGTCAAGTGCTGTCCTGAAAGCAAACACGCAAACTACATGGACTTTCAGATTGTGGCTGCTGCAAGCAGATACATAGCTGAGAACAAGGACGTGTGCATTGTAAGCTGTGACAAGGGTTTCCAAGCTGTTCAGGACTTCTGGAAAACAAACACATTGTTCTCGCAGCACTGCAATGTTGCTTTGCGCTCTGCTATCAATGAGAACGCTGAATTGCCGGAGAATCTTCAAAAAGAAGAAAAGAAGAAAGCGGATAAGAAAGAAAAGAAAAAAGTAAAAGAAGAGAAACTTCAGAAAATTCTTTCCAGAGTCAAGTGTCAACAAGACCTGAAAAGTCAGCTTATCGCAGGGTTCGGTAAGTCTGATGGGGAAAAACTGTTTGAAAAGTACAAGGCACAATTTCCAGAGAAAAAGACAAAATCTCCTGAAAAACAGAAGTCTTCAGAAAAATAGCAACACCCCCTCGGTGAGTCCATTCACGAGGGGGCATTTCCCTGTCTGTGTCAGCAATTGTATATTTACTGCATAAGACTCGAATGCTTTGCCAAGCCGTTCATCAGCCGTAGCGTCATCAAACACAGCACTTACCATTTGATAAGTAAGTGACGGATTTACGAGATGTAATCTGTATTCGTCTTGATTAGCAACGTTATGTGTTTTTACAATAAATTGTGCTTTTTCAAGAACGTCAGAAACGGCTTTGAACTTGAAAGGTGTGATTTCTACTGTCGGTTCAATTCCAAAATTTATAAGCATTTGACGATACTCAGGATTTTCTTTTCGCATTTGAGGATAACGAATCCTTTTCTCTGTGGAGTTGCAAACTGCCAGATACATAATGTCATATACTATTGCTTTTGCTTCCTGTTCGTCTAAATTCATAAACTTAGACAAATCCTCGATTACAGCTTCTTGAAGATATTTTTGCATATCTTGAAAACTCTCGATAGCATACTCCTTGAAGATACCCCCTGTCTTCAGAAATTCTAAGCAACTTTCTTTGCTGTATTCTTTCTGATATATCCTGCAAAACTCCTCATAAGTGAACATATTTACATTGATACGCATTGCTCTGTGTATCAATTCACCTTTTTCAAGATAATCAAGAGCAAGCGAATGTGTTCCTGTAATTGCAACACATTTTCCGTTTTCAACTAATTGATGCAAGGATTCCCCCACCTCTATAGGTGGCGGGAGGAATTGCAATAAATTTATATTTAATTTTGCTTGACTTTTAGTTTAAAATATGGTATAATATAATCAGTCGAAAATATAAATAAGGCGTGATTCATATGAAATTTGATAACAATGCTCATTCAGTGTTTATTTTGAATTATCACTTGATTTTGGTAGTGAAATACAGACGAAAAGTTTTCGATTCCTCAATATCTAACCGGGCAAAAGAGATATTTGAAAACATATCTGAGAACTATAATATTATACTTCAGGAATGGAATCATGATTTAGACCATGTGCATATTCTTTTTAAAGCACATCCTAATTCTGAAATCAGTAAATTCATTAACGCTTACAAAAGTGCAAGCAGTCGCTTACTTAAAAAAGAATTTCCAGCTATAAAAGAAAAATTATGGAAAGATTGTTTTTGGAGTCAGAGTTTTTGTCTTTTAACTACCGGAGGAGTAACCTTGGAAACCATTCGTCAGTATATCGAAACGCAAGGGCAGATAGATAGGCGAAAGAACAAAAAG
>CANRAD010000037.1 GCA_947628505.1 uncultured Clostridia bacterium
TCTTCTTGTTCTTTCAGTTGACATCCTTTCGCCTTGCGGCAGCGTAGAGCCACTTGGCTTTTCATTGCCGGAGAAGGGAGAACTCATAGGACGACTTCTTTTGCCGTGGTCTGGCTTTTTATTGATTTCAGGTGCTTTCGATTCCTTATTAGGAGTCCAGCTTCTTCTGATTCCTTCAATACCATCAGTAATGTCACTTTTGGGTTTCTTATCCAGTTCTGCTTTCTTCCTTTGCTCTTCCAATTTTTGTTGCTTTTCTCTTTCCAGTTTTTCTTTTTCTTCCGCTTCGATTTTAGCAAGTTCTTCATAGATTTTTGGATTCAGCTCTTTATTCTGTTCCAGCACATCCTTGATGCACAAAATCATGAGCTGTACCTTTTCTTTTGTGCTGTCTACAGAACTAATTTCACCTTTCAAGCGATTTTGAGCAATGCCTTGCCAATCAAGCTTCTTGCCTTCAAAGTCATCTGTTTTGAGGAGGGCATTTTCTATGTCTGTTTTCAGACTTCTTACGCAATACTCCTTGACGACTTGTGAAAAATCAATATGCTGTTTCTGACAGGGGGAAAGTGCAAACTGTCCATAACCATTTTGTGAGAATGCGTTTTGTGCATAGCTCATATGATTGGATGAATTCGTACCACTGGTAACAATTACATAATCCGGATGATTTTTTAAGAACTGATTGATTTCCGGAATTACGTCATCATGTTTTTTCAGCGGTGTATTGTCTACGCTCTTTCCTGATTTATAGGTATCATAGTCAATTCCTGTATAAGCAAAAGCATCGAAAGGATTGTTAGAGTGCATATTCTGCTCTGCTTTTGCAATGCTTTGTTCGTCTGCCTGAATATCAAAAGAAAGGAAGTCATTCTTTTTTGGCGGAAGGAATGTGCCACCTTCAATTTTACATGCCATAGCTGTAAACTGAATCGGGTCATCGTTAGCCCCCATACCAGTTGTTGCAACTTGCATGAAGATAACGCCCTTCACACCGTCTTTGCATTCCAAAGCATCCAACAGCTTATTAAGCTCACAGGAAGCTGAACGACTTGTTACCTCATCTTCCTTGACAACGCCTGTTGTCAACAAGGTGTTTATCTTTTCCTCGTAACCTGATTTTTGATATTTTATCTTTCCTTTTTCGGAATAGCTCTGTCTGATATTCTGGTCTTCCTGACGCAGATAGGCAGTTCTTTCATCTTCAAACACGCCTATATCTCTGCCATACTTGGTAACAAAGCTGTTCATGACCTTCAAGCGGTTATCTGCACCAACGATTTTGGGGCTATTTCCCACTTCCTTCTGTCCAGAAATCACGTCACGCACCGCTTCGAGACTTCTCTTTTTCAAGGAAATATCATTTTTGCTAAAGTATTCATATGTCAGGCTATTCTGGCAAAGGCACTTGCCTTCATCTTCTTTTGCCTCAATGTCTTTCCCACATCCAACTTTATCAAGGAATTTTTCACAGTGTTCTGTGTTATTGGCAATCATAAGAGTGTTTTCATCAAGACTTTTCATGTAGGAATGGAATGCACTCTCAAATGCTTCTGGAGGAAGTACCGAGTTTCCGGCAATATAAGACTCACGGTCAATACCTGCATTAGCAAACACATCATATCCACCGTTTTCTGCCCGCTCATAAGCTCTTTGAACGCTTTCGGGAGTGGCTTTTACAAGCTGGTCGAATGCAAATCCTTCCTTATACCCCTTGATTTCTTCATCGTATTTATAAGTCCGCATACACACACGGGTAGGACAATCGTCATCTTGTATTCCAGTTGTGCTTACTGTCAACAAGCAGTAATCCTGCTTTTCTTTTAATGTCTGTTCTATCATCATCAAATTAGGGTATGCGGTAAATTTACCTTTCACTAAAATCGCCTCCCGTCAAACATGAAATTCTAAATATCACGTTCCGCTTTTTTCGGCTTTCCTTTCGGCTTGTTTTGCTCATACAAATTGTCAATGCCGATTTCATCACGATTTGTACTATATCTGTCCGCAATATACCGAAACTGCTCTGGAATAACATTTCCATTTTCGATGATGTAATCACAGCTTTTCCCATTATTGCTGAGTGACAGAAACTTTGTGCCAAGTCCTACTTTTTTGGTTTCATCAGCACTTCGGAAATAGAAATCTTCACTTCCATCTTTTGCGAATATTGCTGTCATAACACCATCGCTGTCTTTGTATTGTACACTTTTCCTCGCATCACTGTAAAGAATTGAAGCATTTTTCAAGAACCCTGTTTCCAATAAGTTCCTTTTTTCATTCTGAAAAATATCATATAGTTTGCTCATCCAAATCTGGCAGGGATAACCTTGCTCCTGTGTCCATAGAGTAGTCATTCTGCCTCCTCCTCTCTCTGTATGTAAAATTTTTTTGCGGACACACCTTACTCAAAAAGAATAGACGTTCCCTGTAGATATGGAAACGTCCTCGTAACTATAATCACAACATCGGACTTTCCCATCTCAGTGTTTATGAAACACATTATAGGTGCTACCGCTTTTCTATTCCACTTACTATTATAGCACAAAATCTTCAAAATGTCAAGTTTGTATACAGAAAAAAGTTATACAAAATGAAAAAGTTGTTGTGCAATATCACAGTTGCATTACGGCAGCATAGACGGCATCATACATAGCACTATCTTTTACGATGGTATCACAAAGTAGTCTTGCAAGCTTTGCCTTGTCATTCATGAAGCGTCTGACTTTAGCTTCCACAATGTACTTTTCCACATTGTAGGTGCATTGCTGGACTTTGCAAATCGCTTTCATCAGATTTTCGTCCTCATCTGTCAGGGAAAACAGATTCATCGTGTGAAAGGGGATAGTGTCCATGATGTTTTCCTTTACAAAGTCTGAAAAGAACTGGTATTGAAGTCCATTCGTCAGCACTGCAAGCTTACATCCTGTGGAACAGAAGTAACGAAACAACTGATTTGTGTGAACGTCTCTCAGCTTTTGCTTCCAGTCTTTTGCCTCGACCAGAACCAATGGCTTACCTGATATGCAAAGCATATAGTCCACCTTTTCTTTCCGTATTCCTGTTCCACAGCATACTTCCGTCCGAACATCTTCTATGCAGTCAATGTCGTAGCCAAGTCGCCTGAACAATGGCTCTATCAGCTTGTTTTTGGTCTCCTGCTCCCCATGGACATCCGGATAGATGTCTTTGAGATGTGCTACAAAATCATCTGAAAGGTAGTACCTTTTCATTGAAAATCACCTTTCTATGGTATTGGTATGTTTTGGCTCTGCATTTTCTTTCAGGTCATCTTTTGTAAGCGTACCGTAATCTATGTCATCGATTCTCACAGAAAGTGTTTTCCACTCTTTGTTTTCTTTCAGCATATCCCTGAGAACGTCTTCTGCTTTTTCGACAGATTCCACAGGGATAGAACGGATTCTGTCGCCATTGTCAGATGGACAGGAAACCATGATTTTGTCTTCGTAAGTACAGATGTTAAAGCTTTTCTCCACATCTTTCCCGTCCTCTTGTTTTATATAGGACAATGATGCAGACTCATCACGCAAATCTACGGTCATGTTGTTT
>CANRAD010000038.1 GCA_947628505.1 uncultured Clostridia bacterium
TTCCGGGAGGACACATGTGACAGATTTCTATTCCCAGAAAAGGGGCAGGAACTTTACGGCGGATCTGCTCATGGAGACTTCCGATGGGCGGGCGAATTTTAAGCTAGAGTTTCCAAAGAAAAATCAGAAAAATCGTAAAAGGTAAAATATCTTCTCGTAAACAGCGCATGTTTGATATAATGCGAAAATAGGAATCGAACAAGACGAAGAACACTATTTTTATATAGATGTAAATTTGGCATTGCACAGGAGAAATACTGGAAGCGGTAATGATTAATTTTGCGTATTAGTTTCTGAGACTAAAACCTTCTTTTACCAAGCTTTCAGCATCATATTCGGATATTGGGATGATTTTTCCACTGAAAATAAAATAGTAGTCCTTTTCTTTCTGGATAATCCATGATTTTGCTGGGTCTACATATATAGCGCCGTCTTGTTCGATTTCTTCTATAGGTGCTTCATAGTGGGGAATCGGAATTATTACATAAGAGAATAAAAAAAGCATTATGGTAATGAGTGCTATGATATATACGGAAGGAAGCATTTTACGCATTTTATATTGCAACCGAAGAATATGAAAGCGTTCTTGTTCAAATCTATTAACAGTACATTCTGTCAGGAAGACTGAGGATTCGGCTCTCTTTTTGGGATGCTTTGGAATATGGATGTTTTGAATAATGTGTACAATAGTATTCATATATTCAATTGTATCTTCAGGGGACAAGTGTTTTGTAACAGATGCATCACACCGGATTTCAAGAAGATGCGAAAAGTCACTTTGAAGAAGAAATAGAATAGGATTCCACCAAAAGACACACGTGAAGAGTTGATAAACAAATTTAAAATAAAGATGCCCATTGGCAAAATGTACCAACTCATGTGTCAATATGAAAGAAAGCTCTTTATCGCTATAGTTAATATCAGGCAAAAGGATATATTTGTGAAAAAGACCGATTCCACAGGGAACCTGAATAGAAGGAGAACAATATACCGTGCAAGATATCGACTTGCCAAGGTGGGTGTAAAGTTTGGGTAACAGTTTATAGACTCTTTTTGGATCATATAATTTTAAGAGATTGATTCCTTTCATATATCTCTGATAGCGCACAAGAAAATAAAACAAACTTATAAGGGCACCGATTCCCCAGACAATTAAAAAGATATTCCACCAAGAAAAGGAATATGAAAACAATTTAAAATTCTTTTGAAGAAAGATAATATCACAAAATGATGCAAATAATCCTCCAAATGGGATACCTTTTGTGAAAGAGAAATCAATAGGAATGATTAATCTAAAGATGCAGAGTGTATAAGTAGTTAGAAATAAGACTGCCTCGACAGCGCTGGCAAGGAACATTTTCTTCCGAAGCATATGAATAATAAGAAGCGTCAAATCGCTCCATAATACCGCAAATAAGCATGAGAAAAATGTAATTTTCATCTATTCACCTCAATGTTTCTTTGCGAAATTCTTGAATGATGTCCTCCAATTGTTTCACAATTTCTGCAGTATCCGACGAGGTCTGTTGAGCCAGTGAAACAGCCACTTTGCAAACAGAATTGTGATCCAAGTTTATGGACAGTGCGAGCCGAGCTGCATACTCTTCTTTTGAAACAATGGGCTTAAACTGACGCGCGTATTGTGTGCCATATTGTAAAGTGCCGCAAGGTTCAATCATTTGCTTTTTTAGGAGCGATCGTATAAGGATGTAGATGTAACTTGACTTCCAGCCCTTCTCGGTCGAATGTTTAGACAATTCCACACTTGTTAATGGAGTGTCAACAGACCAGAATACATCCATTACCTGCTGTTCAGCTTGAGATAGTAGATTATTTTTCATTTTGTTTTTTCCTTATGAAATATTCAAATTGAATTATTTTATATTCTATAATAAAACGATAGTACTGTCAATGTTTAAAAATAGCTTTACAAAAAACATATTAGATGATAATATATATTTAACAAATAATAATTATTATCACTAGATGATTGCAAAGACCACATTTTATAAAGACAGGAATTTTACAGGGAGGCTCACGATGAAAAAACTTACTAAGATAATAAAAATGTACGTATTTGCTGTACTGGTCGGTTGCCTATTATGTGGATGTGTTCACAGGGAAGATTCATCTGCAGTAAAATTAGAAAGCGAAGAAAATGAGTCAAAAAGTATGACAGAACAGGGAACATCTAATCAAGAGGTGCCTCATAAAACTAAAACAATTCCTCAAAATAAGGAGGAAAAGGAAAAGCTTTTCGGGAGAGTCACCAACTCAGGAGTCTGGATTCCGCCTAAGGATTCATACACTGATCCAAAAACAGGAGATGTTTATAATAGAGAAGGGACTCTGATTGGGAGCAGAAATAATGGGGTTATAGATGATTCAGATGCAGTAGGGTGACATTCATTAAAGAGTAGAATAAGCTTGGATGTTACTAAAGTGCCCAGGTGTCAGAATAATTGAATTAAAAAAGTTTCTTGATGCAGTATCAAAGAGTGTATGGATAAATTATTTCCATGCACTTTTTTATATCGCAGAGAGGAGGAATTTGTTGAGAAAGGAAGAGATTGATATATGGCAAAACTTAGGGACATCCGTTTCCTTGCGTTGGAAACGGCGAAAAGTGTAAGTGGTTCTCCACGCGACTGGATGGGGTATCTTGATACGGCGGCGAAATTGTACCGTTATCCGTTTTCAGATGCGCTATTGATCCACGCGCAGCGTCCGGACGCGACAGCGTGTGCATCACTGGAAGTGTGGAATGAAAAAATGCTCCGCTGGGTGAACCGGGGCGCAAAAGGGATCGCGCTGCTTAATGAGACAGGGCCGCGTCTCGCACTCCGCTATGTCTTTGATGTATCGGATACCCATGCGGTTCGCGGTGCAAGGCCGCTGTA
>CANRAD010000039.1 GCA_947628505.1 uncultured Clostridia bacterium
AGCGCGAACTTTATAATCTCATAGAGACTGTCCGGCCGTTCGCCCCGCAGATACCTGACCACTTCATCATTTGCTGTAACTGCATCTCCGGAAATACCATATGCCTCAAGAAACGCATCCAACTGCCAGTATAATCTCCTGTCCTCACGGAACCGAACATATAAAAGAGTCTGATTCTCCCTGCCGATAAAATCGTCCCCGACAAACAGTTCCATCTCACTCGCTTCAGAAGCCCACGCTCCATTTAAAATGCCTGTAACCAGCCAGGTAGTTCCGCCCAGACTTAATGTATCGCCGACTGTTCCGGAACATCCCAGATTTCTTAATGTATAAGTATCCGCTGCAATCTCATCCGCTTCCTGCGGATAACGCCCCTCTTTTAATTCCCGCTGTGTCATCGCGAGATAGGACGCATCGGCTTTTAAAAAGTAAACCGGATATGGATCGGCAATCATATCCCGGATTTCCACCGTCCCGCATTGCTCAATGTCAAAACCGGCTCCCTCCCCAGTCTGCACAGAATCCAAAACATCAGCCGATATATTCAAACGATAATGCCAGTCTCCGTAAATGGCCTTACTTTGTTCCAGTGTACTTCTCTGACTGCTGTAGATCAAAGAGCTGATCCCGGACAACAAGGCGGCTGTCAGAATGATACTTGCCAGGATTGCAAACGTTTGATTCCGGTAATGCCGCATATAGCAGTATGCCAGTTTTAACATACCCCATCACCGCCTTTTCCCGGAGAAAGGAACGCCCCTGATACTATCCTTCCATCCTCAATATGGATAATCCTGTCGCAGCTCTGTGCGATTGCCTCGTTATGCGTCACCATCAATATGGTCTGATCATATTTTCTGCTGCTTGCCTTTAACAGCCCAACGACCTCAACCGTCGTCCCTGAATCCAGATTCCCGGTCGGTTCGTCCGCCAAAAGAAGCGCCGGCTTATTTACCAGCGCCCTTGCAATCGCCACCCTCTGTTGCTGTCCGCCGGATAATTCATTCGGATATTTGTACCTCTTCTCCCAGATCCCCAACTCCAGCAGCAATTCTTCCAGATATTTCCGGTTGATCTGTTTCCCCTGATCGAATGTCACGGGCAGGGCAACGTTATCATATACGTTCAAAACCGGCATTAAGCTGTAATTTTGAAACACAAAGCCGATATTCCTCCGTCTGAAGATCGTCAGCTCTTTTCTTGACAAAGAATGAATCTCTTTTCCCTTTACAAGAATTTTCCCTTCCGTCGGCGTATCAAGCCCTCCGATCAAATTCAGGAGCGTAGACTTTCCGGAGCCGGATGTGCCGACAATGGCGACAAATTCCCCGTCTTTTACCTGTATACTGACATCATTTAACGCCTTTACCTGATTTTCTTTTTCACCATATATCTTTTTCACATGACAAAGTTCTAATATATTGCCCATTCAACACTGCTCCTTTACGATTGATAGCAACAGTATATCTGATGAACCTTGCATTTTCTTTACAGGTCGGCAATTTCTTCTTACAGTTTTGTAAGAATTACAGGGTGGTTTCCTGCATTCACGCGAAGCCGTTTCGCAAAAAAACGGAGAAGCAGCTTCCCTCGCCAAAGACAGACTTCACCGTCATATACCCTTTTTCTTTTTCCAGAATCAGATTAGACAGGTATAGGCCGATCCCGGAACCTTCGATATGTTCCACCTCCCGGCTCCTGTAGAATCGCTGAAAGATCTTCGTGAGTTCCTCTTCATGAATCCCCCGTCCATTATCCATAACGCGAATTTCCGTATAGATTTCATATGGGCAGACCTGAAGCTGTATCGTACCGCCCTTTTCCGTATACTTAATCGCATTTTCCAGAATATTGACGAAAACTTCCGTTGTCCATTTCCGGTTATGATACAAACGGCAATCCTCATATGGCTGCGAAACGATTTGGATATCCTTTTGCTCCGCTTTCTCATACACCGCATCTACCGCATCCAGCAGCGTTTGCCGGATCGGCGCACTCTCCGCCTCAAACACGATCACATTCTGTTCCAGCTTTACCATCTTCATAAGGGAACCTATGATCCAGTCCAGTTTGTCAACCTGTTTTCTGATCTTTTCCGCGGCATCCTTTTTTATCTTTTCGTCCGCCGCTTCTCCATTTATAATTTCCGCATAAACGGAAAGATTCGCCAGCGGTGTTTTCAGTTGGTGAGACATATTGGATACCAGACGCTTCACCTGTTCCTTTTCTTCTTCCGCCCGATACGCCTGCGTTCCCAAAACCTCCTGAATCCGTTTGACTTTCGTTACCAACGCGGAAAACTCTCCCTCTTTTACATCGGAATATTCAATTTTTTCCCGGCTCAGCACAAGATCTAACAGGCCATCGATCCGACGATAGGTTTTTCTGTTCTGATATATCCCACAGCCCACGGCCAGGCAGAGCAATACGGCAAGAACTATCGTAATTATCATGTTAATCTCCATTCCATATATACCCGATTCCATGAATCGTTTTAATATGCTTTGGCTCAGAGGCATTATCTTCTACCTTAGTCCGAAGTCTGCTGATATTGACGGAAACTGTATTAGGATCGACAAACTTTCCCTCATGATCCCAGATGTGGCTTAAAATCTGTTCTTTTGAAAGTACATGATTTTTGTTTTCCAGCAAATAGAGCAGCAATTTATATTCCTGCCTGCTCAGTACAATCTCCTCGCCATTTTTATAAACCCTGCACGTATTCTTATCAATCGCAAGCTCCCCGAAAACCAGTTTGGCGGGCTCCGTCTTTCTGTCCAGGAGCCGTTTTATTCTTGCTTTCAGCACCCCAAGAGAAAACGGCTTTGAAAGATAATCGTCAACGCCTAATTCCAATGCCTTTATCTCATCCATCTCCGTATCACGGGCCGTCAGCAT
>CANRAD010000040.1 GCA_947628505.1 uncultured Clostridia bacterium
AAATCAGCAGTAATAAAAGCGGCATTCCCGGCAAATGCAGAATGCCCCCATGAATCCAATGCCAAAGATTGACTCCCCGCAAAGACGATTCGTGTATTGTGATTTTCTGTTTCAGCGTAAGCTGCTCCAATGCTGCAAATCACTCTGTCAGCATTGTGGATGTATGTTATTTCGTCAATCAGAATCAGAGCATTCTTGTCTTTGTAGATAGAATCAATCACATCATCAATAAAGCTTTCTTTGTCATCACAAAGCTTCAGGTCAACGTAAAGTACCTCATCGAAGACATTTGATTCACGGGCTGTGTCCCTCAATTGTTTCATACACACAGTTTTTCCTGTTTTTCTTGCTCCCAAGATAAAAGTTACACTGTTATCTTCTATTGACTTCTTTACATCATGGTAAATGGTTCGCTTAAATGGCAAACTTTCTTCACGTATGGTATCATCAATTGCATATTGATGTAACATTGGCTCTCACTCCTTTTTTATTTTATCTGAGGGATAAGTGATATATGGTTCTAATTTTTCTAAAAGTTCATAAACTGTAGTTCCGGGGTTAGAATTTGCTGGTGTCTTTCCTTCATTGATATTAGCTAAACGTTTGGCATTTTTAATAGCTGTCGTTAAATATGGCAAAAGAACTGTAAAAATATCGTTTCTATTTTTCTTGTATTCATTCTGTCCGATTTTTAAAAGACATTTTGTTAATTTTGGATAATATTCACTTCTATGCAAGTTAGACTCCAAATAATCAAAATGAAGCAAAAACCATAATTCAATACATTCATTCGACCACAGTGCATGATAAAATGTTTCAACATCGTTATTTTCGCTTTTCTTGCTTAATTCTTCTGTTATATTATTACACAATTCCTTTGTTTTATTTATTTTATCCGCTGGAAAGTCATCAACATCATAGACAATCCAAACGTGCTTATATGTGATTCCGCTATTCCGTACAATTTGAATTGCTCTATCAAAAAGACTTATTGTATTATTGCCCTCCCCGTGTATTTCAAGACGAATTCTATTTTTATATTTTTCATGGATGTTATCTTGAAGTGCCTTAAAATAATTGGGTTCGGTTTTTGTCCCTTCTGTTACTATCAAGTGATATTCAGGCTGAATCAGTATTCTTTTCCCCTTTCTGGGGTTCATCCATGTTTTCCCTAAATCGCTTTTTTTGACAGGTTTCAAGGACACGACCAAGTTCCTCCAATCATATTAGAGAGATATGGGTCTGCACCATACCTACCTTCAAGATACTGCTTATCAAAGCAAGCTGTATTTGAAATTCGGTTGTTATTTTCCTGACGTATATCAGCAAGTGAATAGAGAATACTCTCATAGTTTTCGTTTTCAGTAGCAAACCATATTTCGTCACGGCGAAACACCGTATTTTTCATGGTACTCATGTCGTGCGAAGTAAACAGCAACTGCGCTCCATGCTGATTTGCTTCCGGATTCTTGAATAACATAATGATATATCGCAAAAGCTTTGGGTGAAGTTTGGCATCTAATTCATCTACAGCAATCATTCTGCCTTCCTGCAAAGCGAGAATGAAAATTGGCAAGGCTACAATCAGCTTTTTTGTTCCCTCAGATTCTTCTGAAAACGGCAATTCAAATACTTTACCATCAATTGTTCTTTGCGTGTAAATTATCTTCGTCTCTTTATCAAAACGATACCCTGTTATGGCTATACCCATGTCGTTCAAAGCACTTACAATTCTTTTTTCTACACTTCCATCTTTTGAAAGCATGATATATCGTTCTGTATCTATGTTTGCATAGTTCAATACAATACAGGATTCAAACCAATCCTGCACTTCTGTGATAACCGGCAAGTTATAGTTAATAGCAAGAAAGGTAAGATATGGCATTTTGGGATTGACATCCAGATTGATGTGGGATTTTTTGAAACTATCCCCAAGTGTAATACCTTGATTATCTCTTTCAAATACTTTCCCTGTTTTCCTTGCTCCCAATTTCTTCCAATATAAAGATTCATATTCAATTGAATCTCTCAGAGAAAGGGAATATTGATACTCACAGTTGTGGACTCTGAAAAACACACGGAATGATGTTGGTTGCTTGTCCGACACATCATCCATCAAAAATGGCGTACAAGCTACATATTGCTGCATGATAATCTCCTGACGATTTTTCTCTAACCCTCTGATTGGCTTTACTACAAGTGAAAGCAAACACGAAAACGCTTGCAGTAAGTTAGTCTTTCCACCGCCATTTGTGCCATATATCGCACTCACCGGGAGTAAATTGCTTCCTTTTTCCGTTGTGAGAAGAGTGTCTTCAAATTCTGAAAACGCTTCTGCCTGAAAGTCAAAGGTAGTTTCACCTCGATAGGATTTGAAGTTTTCAAATGAGAATTGGCATAACATTGGCTCTCACTCCTTTTCTTTATTATATACTATTATATACAAAAAGTCAAGTTTTAAATCGAAAATATCAAACTTTTTTCTGGAACAGCACTTTAAAACA